>JAVCCB010000016.1 GCA_030765685.1 Candidatus Tantalella remota | reverse complement strand
GACGTTCCGCTCATGAAACGGATCCCGCTCTGCAAGACGTCCGACGACCAGATAACCACCGGTTACGCGATGACGTCCCTCGAGAAGATAGGGATGCTTAAGATGGACTTCCTGGGCCTCAAGACGTTGACAGTCATAGACCAGACGGTGAAGATAGTCAAACGCACGAGAGAGATCGACGTGGATATTGACACTATCTCTCTTGAGGACGAGAATACGTACGGTCTTCTTGCCCGGGCGGAAACGGGTGGTGTGTTCCAGCTGGAGTCCAGCGGTATGAGAGACCTGCTGAGAAAACTGAATCCGTCAAAATTCGAGGACATCATCAACGTACTCGCGCTGTACAGGCCGGGCCCGATGGGAAGCGGCATGCTCGAGGACTTTATCAAAAGGAAACAGGGGCACAGGGAAGTAAAGTACGACCACCCGGCGCTGGAGCCGATACTGAGCGACACGTACGGTATCATAGTTTTTCAGGAACAGGTAATGCAGATAGTGTCCGCGCTTGCCGGTTTTACCATGGCGGAAGCCGATAATGTCCGGAAGATCATGGGTAAGAAAAAACCCGAAGCCCTGAAAAAGATGCAGGACAAGTTCTTTGAAGGCTCGAAAAAGAAAAAGGTCGAGCACGCGACGGCCGAGAAAGTCTGGGATTTTATAACTTATTTCGCGGGATACGGGTTTAACAAATCCCACTCTGCGGCGTATGCCATGATCAGCTACCGGACGGCGTACCTGAAGGCGAACTATCCGGTAGAGTTTATGACGGCTCTTCTGGCGACTGAAAAGAACAACTCGGACAAGATATCCGACTACATAAACGAATCCATCAGGATGGGCATCGAAATACTGCCGCCCGACGTCAATGAAAGTTTCAAGGATTTTACGGTGGTCGGCAAGGACATAAGGTTCGGGATTTCGGCGGTCAAGAACGTGGGCGAAGGCTCCGCCGAGGGTATGATCCGGGCCAGGCAGGATAACGGAAGGTTCGAATCGATATATGATTTCGCCCAAAAGGTGGATACCAAAGGTGTGAACAGAAAAGTCATCGAAAGTATGATAAAGTGTGGCGCCTTTGATTCCACGGGTATTTTTAGGTCGCAGGCGATGGCCATCCTTGATAAGGTCATGGACATGGCGGCGAGGTCCAACAAGGACAGGAACCTCGGACAGATGTCCTTTTTTGACGACGGAGCCGCCGACGAAAGTTTTAAAGAAAGCTTTCAGGAAGTCCCCGATATCCCGGAGTGGCCGGAACACGAGCTTTTAGCCAACGAGAAAGAGATGCTGGGGTTTTATATTACCAAACATCCGCTTGCCAGGTTCGAAAGACTTCTCAACGCGTATTCCACGTGTAAGATACCGGAACTCTCGGGCATGTCCGACGGGCAGGAGGTCCTGATCGGGGGGATCATAAACAAGGCCCGCATAACGGTCACTAAAAAAACTTCCGAGAAGATGGCCATAGTGAGTCTTGAAGACCTGGACAATTTCATCGAAGTCCTGGTCTTTCCGAAGACCTACAGGAAAGCTCCGGAGATAGTGAAGGAAGACAGCCTCGTTTATGTCCACGGGCGCCTTAACCTCAGGGAAGAGGAACCTAAAATAATAGCCGAGGAGATAATACAGCTCGAGTCCGTTAAGGCAAAATTCACCAAGGCCGTCCTTATCAAGCTGACGACCACGGGGCTCGAGGAGACCATGATGGTCAAGCTGAGGAGGGTCATAAAGAAGTTTAAGGGTAATACGCCAGTTTTTATCGATTTTGTCTCGCCGGAGGGCCGCAAGATAAGACTTTCCGCGGATAAGGACCTTTTTGTGTATCCGAACGACGAGCTGATAGACGAGATCGAGGGCATCGTGGGTATTGGGAATATAAAATTCCTTACCAAATGAACGATGCAGCAGCGGCGGGTGGTTTTGAGATTGACACGCAACATAACTGATGATAGTATAAGCACTTATGTATTAACGAATCGCGCATTTAAGCGTGAAGTAAAAGGAGGGAAGGCATGACTAAGAAGGATATCATAATGAAGATCGCGGACGATATAAACCTGAAGCAGGTAGAGGTAAAAGAGGTCGTACAGAGGACCTTTGACCTTATAACCGAGAGCCTGAGGAATGGCGACAAGGTAGAGCTCAGGAATTTCGGCATATTTAAGGTAAAGACCCGTAAGGGGAGACTGGGAAGAAACCCGAGAACAGGTGAAGGCGTGTCGATACCGGATAAGAAGGTAGTATCTTTCAAGCCCGGCATGAAGATGAAAGTCGACGTCGAAGCTGATACGATGCTTTAATGCCGCGTTCAAAAGTACAGATACGCGCGTTGCGCCAGATGGTGACAATAGCGCGATCGAAAGGAAAATAATTGGGTGAACTAAAATACAGATCCCTCAGAGGTATGCCGGACATCGTCCCGGAAGACGCGGCGGTAGTCCGTTGGATCGAGGGAAAAGCACGTGAGGTCTTTACCGCGTTCGGTTACGGCGAGATACGCACACCGCTTCTGGAGGAGACGGAAGTCTTTACAAGGAGCATAGGCGAAGATACTGATATCGTCGAAAAAGAGATGTATTCTTTTTCCGACAGGGGCGGGAAAAGTATAGCTTTGCGTCCGGAAGGTACGGCTTCGATAATACGGGCTTATATCGAGAACGGCTGGGGAAGCATAGCCGATGTCGTGAAGCTCTATTACATCGGGCCCATGTTCCGCGGGGAACGTCCGCAAAAAGGCAGGCTTCGTCAGTTCAGCCAGATAGGCGCCGAAATAATAGGTGGCTCCGATCCGCACATCGACGCGGAGCTCATACTGAGCCTGGACGGTTTTCTGAAAGCCATAGGCCTGGACGGGTTTACCATACTCATCAACAGCCTGGGATGCGTTACCGACCGTAAAGCCTACACGAAAGAACTTGCCGGATACCTGTCCAAAAAAGAAGAAGGCCTGCGATGACTGCAGGAGAAGGGCAAAAGGCAATGTCCTGCGTGTTCTGGACTGCAAGAGTAAAGGATGCAGGAGCGTGGTGGCGGACGCGCCGGGCATGATCGACCACCTGTGCGAAAAATGCGCCGAAGACCATGGCAGGCTTAAAGAGATACTGAGCGCCGCCGGAGTTCCTTTTAAGGAAAAAAGCGACCTGGTCAGGGGCCTCGATTATTATACCGGGACGATCTTTGAAGTGGTCCATCCGTCACTGGGAGCGCAGGACGCGCTGGCCGCGGGCGGACGCTATGACAACCTTTCAAAAGAGATGGGCGGTCCTGACACGGGAGCGACAGGCTACGCTGTCGGAGTCGAGAGGCTTATTATGGCCGTCGACAAAGATAAGATACCTAAGGCGGTTCCCGGAGCTCTTGTAGTACATATGGGAGGTTCGACCCGGGAGGAAGCTTTCAGTATGACGCAGAAACTTCGGGCGGCGGGAATAGCTTGTGATACGGACCTTACCGGAAGATCTTTCAAGGGTCAGATGCGCAAAGCCGGCAGGGAAAAAAGAAGGTATGTGGTCCTTCTCGGAGAGGACGAGATAAAGAGCGGGAAACCCATGCTTAAAAATATGGATAAGAGCGAGCAGGAAGCGCTTACATTTGAAGAGATAGTTGAGAAACTGAAGAAGGAACAAAGTTAGTAAACAGGAAACAGTAAACGGTAAACGGGAAACGGGAAACAGAAGCAGGCCAGTTCTCTGTTCACAGTTTACAGTTCACAATTCACAAACATTGAGGAATAGAAGGCACACTATGATACGAACACATGACTGCGGTGAGCTTACGGCTCAGGATAAAGGCAAGGATATAATACTCTGTGGATGGATCGCCACCAGGCGTGACCACGGAGAAATAATTTTCATAGATCTCAGGGACAAGCATGGCATAACTCAGGTAGTCTTTGATCCGGAGAAGAACAAGGAAGCCCATGATAAAGCTCATAAGCTCAGGAGCGAGTACTGCGTCAAGATAGAAGGCGAAGTAACCCTGAGGCCCGAGGGTACGGTAAACCCGAAACTTCCCACGGGAGAGGTAGAAATAGAGGTAAAAAAAATAGAAGTACTTTCCGAAGCGGATACGCTTCCCTTTGAGATAAAAGACGATGTGACGGTTTCCGAAGATATTCGACTTAAATACAGGTATCTGGACCTCCGGCGTTCATGCATGCAGGAGAAACTGCTGATAAAACACAAGGTGTACAAATACATAATCGACACGCTGGATTCCGAAGGGTTTCTTTTTGTCGATACGCCCATGCTTACCAAATCTACTCCGGAAGGAGCCAGGGATTATCTCGTGCCTTCCAGGACTCAGCAGGGTAGTTTTTACGCGCTGCCGCAGTCCCCGCAGCTCTTTAAACAGCTTTTGATGGTATCGGGAGTCGAGAAATACTTCCAGATAGTCCGTTGTTTTCGCGACGAGGACCTCAGGGCGGACCGCCAGCCGGAATTCACTCAGCTGGATATGGAGATGTCTTTTATCGACCAGGAAGACCTATTCGGGGTCTGTGAACGTCTTTTTCAGGGCCTGTTCAAGGAGGTAATGGGGCGCGACACCGATGTGCCTTTCCGAAGGATGGATTACGATGAGGCCATGGAAAAGTATGGCAGCGATAAGCCTGATACGAGGTTCGACCTTTTTCTGAACAATGTTACCGACATCGTCGTGAACTCCGACTTCAAGGTCTTTAAGAGCGTCGCCGATTCAGGCGGAAGGATAATGGCGCTTGCCGCTCCCGGATACGGGACCATAAGCAGAAAAGAGATAGACGACCTTACCTCTTTTGCCGGAGACTTCGGTGCCAAAGGGCTTGCTTATTTCAAGGTGGAAGAGAACGAGCTTAACTCGCCCATAGCCAAATTCTTTTCCCGCGACGTCCTGAAAGAGCTGCGCGACGCGACCGGGGCCAAGACGGGCGACATGATATTTATGGTGGCGGACGACAAAGACACCGCATGTGAAGCGCTGGGAGCGTTAAGGTTGAAGATAGGCCGGGATAAAGAACTTATAGACACCGACAGATACGATTTTCTGTGGATAGTGAATTTCCCGCTTTTCAGGTTCAATAAAGAAGACCAGAGGTGGGTATCCGAACATCATCCGTTCACTTCCTTTCGGGAAGAGGATATGGAAGCGCTCGATTCCGGGGATCTGGGAAGTATCAAGTCCAAGTCCTATGATCTCGTCCTCAACGGAAGCGAGATCGGTTCGGGTAGCATAAGGATACACAAAAAAGAAATGCAGCAGAAGATCTTCAAGGTCCTCGGGCTGACCGAAGAAGATAGCATGAAAAAATTTGGTTTCCTTCTCGAAGGATTCAGGTTCGGTCCTCCTCCGCACGGCGGAGTGGCTTTTGGTATGGACAGGCTTGTCACGTTGTTCACTAAAGACTCGTCGATAAGGGAAGTGATAGCTTTCCCCAAGACGCAGAAAGGCGGATGCCCCCTTACCGGAGCGCCTACAGAGGTAAGCGAGGACCAGCTGAAGGAACTGGGTTTGAAGAGACTCAAGACGGCGAAGAAGGGCGAGGAGTAGTAGCAAGCTGCGCACGTCATTCCCGCGCGACCGAGGGGCAAAGGCCCCCGAGGAAGTGCCGAAAGCCAGAGGGCTTCGGCGAAAGCGGGAATCAAATGGAAGTAATAATTTTTATTAGATCCCCGCTTAGAACGTGCGGGGATGACGATTTTGATTTTCACTTTACGAATATTAAGGAGGCACCCATGAAGAAGATATTTTCACTGTCAATTGTTGTGATGTTCTCAGTCGCGATATTTGCCGCTATGACCGCTGATGCCATAGAGGTCTATACTTTCAAAAAGGACAGAGTGGATCAGGAGATACACGGGAACCAGGGTTATCTTACAGGCAACGCTCCGGCTCAGACCGGAGACAGGAACCTCAAGAGGACCCTTATCGGTGTTGATATAGAATTGCCCGTCGGCGGTTCTTCCTCAAAGACCACCGCATCAAAGGCGAAGAAATCAAAACCTCTTCCGCCGAAGAAAAAGAAGGGTACGGAGGTAGAGGTAAAGGAAAAGGCGCTCGTCAAACCGGTACCGGTGGTGCAGGAAGAAGCGGAAGATAACTGGATAAAGTAAATGAGCCCCCGGCTTATGGAGCGATAGTGACATAAGTTGGAAGGGCGAATTTATCCTGAGCGAGGGAGCTGATCTGCGACCGAGTCGAAGGATCTCAGGATAGATTCCTCGACTCTTCTGCTTCGCAGAATTCGCTCGGAATGACAAAAACAAGGCTGGATCCCCGCTTAGAGGCCGAAGCCCTCTGGCTTTCGGCATTTCCTCGGGGGCCTTTGCCCCTCGGTCACATGCGGGGATGACGCTTAACCTTAGAAGACCGGATATGCGAGCAAGAGACGAACTATGTCCGAAGCCACGATAAAGATAAATAACGATTCGGAAGCAAGGATACTTTTCGGGAAGCATGACGAGAACCTGAAGAAGGTCGAAAAAGCGTTCTCAGTAAAGTCGGCTTTCAGGGATGGTGCCCTGAAACTTGTCGCGGAAGAAGAAGGTTCTATTCTGACGGCGGAAAAGGTGTTGGGGGAGCTTCTCCTAGTAATAAGAAAAGGCGGTCATGTCTCGGAGAGGGACATAGATTACGCAATAAAGAACTACGACCTGTCCATGGACCTCAATGATATTTTCCTGGACAGGATAGAGGTGAGCTCGAAAAGGGCTTACATAACTCCGAGAAGCGAAGGCCAGAAAAGATATATCGACGCTATACGTAAACACGATATAGTTTTCGGTATCGGTCCCGCCGGAACGGGCAAGACCTATCTTGCCATGGCGATGGCGGTGAACGCTCTCAGGAAGAACCTGGTCTCAAGGATAATACTTACACGGCCCGCGGTCGAGGCCGGAGAGAACCTGGGTTATCTGCCGGGAGACTTGTACGCGAAGGTCAACCCGTATCTTAGGCCGCTCTATGACGCTCTTTATGATATGGTGGAACCGCACATGGTCAAAGATTATCTCGATAGGGGGATAATAGAGGTGGCGCCGCTCGCTTTTATGCGGGGCCGGACGCTGAACGACTCGTTCATAATAATGGATGAAGCGCAGAATTCCACCCCGGAACAGATGAAGATGTTCCTTACGCGTCTCGGGTTTGATTCCAAGACGGTCATTACCGGGGATATAACCCAGAGCGATCTGCCACGTGGCAGAAAATCCGGGCTGATGCACTCGCAGTCGAATCTTCAGAAGATCGACGGAATAAGTTTCGTGACGCTGAAGGGCAAGGACGTGGTCAGGCATGAACTTGTTCAGGAAATAATCGAAGTCTACAGAAAAGAAGCAGAGACAGAAAATGCAGAAATCTAAGATATCCGCGTTTAAAAAGATAGCCGTAAAAAAAGAGACCATATCCATACTCATGGTACTTGTTTTTTTTATGACGGTACTTGGCGTCCTCTTTTTGGGCCCGGCGCTGTTTCAGGTAAACATACACGAAGGCGACGTATCGCTTAAGAACGTGTATGCTCCGTACGACTTTACTTATTTCTGGGGTGTCGACGAGGAAAGCACCCAAAAAGCTAAGGAAACTTCGGTGGGAGCCGTGCCGTTCTGGGCGCAGCGGGATGTAAGTGCCGAAGAGAAGGCCACTTCCGGGATAGACGACTTTTTCGCCGCTCTTTCCCAGGAGAGAGCGCAGGAGATACCCGTGTCTGAGCAGGTAAAGTTCCTGCGTGAGAGTGTAGACGTGGAATTCTCCGACAGGAACCTGAGGAGCCTTGTTGAATATCCCGATACTGAAAAGCTTAAAGAAGTATCACATAATGTATTGAGAAACGTGTTCCTGCTAGGGTATATACACGAAGACGATCTTATCTATCTGAAGGGGAAGAATACCGAAAAGGTCGCGATAGCCGACATCGAAGCCGACATCGAAGTTGAACGCCGCCCGGAAGACCTTCTTGATAAAGGTAAGGTCACTAGGACCGTCGAAGAATACGTCAACGACCAGGTTGTGGGCGGGGACAGAAGGACGAGGCAGGCTCTCGCGTCGGTCATAAGCGGCTACGTGGTACCCAACGTGAAACTGGATGATAAGAAGACCGAAGCCTATAAAAAAGAAGCCCTCGAAAGCGTCAAGTCGGTGGCGCGCAGCTGGAAAGTGAAAAAGAACGAGCTTATAGTGGAAAAGGGAATGAGGGTGGACGGCCGAAACATCACCCAGATAGCGCAGCTCAGGAGCCTGTTCCGTCAGGACACGCGTCCTACATTTCTTCTGGGAGTGCTTCTTTTATTCCTTTTGCTGAGCATGGTCGCGGTGATATACACGACCTTCTCCCAGAAAGTCGATTTTCTGTCCGAGACAAAAAATATAGCGATAGTACTGATAAATATGCTTTTCATGCTGATCATAGCGGATGTCGTTCTTAACTCCCCGCAGCCCAGCTATTTTATACCGATGGCCGGTATAGGCATGCTGATAACGCTTCTGGTGAGCTTTAATACGGCGTTCCTGATAGTTGTCCTGATGAGTGTTTTTCTTTCACTCATCTTCGGGGGCAAGATACCGGACATAACGCTTGTGCTTCTGGTCGGAAGCACCGTCGGTATGTTCGCGGTCAAAGGTGCCCGCCGGCGGGCGAGGATATTGTGGGCGGGACTTCTCGCGGGAGTAGCGAAATGCCTCGCGATAGTGTGTATTGGCCTTGTGAACGGTATGCAGATGGATTTCTTTGTGAAGGATGGCGCGTGGGGAATAGCCAGCGGTATACTCTCAGGGTTCATCGTCATGGGGCTTTTGCCGGTGTTCGAATATCTCTTTAAAGTGCCCACTAACATAAGCCTGTTGGAGCTGTCGGACCTTAACCATCCGCTTCTTAAGAAACTCGCGATAGAGGCGCCTGGCACGTATCATCACAGCATTATGGTCGGGAACCTGGCGGAAGCTGCCTGTGATTCAATAGGCGCTAACAGCCTTCTGGCCAGGGTGGGAGCGTATTACCACGATATAGGGAAGATACCCAAGGCCGAATATTTTAGTGAGAACGAGATGGGCGTGGGATCCCGGCACGCGACGCTTACGCCTTCGATGAGCGCCCTTATCATAGGCAAGCACGTCAAGGACGGTGTGGAGATGGCGAAGCAGTACAAGCTTAACAACAAAATAGTGGATTTTATAACACAGCATCACGGCGATAGCCGCATATCGTATTTTTACCAGAAGGCGCTTGAAAAGTCCGAAAACGGCACGGTTATTGACGAGGAGAACTTCAGGTACCCAGGGCCGAAACCGCAGACCAAGGAAAGCGCGATAATACTTCTGGCCGATTCGGTCGAGGCTTCAAGCCGGACGCTTAATGAGCCGACGCCGGCAAGCATACGGAATCTGGTAAAGAAAATAGTCAACAACAAGTTCATAGACGCCCAGCTGGATGGGTGCGATCTTACGCTCAGGGACATGCATGATATCGCGGACAGTTTTGTGAGGGTGCTCATGGGGACCTTTCACACGAGGCTTGATTATCCCGAAGAAACGGACAAAAACTCTGAAGAGACGCCTAAAAATGACGATAACGGTAAACAGCGAAAACCTAAACAAAAAAAGAAGAATTGATCTTTCAAAGGTAGGGAAGGTTGCTGCCGAAGTCTTCAAGGTATTAAAGAAGAAGGACGGCGAGGTTAATATAGTGTTTTTCAGCAGCCAGAAGATGCGCGCGCTGAACCGGAGATACACCGGCCGGGATAATTCGACCGATGTCCTGGCTTTTTCTCCGGAGAAGAATAAGAGCCGGTTCGACGGAGACATCGCGATATGTACCGACAAAGCGGCGAGTAACGCCCGGGTTTACGGTGCGACGTTCACAGAGGAGACGGTGCTTTATGTAATACACGGCATCCTGCATCTTGACGGTTATGACGACACGTCGGAGAAAACTAGAAAAGTGATGCGCGCGAAAGAGGAGGGACTTGCAAAAAAAGTCAGAAAATTTTTATAACGAAGGATTCGGCCATAGCGTCAATGCCGCTCTTGAGGGTATAGTACACGCTCTCAAATCGGAAAGGAACATGCGTGTCCATTTTCTGGTGGGGTTTCTTGTCCTGATAGCCGGAATATATTTTAATTTCAATTTTATGGAGTTCATGTTCCTGTGTTTCGCGGTAATGTTCGTCCTGGTCGCCGAGATGTTCAATACGGCGATAGAGCACGCCATAGACCTTATCAGCAGTGACTATAATCCGCTGGCCAAGATCAGCAAGGACATAGCAGCCGGTGCGGTGTTCGTCAGTTCTGTCAACGCGGTGATAGTAGGGTACATCCTGATAGTAAAACGCGCGGGAGGCCAGCTGGGCGGGATATTCATGAGGATAAAACAGTCCCCGTGGCATGTGACGTTTATTACGTTTTTGGTAGTGGTGGGACTGGTCCTGGCGATAAAGATCATACGGCGGGAAGAGCGTCTTTTGCGCGGAGGTATGCCGAGCGGGCATTCGGCGGTGGCATTCGCGGTATGGATAGCGGTAACGGTGCTGACGGCGAACGCTCTTGTAAGCATACTTGTGTTCCTGCTGGCGCTACTCATAGCGAAAAGCCGGGTAGGCAACGGAATACATACGCTGTGGGAGGTCATAGCGGGAAGCGTTCTGGGAGCTCTAATATCGCTTCTTATGTTTCAGGTACTTATGTAGTTTTTTGGCTTTAAAAAACAGAGGTGGTCATGCGAAGTTTAGGTAATAGGGTATTCGTGAATTTTTTTAACGGGATAGTCCTTCTTCTGCCAATAACGGTCACGGTCGTTCTTATAAGGTTCCTGGTAATAAAACTGAACGACGCGATACTGAGCCCTCTGGTAAAGCTTTTCGCGCCGGTGGCTGGGGAAAACCACGTGTATTTGGCGAAAGTCATCGTGTTTTTCAGTGTCATGCTGGCGGTAGCGGCGATAGGATGGGGCGCCAAGATCCTGGTCATTAACCGCACATTCTCTCTCGGGGAAAAGATCCTGCTTAAGGTCCCGATAATGGGGAGGATATACAACGCGTCAAAGCAGATATTTTCGACGATGCTGCGGCACGGGAAGACTATATTTAAGCAGGTGGTACTTCTGGAGTACCCGCGCAAGGGGATCTATACGCTGGGGTTCACTACAGGCATTACTAAAGGGGAACTGAAAAACGCCACCGGTTCGGAATGCATAAATGTCTTCGTCCCGACGACGCCGAATCCGACGAGCGGGTTTTTTCTGGTGGTCCCCAAAGATAGCATACAGTTCATGAAGATGAGCGTCGAGGACGGCATGAAACTTATAATATCCGGCGGGTCGGTATTACCGTCGCTGTCCGGATCTTCGCGGGATGATGAAACGCCGGACACGGTGGAATAAAAATGGCAGCCCACTCAGCTGAAGGGATCATTTTAAGAAGGTTCTATTTGAGAGAGACCAGCTACGTGCTGGTGGTGTACACAAGGGAGTTCGGTAAGGTGCGGGGCGTTATTAAGGGAGTAAGGGCGCCGTATCCCCAGTTCGCGGGTAATTACGAGCTTTTTACAAGATGTTCACTGCTCTTTTACAAAAAAAAGAAAAAACCGCTGGATCTTATCACGCAGTGTGAGACCCTGGAATCCTTTCAAGGCGCGAAAAAAGAAATTGAAAGGTTGACATACGCCAATTATTTTATAGAATTAATAGACGTAGTCACTGAGGATTACGATGTGAACGAAGAAGTTTACAACGTTCTTCTCGAAAGCCTCCGAATGCTCAGCGGAACATCCAGCGCGAAAAGGGTAAGCAGGATATTTGAGATCAAGATCTTGTCGGCACTGGGGATGGAACCCCAGCTCGAAGGGTGCACGGTATGCGCCGTTCCTCTCGAAGGGGAACAGCTTTTTAGCGCGGCGAGCGGCGGTGTTGTATGCCCCGGCTGCGCGGGCAGAGACAGAACCGCGGTGAAAGTCTCCGCCGGAGTGGTCAATTTTCTGCGAAAGATAATAGAAAGTGATCTAAGCCGCACATCGCATATAAAAGTGTCTAAAGAAGTAGGCGCTCAGGCGGAAGCGGCACTAAAGAGTTTTTTAAGATATCATATTGGTAGACCGATGAAGTCATTGGGTTTTCTTGAGAAGCTGGAGAAGACGGGAGTGGTAAGAACATAGATGTCAGATTATAGATGACAGATTTTAGATAGATAGGGAGAAAATGGGAAAAAAAGAAGACAAGAAGAACAAGGTTAAGCAGGCGGAAGTAGTTAACGTTGGCCTTAAGGATATTGCCAACCTCTGCAAGAGGCGCGGTTTTATATTCCAGGACAGCGAGATTTACGGCGGTATAGGCAGCGTGTGGGACTACGGGCCTCTCGGGGTGGAACTCAAGAGGAACGTCAAGGACCAGTGGTGGAAGAGCATGGTCTATGATCGCAGTGACGTCGAAGGGCTTGATGCCGCTATCCTGATGAATCCCCAGACCTGGAAAGCGTCGGGGCATGTCGCGTCTTTTGCCGACATGATGGTCGACTGTCGCGGCTGCAGAAAAAGGTTTCGTATAGACAAGCTCGAGGGTGACCGTTGTCCGGAATGCGGCGGAGAACTGACCGATCCGAAAAGTTTTAACCTTATGTTCAAGACCCAGGTGGGCTCCGTAGAAGGCAGCGCGCAGGACGTGTATCTCAGACCGGAGACCGCGCAGGGGATATTCGTGAATTTCGCGAACATACTGACCTCGAGCCGCCGCAAGCTGCCGTTCGGTGTTGCCCAGATAGGCAAATCGTTCCGCAACGAGATAACTACGGGTAACTTCACGTTTCGCAGCAGGGAGTTCGAACAGATGGAGCTGGAGTTTTTCGTCAAACCCGGGGAAGACGACGAGTGGTACGAGTACTGGGTAGAAGCCCGCAAGGCATGGTATCATTCTCTGGGTATTCGTGAAGAGAACCTCCGTCTGAGGGAGCACGCTAAAGATGAGCTGGCGCACTATTCCAAACGTTGCCATGACGTCGAATACCTTTTTCCGATGGGATGGTCCGAGCTTGAGGGCATAGCCAACAGGACGGATTTCGATCTTAAAAAGCATTCCGAGATAAGCGGGCATGAGCTTACATATTTTGACGCGGCCGAAGAGAAGCATTATACACCTTATGTCATAGAGCCTTCCGGCGGAGTGGACAGGGCGGTGCTTGCTTTTCTTGTGGACGCTTACAGAAAAGAGACCGTCAACGAACGACCGCGCGTGTACCTGTCCATTGACAAGCGACTGGCGCCGATAAAAATAGCGGTACTGCCGCTTTTAAAGAATAGGCCTGAAATAGTTGAGATGGCCAGAAAGATCCGTGACGACGTCAGCGGGAACTACAGGGTCGTGTATGACGACACGGCGGCTATCGGTAAGCTTTACCGTCGCCAGGACGAAATAGGCACGCCTTACTGTCTTACGGTAGACGTCGATTCGCTTACCGACAATAAGGTAACGATAAGGCACAGGGACACAATGGAGCAGGAGCGAATGGACGTCTCCAGGCTGAAAGAATATTTTAAAGAGAACCTAAACTGCGATTAACCCGTTCCTCCGAACCGGAGCGTAGTGGATCGCGAACCCAAGAAGGAGAAAGAAAAAGATGGCGAAGAAAACCACAAAAGGAAAGAAATACGTTTACTTTTTCGGAAAAGGAAAATCTGAAGGTAAAGCTTCTATGAAAGAGCTTCTGGGCGGAAAGGGCGCTAACCTGGCCGAGATGGCAAGTATAGGCGTTCCGGTACCCCCGGGATTTACTATTTCAACTGACGTCTGCGACCATTTCTACACGCACGGAAATAAGAAACCTTCCGAGCTGGCGAAGCAGATCGACGCTAATATCAAGAAACTCGAGAAGGAGATGGGCGCGAAACTCGGCGACCCGAAATCGCCTCTTCTGGTGTCGGTGCGTTCCGGCGCGGCAGTATCTATGCCCGGCATGATGGACACAGTCCTCAATCTTGGCATAAACGACGAGGTAGTCGAAGGCCTTATAGCCAAGACTAAAAATGAGAGAATGGGCTGGGATTCATACCGCCGGTTCATAAACATGTTCGGCGACGTATGTATGGGTGTCGACCATGAATATTTCGAGGAAGAACTCTCGAGGATAAAGAAGAAGTACAAAAGGAAACTCGACACGGACCTCACAGTGAAAGAGCTCAAAGAGGTCGTCGCGGCGTATAAGAAAGTATACAAGAAGTTCGTTGGTAAGAACTTCCCGACGGACGCCCGCACACAGCTCGGTTACGCTGTCGATGCCGTTATCAAGTCATGGAACATCCCGAGAGCGGTAGCATACCGCCGCATCAACAAACTTTCCGGCCTGAAAGGTACGGCCGTGAACGTACAGGCGATGGCTTTCGGCAACATGGGAGACTCTTCCGGTACGGGCGTAGCTTTTACCAGGAACCCCGCGGACGGGACCAACGAGTTCTACGGCGAATATCTTATCAACGCACAGGGTGAAGATGTTGTAGCTGGCATCAGGACGCCGCTTCCCCTGGCGACACTGAGGAAGAAGATGCCGAAGATATACAAGCAGCTCGATGGCATACGCCACAAGCTTGAGAAGCATTACAAAGATATGCAGGACGTCGAGTTTACCATACAGGAAGGCAAACTTTTCATGCTCCAGACCAGAACGGGAAAAAGGACCGGTTTGGCCGCTGTGAAGATCGCCGTTGATATGGTGAAAGAAAAGCTGATAAACGACAAGACAGCTATCCAGAGGATAGAAGGCGACCATCTTAATCAGCTTCTTTTCCCGATATTCGATCTTAAAGACAAAGCGGCCGCGATAGCCGCGAAGAAGGCAGTAGCTAAAGGGCTGCCAGCCGGACCCGGAGCGGCATACGGCCAGGTCTGCTTTACCGCTGAGGACGCGGAAAAGGTGGCGGCTTCCGGGAAAAAGGTCATCCTTGTCAGGAAAGAGACGTCTCCCGAAGACGTAAGCGGTATGTGGGCGGCGGAAGCCATTCTTACTTCTACCGGAGGTATGACCTCGCACGCGGCAGTTGTAGCCCGCGGTTGGGGGAAATGCTGTGTTGTCGGTTGCGGAGCGCTTAACATCGACTATAACAAAAAGCAGATCAAGGTCGGTTCGAAGACGATTAAGAACCACGAGGTGATCTCTATAGACGGTACCACCGGTGAGATCATCACCGGCGAGGTAGCCACGTCCGCGTCTCCTGTAGTTCTGGGGATAATACATGGCAATAAGGCAGCTCTTAAAAATCCTATCTGCAAGATGTTCAAGGACGTCATGAAATGGTCCGACAAATACAGGAAGATCAAAGTAAGGACCAATGCCGATACTCCGAAAGACGCGTCTAACGCTGTCCTGTTCGGTGCCGAGGGTATAGGACTTACGCGTACTGAGCACATGTTCTTCGAAGGCGACAGGATATGGGCTATCCGCGAGATGATCCTCGCCGAGGACCAGGCGGGCCGTGAAAAAGCGCTGAAAAAACTTCTTCCGTACCAGAGGAAGGATTTTGAAGGTATATTCAAGGCGATGAGCGGGTTTCCTGTTACCATCCGTCTCTTGGATCCGCCGCTTCATGAGTTCCTTCCGAACGACGCTGACGGACAGAAGAAGATGGCAAAGAGGCTGAAGACCACTTCGGCTATAGTGAAAGCGAAAGTAGCCGCGCTGCATGAGATGAATCCCATGCTCGGGCACAGGGGCTGCCGCCTTTCGATCACTTATCCGGAGATCTGCAGGATGCAGGTAACGGCTATAATAGAGGCGGCGTGCAACGTGGCCAAGAAAGGCGTGAAAGTGCTTCCTGAGATCATGATACCGCTTATCGGTACAAAAGAGGAATATGATATCTTGGAGAACATCACCCGTGAAGTGGCCGACGCTATAATCAAGGCCAGGAAATCTAAAGTCAAGTACCTGGTAGGTACGATGATGGAGATACCCCGCGCTACTCTGGTCGCCGATACGGTAGCAGAGAAAGCGGAGTTCTTCTCTTTCGGTACGAACGATCTTACTCAGATGACGTTCGGCTACAGCCGTGACGATATCGGGTCTTTCCTTCCGGAATACCTCGAGTCGAAAGTGCTTAAGGTTGATCCGTTCGCGTCTATCGACCAGGAAGGCGTGGGCCAGCTGGTGCAGTGCGGCGTGGACAGAGGCCGTCAGACCCGCAAGAACCTTAAATGTGGTGTTTGCGGAGAGCATGGCGGAGATCCGGATTCGGTGAAGTTTTTTGTTAAAGCCGGACTCAACTACGTAAGCTGTTCACCGTTCCGCGTACCGATAGCGAAACTCGCTGCGGCGCAGGCCGGGATAGATGGATAAAAACTGGTGCTGGGTGTTGGGTCTTAGGTTTTGGGTTCATTGTGAGCCCGGATTTGAGGCCTAACCCCCAAGACCTAACCCCGAAGACCTAAAAATTATGGATGCTATAAAACTTTATCTCAAGGATATACGCGACTTGCCCCTTCTTTCTCCCGAAGACGAGAAGGAGCTGGCCATGAAGGTCCGCAAGGGGAACAAGCGGGCTCGCCAGAAAATGATAAAAAGCAACCTGAGGCTTGTCATCAATATAGCCAAAAAGTACAGCTATCTTGGCGTGCCCATGCTTGACCTGATAGAAGAGGGTAACCTGGGGTTGATGAAAGCCGTCACTAAATACGATCCGGACAAGGGATACCGGTTCAGCACTTACGCGGCATGGTGGATAAAGCAGTTCATCACAAGAGCCGTAGCTAACCAGGGCAAGACAGTGCGCATACCGGTGTATGTTATGGAAATGCTCATGAGGTTCCAGAAGGTCAAAAAACATCTTTCCCAAAAACTTCATAAGACTCCCCAGATGAACGAGATAGCCAAGAAGATGAAACTTCCCGTGGCCAGGGTAAGGCAGCTTAACCGCATGGCGTCGAATATCGCCAGCCTGAACGCGCCGATAGGGGAGTCCGGCGATTCGGAGTTCATGGACCTTATCGAAGACGAGAATATCGTCAACTCGGTAGACGAGCTTTCCAAGTTCCTTTTGCACGAAAGGATAGAAGGGCTTCTCGATAAGATGACCGACCGGGAGAGAAAGATACTCACGCTAAGGTTCGGCCTTGGTAAAGACGGTGTTTCGAATACGCTGCGGGACACGGCGAAACATTTTGGTATCACCCGTGAAAGGGTTCGCCAGATAGAGGCCGCCTGCATGCAGAAGCTCAGGAAAATGATGGAAGAGCAGGAAGAAGACGCGCAGGCGCGTCTGGCAAAACAGTCCAAAAAGAAAAGATCCCCCAGAGGCAACAACTCTAGACACAGGATCTAGGGAGGGCGAATCTGGCATCTTGTTTTAGTCAATAGTTGTAGTTTTAGAAGCTGGTATGGTCTTTGAATACAGGACATCAGGTTGTCGGGTTATTAGGAACTAGGGCATCGGGGTATTGGGATATCAGGGACGAAACCAGTTTGCTTACCTTTTCAGGATCTCTTGGTATCCAGATAGCCTTCGTTGGCCCTGAAACCACAGACTATTTACCATACCAGTAGCCAAAATTTTAAACCATAGACCAAACCTGGTTTCCAATTCCTGATGTCAGCTGTGACCAGTGAGCTATTTTAAATGAGGTAAAACAGCGGCTTATTTAAGGCGCGGAGAATATATGGATTTTGTTGTAGAAGAACACGGCGGTATCGCGCCTGAGGTATTTGAGAGACCTTTTTTTCTCAAACATTTCGCGGCGTACAGATTCGCCAGGAGTATCGTCGAAGGCAAAAAGATCCTTGAAATAGGGTTTGGTGACGGTTACGGCAGCAACTACATTTCCGGGTTCGCTCAAGAGGTGATTGCCGTGGATCTTTTTCAAAAGAACGTAGACGCGGCCAACGCGAAGTGGAACGCGTCTAATCTTGATTTTCAGGCAATGGACGCGTGTGATCTGAAATTTGAAGAAAACACATTCGACGTAGTCATTGCTTTCCAGCTTGTCGAACATATCCCCAGACAGCTTCATCCTGTTTTTTTTGAAAATGTCAAAAGAGTCCTGAAGGGGACGGGTAAGTTTGTTCTCACGACGCCGAACCTGGAAAGGTTGAGAAAGAACAAGGGCGCGAAGTATGAAAAGAACCCTCACCATGATCTGGAATTTACGCCGGCCGAATTCAGGGAACTCTTGACCATGGCATTCGCCGATGTCGAAATATTTGGCGTGAACTATTCGCCGCGCCAGAATTTTGTCATGATGTTCAAAAAAAGCGGGATCTTTAAGCATTTTCCCGACGCACTTAATCCGGTGAAGCGGTATTTTGATAACATGCCGGAAGAAGATTTTGCAGTAAGGAAAGACGATTGCTCAAAAGCCCTCGATATTTTGGCGGTTGTTTCGGAGTAGAGCTTCTGCTCGCCGATAACGGACCACCCATCAGATCAAATCCAAATGTCAAAATCCAAATGACAAATGAAATCTAAATGACAAAACTCAAAAGTAGCGTTCTTTTAGGATTTTGGATTTTAATGATTCTTTTGGATTTTGGGCTTAGGATTTTGGATTTATATTCCCGTCCCTGATATCCCAATAACCTAGTTCCTGATCCCCAGATTCCCTGATGTCCTGCCCATACGAGCAGCTAGATCTCTGGCCACCATATTCAGGGACATTTGTCGATTTAAAGCTAGACCTGTCCCCGACCGCCTAAATACCCCAGATAGTCCCCTTTTTGTACCGTTTTTGAAATTAAAGCTACAAGTGTCCCCTTTTTTAAGATTAAAGGTGTCCCCGAACAAATTTAGGGTGAACCGGGTTGTCACTACTTCGTAGGCTT
This sequence comes from Candidatus Tantalella remota, assembly GCA_030765685.1. Taxonomy (GTDB): domain Bacteria; phylum Omnitrophota; class Gorgyraeia; order Tantalellales; family Tantalellaceae; genus Tantalella; species Tantalella remota. Next base: position 21,996 of record JAVCCB010000016.1, on the reverse strand, counting down.
AACCCGGTTCAAGCGTATACCTTTCCCTGATTTCCTGATGCCCCGATATCCTAGTCCCCAATATCCTGATTCCCTAATGCCCTGATTCTAGCTCTTGTATTTCCCGCGGTAGAATGATAAAATGTTTTTCGATTGAGCAAGATCTTTAATAGCAGAGTAGTGATGTTCGCTGTTGCTAAAGCTATGGCGGACAAATTCGCAATACAATTTACACTTCCTTCGGTCGCGTAAATTATTTACTCATTTGCGTCCCCGTAGCTAAATGAGGCTATAACTTACGGAGCGAAACGAACGTAAGTTATACAGCCGAATTTATCTCGACGAAGTCCTCGAAGGTTCACTGAACCTGAGAGGAGCGAAGCGAGAGATCTTTAATTTGCGTCCCCGTAGCTCAGCTGGATAGAGCGACTGCCTCCTAAGCCGTAGGTCAGAGGTTCGAATCCTCTCGGGGACGCCATTTTCCTACAAGTAGTAGGTGAGGACTGAAAAATGGCCAGCCAAATCATAAATGATTTGGCGAGATCGAAAAGCCCCTTCGGGTTTAAAAATGAATTTTTAACCCTCCGAGACTTTTAGATCTCTGTCCCGATAGGGATCCAAGCCGCTCACGTGGTTCGCGTCTTGTTTTCCTCTCGGGGACTCAACTATGTAAGATGTTCGGCCCGATAGGGATCCTGCGCCGCTCGCATGGCTCGGGACTGGACTTCCTCTCGGGGACGCCAGTTTTTTTTGGCTTCGCAAAAAAAACAGAGCAGTAGAACAATAGAGCATTAGAGCATTAAAACTGGGGTACCAGGTTCTACTGCGGTCCAATGTTCCAATGCTCCAATGTTCACCACGCTATAGAGACAATATGTCAAAACATAAAAAAATTGCTTACCTTTCAATTCTTCCGTTCGTTCTTGTCGCGGTATATATTGCGGGCTTATTTCTGCTCAGCGCTGAGATGCGTTTTGTCGGATATGTATGTATGGCGTCGTCTGTAGTGGGCGGTATTATCTATGGCGTATGGAAATGGCGGAACAGGTACGTGCCTTCAAGAAGCAAAAAGGCGAAGTGGCAGCAGTTTATCGGTAAGAGGTGGTTGTCTTAATTCCCAGGAGTTTATATGGCTTTCCCGGACGGTATAAGAATAAAAAGGATACTTCAGCGGCTTAATAAATATTTGGTCGACGCCAGGGGCCGGTATGACGATCTCGGCAGGGACGATGAGAATACCGCGGAACAGTCTTATTATCTCGGCCGATGTCTGGGGTTCAAGTATGCCCTCGAACAGGTAAAAAGAAAAGACGTCACGTCTTCCTGGAAACAGAATATACTCGGCCAGTACAGGTACGAAGCGGCACCCGAGGATATAAAAGCCGTACACGCTTTCCTGAAACAGCATGTAAAAGACGATAAAGACCTGTTGTTCTACTTGGACGAGTCAGTTCTCAGGACTGAGAACTGCGAGAAGTTCAGACAGGGATTCGCCACTTCGATGGAACGCTCACACGGCCTTTTCAGGGATACCTTCACATACATGTCGTTTTTCGAACTTTTCCTCTGGAGTATTAATCGCTGCAGAGGATGAGTATTTGGCGTGCTCTTTCAAATCCAAATGACAAAACCCAAAAGTAGCGTTTCTTTTAGATTTAGGATTTAGGGGTTATTTTGGGTTTTGGGCTTAGGATTTTGGATTTGTCTTATCAACTTTGCGAGCAGGATGATCATGAGTTCCACTTGGTACCTCTACATACTTCGCTGTTCTGACGATACGCTGTACACCGGTATCACTACCGATATCGCTCGGCGCATAGACGAGCACAATACTTCTAAAAAGGGTAGCGCGTGTGTCCGCGGTAGGCGGCCTGTGAAGCTGGCGTATTCAGAGACCTTCCCGGACAGGTCTTCCGCGCTCAAGAGAGAGGCCGAGATAAAGACATTGCCGAAGAAAGATAAAGAAGCTCTTGTCTTGTCGGTTTGAACAACGTTCCCGAGTCTTCCGATGGTTTTTCCTGTAAACTTGCCTTGATATTACACCGCAGGTATACTATACCAAACGTAATAATAACAATATGACGATTATTGGAAGGTAAAGTGGCGAAGAGAAGCCTCAAGGTAATATCGTGTGTATTTTTGATGACGGTCGCGTGTTCCTCAAGTGTGTGGGCGGCAGGGTTCGCTTTATACGAGTGGAGCGCTTCCGGGAACGCCCAGGTCAATGCTGTGGTCGCCAGGGGGGATTCTCCATCGACAGTGGCAAACAATCCCGCTGGGATGGTCAACCTTGAGGGTACGCAGGTGATGGCAGGAGCCACTTTTATCTATCCGCGAGGCAAGGTAGGAATAACTACGAATAACCAGAGTTTTGAGCCGATAGAGAACAGGCCGGAGGCGGGGCTGCCGCCGTATTTTTACGCGACCCAGAAGCTGGGTGACCGTTTCGCACTGGGGATGGGAATATACTCACGTTTCGGGCTCTCTACAAAATACGCGAATAACTGGCCCGGCAGGTACAGTGAATATTACGCGTCGATAAGCAGCGTTTCGTTCACTCCTTCCGTCGCCGTAAAAATAATGGACGGGCTTTCCTTCGGCGCCGGTATAGAGATAATGTATCTCCAGTTCGAACAGAGAGCGCTCGCGAGGACGCTGTTCCCGCTGGTAGCGGCGTCTGAGGACATCCCCGCACGGCTTAAGGCGTCCTCAATGGGTTTCGGAGGGAATGCCAGCGTTCTTTACGAACCGGTCGACTGGCTTTCGATGGGGTTTATTTGGCGCAGCCAGATAAAACACGTTTTAAAGGGTAGCGCCAAGTATGACAAGGTCGGCAAGCCTGCCGCTAACGCTGCCGGTATTTATGAGGACTCAGACGCGCACGGCAACCTGATGCTTCCGCAGTCCTTCACCGGAGGGATAGCGCTTAAACCGATAGAGAATTTTGTAGTGGAATTTGACGCCACCTGGACTGGGTGGAGCAGTTATAAAGAGTTTAAAGTCATTTATAATAAACAGCCGTACGACAGTTCTGTCGACGCCACGGATGTCGCGGTGAAGGACTGGAAAGATGTATGGCAGTTCAATATCGGTCTGGAATACGGCCTTACCGACTGGCTGGACGCAAGGCTTGGTTACGCGTACGACTTCTCGCCGCAGAGAGACGAGCAGCTCGCGTATTCGCTTCCTACCGGCGACAGGCAGTGGTTCGCGGGTGGCCTGGGGTTCCATAACGACAACTGGTGCCTGGATGCCAGTTACACATATCTCATATCAGCAGCGAGGGACGGCAATATTTTGGTAAGCGACGCTACCGTTGCCGGATCGCCGCAAACCACTTATCAGTCTGAGTTCAAGGATGCGTACGCGCACCTTATCGGGCTCAGCCTTGGATACAAATTTTGAGGAAAATGTTCTCCGACGATCTTAGAAAACCCGAACTATTAGCTCCCGCGGGGGATTGGAGCTCCCTGAACAGCGCTTTGACTGCCGGCGCCGATGCCGTTTATTTCGGTGTTAAGGGCATGAACATGCGCCACGCCGCGAAAAATTTTGACATTCTTGAAATGAAAAAAGTGATGGATCTTCTGCATACCGAAGGCAAAAAGGGATACCTTGCCCTCAATGTCATAGTGTATGACAACGAGATAGACAAGGTCAGGCAGATCCTTACCCATGCCTCGGAAGCGGGAGTCGATGCCCTGATATTGTGGGATATGGCGGTTTTCGCGATGGCGAAAGAGCTGGGATTAAAGATACATCTTTCGACACAGGCCAGCGCCGCCAATTTTGAGGCGGTAAAACATTTTGCCTCCATGGGGGCAAGGCGCGTGGTCCTGGCCAGGGAATGCGCTCTTACGGATATAGGGAATATATCGAAAAAGATAAAAGAGAACGATGTGGATTGCGAGATAGAGACTTTTATTCACGGGGCCATGTGCGTGAGTTTGTCCGGAAGGTGTTTTCTTTCACAGGAATCGTTCGGGAGGTCGGCCAACAGGGGCGACTGTCTCCAGCCGTGCAGGCGTGAGTTCACGATAAGGGACGAGACCGCGGAGACCGAAGAAGAGTGCAGCTATGTTCTCGGTAAGGATTATATACTGAGCCCGCGGGACCTTTGTACTATAGAATACATCGACCGGCTTATAGCCGCCGGTATAGGGTCTTTCAAGATCGAAGGCCGGATGAGACCGCCCGAATACGTTAAGACAGTGACGTCAGCGTATAGGGAAGCCATCGACGCTTTTTTCGACGACAGGTTTGACGAGGGGCTGAAAAAGAAATTATTGGGGAGGCTGAAAGCATCTTTCAACAGAGGGTTCTCTACAGGGTTCTATTTCGGCAGGCCTGACGACTTAGGGGGCGTTTCCCAGGGGGAATATAAAAAGATCTATCTCGGAGAAGTAACGAAATTCTACGATAACATCAATGTAGCGGAAATAAAGCTACAGACCAGTTCTTTAGCTAAGGGGCAGACGCTTTTGTTCTCCGGGAAAAAGACTCCGGCGCTTTTTGTCACCGTAAATGAGATGCAGGTGGAGCATGAAGACGTAGAAGTCGGCGAAAAGGGGAGTTCAGTGGGGATAAAGCTGCCATTTAAGGTGAAAGCGAAGGATAAGGTTTTTCTCTGGGAGGGGAAATTAGGGAATAGCTGATCTGGTACCGGGTATCGAGTCCCGGGTATCGGGATATAAGGGGATTGGGGACGATTTTAAGCGCAGAGCTTGTCTAGATTCCTCGACTTCGTGCCCTTCCGCCTTCCGCCTTCGCCAAGCTGTTCAGGTTTTATCTGGCTATGGCGGACTTTGTCGCCAAGGCTTCCACCTTCGCCAAGGCTTTGGCGGACAAGCCGGCGGACTTGTCGGGCCCTTCGCTCGGAATGACAAAAATGCAAAATCCTGTGTCATCCTGAGCGAGTGAAACGAGTCGAGGGATCTGACGGGGAAGTAAAAGCGGGGAATAGGGAATTGGGAATAGGGAATGGAGAAGAGAGTAAAAAGGAAAAAGGTAAAAGGAAAAGGGAAAACCAGGAGCGAAGCGAGTCGAGGGATCTGACGGGGAAGTAAAAGCGGTGAACTGTGAACAGAAGCTCGCTGTAGATTGCAGATGACAGATGTCAGATGGCAGATATCTGAAATCTACAATCTGTAATCTGAAATCCAATAAGCTGATTATTATGACTTCTAATATTATACAGAGCAAATTCGACGAATGGACGAAGGGGCTATCGGCGGAAGACGCGCGGATAAGCGTATTCGACCATATACGTGATATTCTTTATTATATGGATCCGGCGCTTTTTGATCTGGAAAAGGGGCCGACGAAAATGCTTGAACAATGTGACGGGTCATGTACTCCTAAACATTATCTTCTGGGAGAGATGTTCGGGCTGCTGGAGATAGAAGTGAAATATTTGACTTTCCGTTTCCGGTGGGATGATATGGACGTCGAGAGCCCTAAGGAAGTACGGGCACTGGCTTCGGTAATACCGGACACGTATCACCTGGCCTGCCGGGTCATGCTGGACGGTAAATGGGTACTTGTAGATGCTACGTGGGATACGGGTCTAAAAGAGTCAGGGTTTCCGGTTAATGAAAAATGGAACGGTTTCGCCGATACCGTACTTGCCGTTAAGTCCCTGGAGGAGATAGTCCATGATACCGCCTCAACCAGGCATGAGGATATAACCAGAATAATGAAAGAATATACATTGCCCGAAAAGCTTGAGCTGGCGCGCTTTTCCGCGGCGTGTAATTCTTGGATGAAGGAGCTCAGGGGCGGGGAGACTGCAACTTGATGTCAGATGACAGATTCCAGATGTCAGATATCTGAAATCTACTATCTGCAATCTGAAATCAATGCTCATTGCAATTGAGCAAGCTACTAAACGCTCTGCGCTGATACTCGTTGCATTTGCGCGAGTTACTGCTATACTTATCTTTAACAGGAGGCAATAATGATAGATCTTCATACACATTCAATTTTGAGCGACGGTGTTCTTATCCCGACTGAGCTTGTACGGCGTGCTCAGGTCAATGGGTACAGTGCTATAGCTATTACCGACCATGCCGACGCTTCCAACATAGACATTATCCTTCCGGGGCTAGTCAAAGTCGCGGAGATGCTTAATAAGTACTGGGATATTATAATAATACCCGGTGTTGAGCTTACGCATCTTCCTCTGGAAGCGTTCGCTGAGATGACCGAATATGCCCGCGCGCGCGGCGCGAAGCTGGTCGTTGCTCACGGTGAGTCCCCGGTAGAGCCGGTGATCCCGGGAACGAATGCCGCGGCTATAGCCGCGGGAGTGGATATCCTGGCGCATCCGGGCAATATCTCTGATGAGGATGCCTCTTTAGCCGCTAAAAAGGGAGTTTATCTGGAGATAACCGCCCGGGCCGGTCATTCAGAGGGAAACAAGCGTGTACTGGAAGCCGCCGTCAAGGCCGGAGCGAATTTGGTCCTCAATACGGACAGTCACGCGCCGGGTGACTTGTTCACTCCTGAGAAAAGAGACGGAATATTGTCTTCTCTGGGGGTGAGAGAAGACGCGAAAGAAGAAATATATTCCAATTCAGAGACAATAGTGGACAAGTTTAAAGCATAAAGATCCCTCATGGAAAAACATACGTAAAATTCTGTTCTCCTAACCTCTAACTATTTATTTTTTACGCCTTGACACTTCACTTTTTCATGCTATACTTTCAAGAAATAATAACTGAAAGTGCGTGTGTACTTTCAGGGGTTCTTTTTCATCCGTACGTACCGCCAAGGCAGTTCCAAATCCGGCCAAGAAAGGGGGGAGGAAATAAACCAATAACATGGAAAGCTAGGATCTGTCAAACTTAAGGCGATGCTAACATAGAAACATAAGGGCGGGAGACCGCTCGTTCAAATATTGAAAGTAATGTATTTTTACCTTTAAAAGGGGGTACAATGAAATTGTTAAAAGTTATGTGTGTTATAGCTCTGGTATTCGCGGTGTCCGCGATTGCCTATGCTGAAACACAGAGCGTGAAAGTAAGCGGTGACATAGCCGTTGATGCTTTCGCGAGGAACAACTACAACCTGAACAGGGACACTGCTGCAGTAGTGAATAACGGTTCAAGGTCAACCTCATGGGAAACTTATCTCCAGAGCACGACGGAGATACAGATCGATGCCGATCTCACCGACAACGTGTCCGGCGTAATCAGACTGGTTAACCAGAGAGCATGGGGCGACGCGTACTATACTGACAGTGGTAACATTTCCGGTAGCACGAACACGCAGAACACACCGTTCCCGGATCAGTTCTCGGCAAATGCTACTAACCCTGCCAACGCTGACGCTTTCAACATAGGCGTTGATCTTGCTTATATCGAACTCAAAGAGTTCCTGTACTCACCGCTCACACTTAAGATCGGTCGTCAGGACCTGTGGTTTGGTAAAGGCTTCATCATTGGCGCGAACCAGAGGGATCCGTACAACTCGATATACGCTAAAGAATACACCGCGTATAATTCCTTCGATGCTGTAAGGGCGACTCTGGATTACGACCCGTGGACCATCGACGCTGTTTACGCGAAGATATCTGAGAACTCATCACAGGCTGATGACGACACAAACCTCTATGGTGTTAACGTCGGTTATGTGTTCGACAACTACAATGCGGAAGCGGAAGCTTACTGGTGGTACAAGCAGAACAAGAACACCGGTACTGCTAACATTGCTAATTCGAACGTTAGCGTTATAAACGGTCACAACAACAGCGATGTACACACGCTAGGTCTTCGCGGCAGTTTCGACCCGATCGAAGATTGGACAATGGCTCTTGAAGGTGCTTTCCAGGTCGGTTCATATCTCGGTGCTAACAACCAGGTAGACGATAGGTCTAGAAGCGCATGGGCGATAGACGCGATAGTGGAATGCCGTTACTGGCAGGATGATTTCGCGTGGAGGCCTGTTGTCGGTCTTGAGTACATATTCTACTCGGGAGAGACAAACCTCGGTAATACGCAGGCGGTATCAAACGGTGACTACAAAGGTTGGGATTCGATGTATCGTGGTAAGTTTGACACGGCCATCAGAGAATACCAGAATGTATGGTACGCAACAGCGACGAATAGCTCTCCGGCCAACACAAACCAGCACCAGATCATCGTGCGTGGTACGATTGAGCCTACTGACAGCTTGACAGTGGATATGCTGTATGCTAATTTCTGGCTCGCATCAGAATTTGCGACCGATACCACAGTGAATAACCAGAACGAGGCAACGTATGTTGGTCAGGAAGTTGACCTGAAAATGACTTGGGATTACACTGAAGACGTGCAGTTTGGCGTGCTCAGCGCGTGGTTTTTCCCGGGCGACACTTTCGGCAGCACAGCGGACAGTATTGCTACCGATGTTGTTGGTTCAGTAAAACTTAGCTTCTAAGTGAATACAATCGTAACAAAAAAACCCGGCTCGTTAATTCGAGCCGGGTTTTTTTTTGTTCTCCGCAAATCCACTGAATACTATATACTAAATACGGAATACCCCGAGCACGCCACATACGCTAATACTAACTATTGACTTTTATCACATAAGCTATAGAATATATTATTATTATTACAAAATAAGCCGTTCTGACAACCAAAGGGGGAATAATGGAAGAAGAGAAAAAAGGTCAGGTAGTTTCGGGTGAAAATGTTTATGCTATTCTTGCGTATTTGTGGATACTCTGCCTTATTCCTATTTTAATGAAGAAAGAGGATGAGTTCGTAAAGTTCCACGCCAAGCAGGGGCTTATGCTGTTCATCGTGGAGATAGCCATAGGTATTATAGGCATCATCCCCGTACTCGGGCAGTTTATAGCTACGATAGGTATGATCGCTTGTGGTGTGCTTTCCATAATAGGTATCGTGCAGGTCCTTATGGGCAACAAGTGGAAGATGCCCGTTATCAGCGAATGGGCTGAGAAAATAAAAATTTAATATAGGATAATTCAGTGAAGCTACGGGGAATATTTTTTATAGCAGTTCCCGTTATAGTCGCTGTCGCAGTTATAACGATCGGTGGGTATGTGTTCATGATAAGAGGCATACCGTTTGCGTCTAAGGGCCCGGCTGGCGAGAAGACAGGGAAAAAAGAAATAATAAAAAATTTCGATTTTTCTAGTGCAAGCCAGCTGAAAGAGTGGGAAGAAAAAAATCTCGCTGAGGACGACACCGGGTACGAAACGGCAGAATATGGTGGGAAGAGCGGTGTGAAGGCGGAAAGCGCGAATTCCGCGTCGGCGCTCTACTTCAAGCATCGGCTTAACAGGGAGAGGGATCCTTTTCTGAGTTGGAAATGGAGAGCGGGTGAATTTCCTTCCTACGGGAATGAGGATCTTGGTGACAAGGACGAGTTTGATTTTGTGGCCCAGGTATATGTTATATTCCAGTCAAAGTTCTTTCTGAACACCAAGGCGATACAGTACGTATGGACGCGTGATATCCCGGAGGGTACCGTCGCCCAAAGCCCGTATACCAAAAACGTGCGCCTATTGGTGCTGGAATCCGGCCCATCGGAAGAGTGGAAACATGAGGACCGGGACATAAAGTCGGATTTCGAGGAACTGTTTGGAGAGAACCTAGAGAAGGATGTAGCCGCCGTAGCGTTCATGACGGATTCAGATAGCACGGACTCAGAAGCGTCAGCTTTCTATACGGATATCTCGATAGGGTATCTAGGGTCTAAAGAAGAAGACGTCCAGGCAAAAAAGAAAAAAATGCCGGGTGAAGTGGAAGTGAAGAAGAGGGTCACCACGGAAGAATAAAGAGAGACGGCCGGAAAAGTCCGGCGAGTAAAAGTAAACGAACGAAGGGAGCAGCCATCAGATACTTAAACAGATCATTACAATCAAGGTACCTGTTCATACTCATCCTTTCTATGCTCATACCCACGGTCTTTGTTGGAGGATGCCTGTACTATTTCATATTTACTGTCATGGCCGAGCAGATCGCTTTGCCGGATGTTATCGCGAGGGACCTTCTTCCGGTAATACGGGAGATCAATTTCGTCCTTGCGATAGGGCTGCCGGTGGTATTCATGCTGCTTCTGGCATGGGCGGTGATGCTGTCTTACAGGTTCGTAGCGCCCCTTGAGAGGCTTGAGGAGGACTTGCAGCGTATAGATGAGGGAGATTACAGCGTCAGGCTTCAGATGAGCCGTGACCACGACCTGAGTCCCATCACCGACGTTATTAACGACCTGGTACAGCAGCTTGAGCAACATAAAGGCGGGACTGCATGAGCATACATCCGACCGCGATAATAGATAAGTCAGCGGAAGTCGATCCTTCGGCCGAGATAGGCCCGGGGGTAATAATCGAGGGAGCGGTGCGCATACATAAGGATGTCAAGCTTATGGCCAATGCTTATATATGCGGAGGTACCGAGATCGGAGAAGGGACCGAAGTGCATATGGGGGCGGTCATAGGTAACACGCCCCAGGATTATGCCTACAAAGGAGCCGAGACTTTTACGAAGATAGGAAAAAACAATATTATCCGCGAGTACGTCACCATACACCGAGGGACCAAAGAAGGCACTTCTACCGTAGTGGGGGACAATAATTTTATCATGGTCCAGGCGCACCTTGGCCATAACTGCGAAGTGGGAAATAATGTTATAATCGCCAACGGCGCTCTTCTCGCGGGATATGTTCAGGTTGCCGAAGGCGCGTTCATCTCGGGTAATGTTGTTTTTCACCAGTTCTGCCGTGTCGGGCGATATGCCATGATAGGCGGATTCACGGGAGTTAACCAGGACGTCCCTCCGTATATGATGGTCAGGGGCCCGTCCGTTATAAGAGGCATAAATCTGGTGGGCCTCAGGCGCGCCGGGTTCAAGAGGGAACGCATAGCCGAGGTCAAGGATGCCTATGGTATGCTTTTTCTTTCGGATATGCCGGAAGAGGAGGCAGTCACCGCGATAAAAGAAAAATACACCTCCGAAGAAATATCTGTTTTGGTGTCGTTCATCGAAAGCTCGAAGAGAGGTATTTGTAAATACAGGTATAGCAGAGAAGAATATTTTTAGAGTATATCTTACGGATAGCAGAAAAAGAAAGGGGCTAAAATGTCTAATAAGAGCGAACTCAGTAAAAATTTGAAGAAGTTGGAGCCTGTCGCTAAGAAGGCGGAGAAGCAGCTGGCGAAAGCTTTTAAGGTGGCAAAGGACGAGAGCGCTAAGATGCTCAGGGTAGCTCAGGCGCAGATAGATATCCAGATGAAGAACCTGCAGAAAGAAAAGATATATCATGAGATCGGGAAATATATAGCTGCCGAACTTATGAAAGGGAAACTGGACATGCCTGGTTTGGATAAATATAAAAAGAGGATCGAAAAAATAGATTCCGTTATAAAATCTGACCAGAAAAAAGTTAAGAAAGAAATGACGCGTAAGGCGAAACCTCGCGTAAAAAGTTCCAAGAAGTGAAGCCATTAACAAAAGGAGTGAAGATGCTCAAGAAGACAGTTGGTATTTTTGTAGTAGCTGTGATGCTTTTAGGCCTTTCTGCGCGAGTATGTGACGCCGCCTGGGAGAAGACATGGGTGGAGAAGAACTATAAGATCAAACGCCTTGTGAATGAATTGTATAATAAACCGAAAGCCATGGACGCCCAGAGACAGCTTGAAAATTATGGCTCGGAGGTAACGCCGTTTTTGATGCCGCTTCTTGAGGACAAGACTAATGATTCAGTGAGGATAGCAGCGCTTAACATAATTGCGGCAGTGGATGGTAAGACAGCCGAAGACGCCGCGATAAAACTGCTGAAAGACCGCAGCGCGAGGGTCAGGAAGACGGCGGCAAGGACTTTGAGCGTCATAGGTTCCAAACCCGAGGCGATAAAGCCGCTTAAAAAGCTGTTGTCGGATTATTCTCCCGAGGTCAGGTTCAACGCGATAAGAGCGTTGGCCGCGATAGCGCCGAAGGAAGAGGTAAATCTGTTTATAGGCGCGCTTGGAGATTATGATCCTCGTATACGCATGTTTTCCGTAAAAGCGCTAGGAAAGCTGAAATCCAAAGAGTCTGTGCAGTATCTTGTGCAGATGGTAAGGGATCCAGACCCTGACGTAAGGATGGCGCTGGTAACGTCGTTTGCCCAGATCAATACAGCTGAGTGTGTGCCCGCGATGGTGTGGCTTATGACGGATCCGGAAGTGAAGGTGAAAGTGCTTGCGGTGAAAGAATTAACGAAGATGACCGCTCCCGGAGTCGAGGAAGCGCTTGTGGGGGGTACTAAAAATATGGATCCGCGAGTCGCCAGTCTGGCGATAGTGGGCCTTATGAAGACAAAGAGTAGCAAAGCCGTTGAGATAGCGATAAGCCATCTGGATGACGAGCATATGCTCGTTAAGGTGGCTTCTATAGAGGTCATAGGGAAGATGGGCGATTCTGAGCAGCAGAAGCTCATAAGCCCTCTCATGGAAGCAGAGTCATCCAAGGTTAGGAAGAAGGCAAGAGCAGCGCTTGAAAAGACTACAGACTGAGCGCAGTAAAATGATCGAATGTGTCAATAATGCCAGAGCTAAAAAGTATTCCGCGATAAAGACCAGGGTTTTTATCGCGGATCTTTTTATTAACGTCGTTTCTCTCGCGGTATTCCAGATATTTTTTTCCGGGCCGGTATCGGAGATGTCCTATACCGTGTCTGGGAATTTTTATCTGGCATGCTTTATATTTTCGACGGTTTTCATGTTGTTTATGTACATCGTTTCTTTTCCGCTTCACCTGGCGAGTTCTTTCTTTATGGAGCACGGTTTTGGACTGTCGAAGCAGAGCTTCACATCCTGGGGCGCGGATGAGGCCAAATCTGCCGTGCTTTCATTTGTCTTATCCGCCGCTTGCATACAGGTCTTTTACCTTTTCGTCAGGAACTTTCCCCACACCTGGTGGTTAATAGCGGCCGTGGCGTGGATATTCTTTTCCATAATATTGGTGAGGCTGATGCCGGTACTTTTAATACCGATATTTTTCAAATATCTGCCGCTTGACGATGAAGGTCTCAAGGAAGGGATAATGGCTCTGGCTAAGAGGACTGGTATATCCCTGGTGGATGTGTGCCAGATAGATCTTAGCCGGAAAACAGAAAAAGCCAATGCTGCTGTGGTGGGGCTCGGGCGCACGCGCAAGGTGATACTTGCCGATACGCTTATCCGGGGCTTTTCCCGCGGCGAGATAGAGGTGGTAGCCGCTCATGAGTTCGGTCACTTCAGGTACAACCATATATGGAAGCTTCTGGCGGTCTCCGGGGGAGTTACGCTTGCGGGTTTCTTCTGTCTGTATGTCGCTGCCGGCAGGATAGGCGCGATAATGGGAGCTGCGGCGCTGTATGATCTTAATATTCTGCCCGTACTTGTTTTCCTGAGCGCTGTTTTCGCTTTGATCATTATGCCGGCGAAGAACTGGTATTCCCGCGTACTCGAAAGGCAGGCGGATCGTTTCGCGCTGGAACTTACTTCTGATCCGGAGTCCTTCCGAACGGTCATGGAGAGGCTTGCGGAGAAGAACCTGGCGGACGTTGACCCTTCAACGGTTAAAAAGATATTTTTGTACAGCCATCCGCCGATCAAGGAACGGATAGCTGTGGCGGGGAAGTTCGCGGAGAGGGAACAGTAAGTAGGGAATTGAGAACGGGGAATAGGGAATAGGGAATAGGGAATTGTACCGGGTCCTGGGTACCGGGTACCGAGCAACCCGATACCCGGTACTCGATACCAAAAGCGAACAAACTGTGAACTGTGACCAGTATAGGGTATCGGGAAATCAGGGAATCGGGTACTAGGATATCGGGGTATCAGGGACAGATCGCGAAGCAGTTTGCGGAGAGGGAACAGTAAGCAGGGAATTGAGAACGGGGAATAGGGCCGGGTCCTGGGTACCGAGCCGCAGGGGTATACGTTGAAGGGTTACGTCTATAGAATCGTCTAGCGTTAATGGGTAGCGGCTAAGCCGTGGGCGCCTGTTAGATCCCTCGACTCGCTTCCGCCTTCGCTAAAGCTACGGCGGACAAACCGCTCGCTCGGGATGACAACACTTCTGTCATTTCGAGCGGAGTGCCCGAAGGGCACGCAGTCGAGAAATCTAATATTGCCGGGTTATGGTTCAGCCCCAACCGTAAGCCCTATAACGATTCCAAAGGCGCAACCGATTAACGATTGACGTGTTACTAAATACTAAATATTGAATACTAAATACTGATAAGTGTTACCAGAGGAGCGAAACATGTACGATAAAATAATGGAAGTTGCCACTAAAGCTGCGAGAGAGTCGGGGGAATACATTTTGGGACAGCTGGATAAACTTAAGGAAGTGTCCTGTAAGGCGGGAGACACTCATAATCTGGTCACGAACGTTGATAAAACGTCGGAGAAGATGATAATCGAGTCTATAATGAAAGAGTTTCCTTCCCATTCGATATTGGCGGAAGAGAGCGGCGAAAAGCCAGCCGGGGATGATTTCCTCTGGGTGATAGATCCCCTGGATGGTACGACCAATTATACGCACGCGTTCCCTTTCTTTTGTGTTTCCATAGGCGTTGTTGTTGACGGAGCAGTCAGGGCAGGGGTCGTCTACGATCCGTCCAGAGATGAGATGTTTACGGCAGCGGAGGGAAAAGGCGCCGCGGTGAACGGTGCCCCCATAAGGATATCGGAAGCGGATAAGCTCGAAAGGTCCCTTGTCGGCACGGGGTTCGCTTATGATATTGCCGGAAAATTGGACAATGTCGAAAGCTTCAAGATGATGCTTAAGCATGCTCAGGCTGTTCGCCGTGCAGGGTCGGCGGCGTTGGACCTGTGTTATGTGGCATGCGGCCGGTTCGACGGGTTCTGGGAGATGGGCCTTCATCCCTGGGATACAGCAGCGGGCCAGATCATAGTCAAAGAAGCGGGAGGAAGGGTCTCCCGGATACGCGGAAAAGAAGCCGATATTTTTAAGAAAGATATAGTCGCCACCAACGGCAAAGTGCATGATGAGATGCTGGCACTGTTCAAGAATACCCTGCCGGCATAAACGTTTACCAGGGGCGGGAGTTAGATGCTTGATTCTAGATGCTCGTTTTTGAAAACCCAAAATCCTAAGCCCAAAATCCAAAAGAATCTCTAAAACCCAAAATCCTAATGAAACGCCATTTTTGGGTTTTGTTATTTGGATTTCATTTGTCATTTGGATTTTGACATTTGGATTTAATCTGACGGATGGCGATCAAAAACTAAATACTGAATACTGCATACTAAATACTAAATAGTGCGCAAACTCGCCCAAAAACTCACCTACAATAACCCCAACCTGTTAGCATTACGAAAGTTAAGTAATTATCCCAAAGGGTTAAGCTGAGCTTATTTTGCCCCTAAGGTTAGGATATAAAAAAGCTAGTTGACTTTAGGGGGTTTCCGGTGTAAACTTGTTAAAGAAAGAAAAGTAAGCATGCTTGGCAGAATGGGGAAAGTAAAATGAAGTACAGAACTATGGTTGAACTTATCTGTGACGCAGGGAATAGGGAGGAAGCGATGGATCTTGCCGGTGATTTTCTGAATGGTGAGGTGGATTTCGGAGTGCGAATGCGGACTAAGACGGTAGCTTTGTGGTCACACAGAGCAAAAAAATATACGGCTTCCTGTATCGTGCTGCTTGTCATATTTACTTCGTTGATATTCAAGGGGACTACCCTTGGGGGCGACGAAAAAATATGCAGCTCTACGAAATACGGGTTTCGCAGTACCTATACGATAATGCCTGAATTGAAGACTAAGCATCGTTCCGATTTTAAAAAGGAATGGGAAAAGAAGAGGAACGAAGCGGTGTTGGATTACCTGAAGAAATAAGCGTTAGAGAACAAAAAATTAAAAGCGAAGGGTTTTTCCCTTCGCTTTTTTATGCGCGGACGGTAAATACCGCTAAGGGTTGAAAATGTCTCAAGCATTATGTATACTCAAGTGTCAGCCGTACCTTGATGTCTCCCATCGGGAGCGGGGTACATACAAAGAAAGGGTTTTTATGCAGTCATCCGGGAATGAGAACAAACACAAGATACTTGTTGTTGACGACCAGGTGGGGATAGTGTCATTTCTTCACGATTTTTTTATACACAAGGGTTATGATGTCATACAGGCTACTAACGGGAAAAAAGCGGTAAAGCTTGTTGATACGGAGCGGCCGATCTTGGTGCTCCTCGACATACGTCTTGGCTGGGGAAAGGACGGGATACAGGTTCTCCGCGAGGTGAAGGAGCTGGCGCCCAGCACAAAAGTGATAATGATGACGAGCGTGGCGAACGAAGAGGTAATAGAGGAAGCTTTCAAGCTCGGAGCGGACGATTATATAATCAAACCATTCAGCTTAAGTTATCTGGAGCAGGTAGTCATGCTCAAGATATTAAATCTCGCCATTCAACGCCTCGGGGGCGGCTGATATGAGCGTAAGCCGGCGCAGTGTTTTCTCCGGACGTCTCATAAAGGTTTTCAAGACAGTAAAAAAACTTCCTGACGGACGAGAAGCATATTTTGAAGAGGTCAAGCATCCGGGAGCGGTCCTTGTCGTACCCTTTATCGGGCGGAAGATCGTGTTTATAAGACAATATCGCGGCGTGATAGGGGAATATATCTGGGAGCTGCCCGCCGGAAAACTGGAAAAGGGAGAGACCCCTCGGTTTTGCGCGGTGAGGGAAGTGGCCGAGGAGACAGGGTACGAAATAAAAGGCCTGAAGAGGACCGGGATGATATATACGACCCCCGGGTTCTGCGATGAAAAGATCTATATTTACGAAGGCAGATGCGTAGGAACGAAAGAGGCCTTGATGGACGACGATGAGATGATACGCACCAGGATCTTCAGCCGCGCTGAGGCGAAAAAGCTGTTTACCTCCGGGAAGATAAAGGATTCCAAGACCATCGCGGGTCTTGCTTTTTCGGGCATAATATAGCGAGCGAGGCACTTGGTTTATTTGCCGAACAATGTTTTTGAAACGGTGGTTAAAACGCCGCGCGGTGACTTGACTTTTTTAAAATTATGAGATATACTCCACTAAAAGGTAAAAGGGGGGTGAAGATGAAGAAGTTTTTCATACTTTTAGTTATATTAGTAATGGTGTTTAATGTAAGCGTGTTTGCTTCTACGAACAAACCTTTAAAGAACCTGGGTGAGGGACTTGATGAGATCGTGTACGGGCAGATAGAGGTCCCGGACTCAATTAACGAGACGAACACCAAGGGAACGCCTGCTTATCCGGAGTGCACGAGCGCGACGAACGACGATGTGGGTAGAGGTATAGCAAGATTCGTGGGGGGTGTCTGGCGCATAGCGACATTCTGGTATCCCGAAGACGACGCGGCAATGAGTAAGTAATTTAATGTGAGAGAAACAAAAAACCCGGCTGAATTAAGCCGGGTTTTTTTTGGTATCCATATTTAGTATATAGTATTCAGGTGTGTTTGCTCGCTATTGGTACCGAGTACCGGGTACCGAGCAATCCGATACACGGTACCCAGGACCCGGTACCTTTTCACTGATCACTGTTTAATATTGAGGTTTTATGAGCAACAATCCTAAAAAAATACTCATTTTCAAAGTAGTGACGGTCCTTATAAACGTTGCCATTGTCCTGATAGTTCTCGAAATATCGCTCAGGATATGGGGGCCTCCGTATTACAGGTTCAACAACGACAGTATGGAATATTACACCAATCCGCGGGGGTACCATGATGCCCTGGGGAAAGAGGGCTCGCATACTATCTATGGCCTGCGTCACGACCAGAATACTAGGGGGTACAGATTGCCCGATAACTTTGTGGAGTTGTATCCCCGGGGGAGGCAGGAGAATTATAACAGGGAGAATCTTATTTTAGGGTTGGGCGATTCTTTCGCGTATGGAAGGGGCGTAAGATTTAAAGACATGTATATGACCCTTTTGGAGGAGTCATTGAACAAAAGCGGCTATGATACCAAGGTGAAAAACTGCGGCAGGCAGGCGGATGATCTTGAAGAGACCATTTTGGTGTACAATCGCGAATCTTCCCGGCGAAAATACGATATCGTTCTATACGGATTTGTATTGAACGATTTCGGCCTGCCGGAAATAGAGAGGATAAGCGGTTTTGAGTTTATCGATCAGAACGACCCGGATCAGCCGTTTGATCCGTGGAGGCAGAAGATCAGGATCTATGGTTTTGTGCGTCATATGCTGGATAAACGAAAACTTCATAATGTGACCACGGAAGTCTATCTTGAAGCGTTCGAGGGCGAGTATGCGGAGAAAAAATTCAACATATTAAAAGAGTTTAACCGTGACGTCAGAGGTAACGGCAGCAGGATGGTCATAGTGCTCTTTCCGTTGCTGTACGACTTCAATAAATATCCGTTCAAAGCGATACATGATAAGCTGACAGGATTCTGTGAGAAAGAGGGCATTCTTCTGGTGGATCTTCTGCCCGCGTTCTCCAGATATAAAGATTCCGACCTTTGGGTAAATCCGACCGATCATCATCCGAATGAGATCGCTAACAGGATCGCGGCGGAGGAGATTTACGTGTTCCTCGTTGACAACGATCTAGTGCGCGAAGATTAGAGTAGTTTGTATTTAGTATTCAGTATTTAGTATTTAGTTTTTGCTCGCCATCCATCAGATTAAATCCAAATAACAAAATTCAAATGACAAATGAAATCCGAATGACAAAACCCAAAAGTAGCGTTTCTTTTGGGTTTTGGGTTTTAATGATTCTTTTGGATTTTGGGCTTAGGATTTTGGATTTTTCTACAACGAGCATTGAGAATCCAGCATCTAGAATCTAGTACTTATTATGCGATAGCACTTCTTCACGTTCCTTCAGGCGCCTATTCGGCACCTCCCTCGGAGTCGGGTATCCCAGAGAGATCAACAGTTCGATCTTTCGCGATCGCGGGACTTTCAGCATCTTCTTCAGCCTTCTTTCATTGAACCAG
The DNA here is from genome assembly GCA_030765685.1 of Candidatus Tantalella remota. Classification (GTDB taxonomy): domain Bacteria; phylum Omnitrophota; class Gorgyraeia; order Tantalellales; family Tantalellaceae; genus Tantalella; species Tantalella remota. Next base: position 3,067 of record JAVCCB010000016.1, on the reverse strand, counting down.
CCGAGCATACATGTTCCTATACCGAGATCCTCGGCCTCGAGGCAGAGGTTCTCGCACGCGATGCCCAGATCTATCTTCTGGAAATCGGTACCGCGCAGTTTGCCTCCCACCCAGGAGGGGAGTTTTACGGGTTCGGCTACGACGGCTATGAAAGCGGCGGCTCCACTGGCGAAAGTGTTCATGCTGTAACGGCCGGTGATCACCCGACTGGAGATACTTTCTTTCAGGGAAGCGTCGTCTATTATGATGAATTTCCAGGGCTGAGAATTACAGGCTGACGGAGAGAGTAGTGCCGCTTCGACGCATGTGTCCAGGTCTTTGCGGTCTATCGGTCGCGGATCGTAGACCCTGGTGCTTCTTCGTTTTTTCGCGAGTTCGATAAAGGATTGCATATGGGACTCCTTGCTTTGTATTTAGTATTCAGTCATTTGCTCGCCGTTGGTGTATAGTATTCAGTATTCAGTATTTAGTATTCAGTAACACGTCAATCGTTAATCGGTTGCGTCTTTGGAATCGTTATAGGGTTTATGGTTGGGGCTGAACCGTAACCCTACACCGACAGCCGATTCTATAGCCGTAACCTTCCAACACAACCTTGACCCATTCCTAATATCCCGATTCCCCGATATCCTAACATCATCTATCGTTAGAGATCTTCTATCGAGACCAGTGTCGCGGTGACCCGGCCGAAGGGAATGCGTACTACGCCGAAAAGCGGATACCGGTTGCCTTCCGCGGCGAAATACAGCCATGCCCGACCTTTTTTAACTTCCTTTCCATTCAATGTCACGTAAGGCCTTATCTTGAAAGCGGGAAAGTTCCCCAGGCGCGGAAGTTTGATGACATCTATTGTTTCCACCTTGCCGGACAGGTCATAGTTCTTCTCATTCAGGTTAACGTAAAAATTCACTTCCTCTCCGGGCTTAAGCGGGAGGGTCATAAAATAGCATATAGAGCTTAACGGGTCCTGGACGTTCTCCTTTATAGGGCAGGTTTTTACCGACCCATCCGTAAGATTGGTATAAATAGCCTCATTTTTGTCGAAATCATACTTCACCACCAGATGCTTTCTGTAGTTGCCTTCTTTGCGATCAGCCTCATAAAAACGGCTGGTCATGGTGGTAGTATCGATGTATGACGTATAGGTGTCCTCAACTCTATAGATCTTGGAAAGAAATTTATTGGATTCCGTCACGAGCTTGAGCGTATAGACCTCGTATCCTTCATATTCGATGATGTCGCCGCTCTCAGCCATTATTCTGCCTACGGGGATCCCATTCCACGCCATGATATATGTAAGCCGCTTACGGGTATAAAATCGGGGTTTTTCAGCCATGGACGAGACCACCTGCTGTTCCGTGACTTCCTTTACTGAGGCTATAGAATGGACCTTTGCCGTATTGGCGCATCCCGCGGCTAATATAGTAACGATAACGCAAAGAATGGCGAGGTGTATTTTTCGCATGTTTTATATTATAATCGAAAGTATGCCGATTGTATATGATAGTGAGCAGTAGGCGTAATTCGGTTTACGACATACGAAATACGATATACGAAATACGAGTATAGAAAATTTGTTCCTGAAAAAGATGAATTGTGATATTATTAGTAATAATAACCCCGCCGCTTAGGCGTTTCGCTTAGTATGAATATCAGAAAAGGAGTAATTTTGAAAAAAACATTTGTTCTGGACACCAACGTAATCCTGCATAACCCGAATTCACTTGTGTCATTTGCTGACAATGTGGTCATTCTGCCTATAGAAGTACTTGAGGAGCTTGATACGTTCAAGAGGAGCCATGATGAAAAAGGACGTAATGCCAGGATAGCCATACGTATGCTGGATGAGTTTCGGCAGAAAGGGGAACCCGGAGAAGGGTTTCCGATGGAGAACGGAGGTCTCCTGAAGATAATAACAGGACTTGACCTGAAGAAGGCGGAAAACCTGGTAGGGCTTTCGAGTAAAATAACCGACAATAAAATACTCCTTACGGCGTATTCCCTGAAAGACAAGGGAGAGCATGTTATATTCGTTTCTAAAGACATCAACTCGAGGATAAAGGCGGATGCCATAGGTCTTACCAGTGTTGATTTTGAGAAGCAAAAAATAGATTTTGAAAAGCTGTATAAGGGCTGGCATGACCTGACGCTTGATAGGGAGACGATAGATGAGTTCTATAAGAAAAAAGAGCTCAAGGTGAAGGACGACAAGTTTTTTCCCAACGAGTTTGCTTTTCTTGTGGACGAGCAGGATCCGAAACATACGGCGATAGGCAGGTACAAAGAAGAGTTCGATATCCTGATGCCGCTCATCTTTAATAAATCCCACGTAATGGCAATAAGACCTCGGAATAAAGAGCAGGCAATGGCAATAGAGCTGCTCCTTAACGACGATATAAGCCTTGTTACTTTGGTTGGCCCCGCGGGAACGGGTAAGACGCTTTTGGCGATCGCCGCCGGTCTTCAGAAGGTGGTCAGGGATAAGTCTTATGAAGGGCTTCTTGTCTCCAGGCCGGTCATGCCTCTTGGGAAGGATATAGGATACCTTCCGGGGACGAAAGAAGAGAAAATAGAGAACTGGATGGGTCCCATATTCGATAATCTGGAATATATATTTAACGCCGAGAAAAAGGATAAAGACTCTGGTTCTAAGACAAAGACGAAGGCTACGATAGATAAATACATTAAAGAAGAGGTCATAGAACTGGAAGCCATGACGTTCATGCGCGGCCGGAGTATTCCCGACAGGTTCATAATCATAGACGAGGCGCAGAACATGACGCCGCATGAAGTGAAGACCGTTATAAGTAGAGCGGGCAACCACACTAAGATGGTGCTCACCGGAGATCCGTACCAGATCGATAATCCTTATCTCGACTCTTCGAGTAACGGCCTGACGTATTGCGTAGAAAAGATGAAAGGGCAGAAGATGTTCGGGCATATGACGCTTAATAAGAGTGAGAGAAGCTCCCTGGCGTCACTCGCCGCGGATCTCTTATAAGAACCTGCGGTGAACATAAGAAAGGCAAAGGAATATGAGAATAAATATACGATATGTTAAAGAAAG
>JAVCCB010000007.1 GCA_030765685.1 Candidatus Tantalella remota | reverse complement strand
TCGGGATCGCCATCCTCGGATGATCGGTTGAACACTATTCCCAATATGGGAAGTTTCCTGTTTTTTATCGCTTCTATTGTCAGCAATGTATGGTTTATCGTACCCAGCCTGTTCTCCGCGACGATCAACACCGGCAAACGGAGTTCCTGCGCGATATCCACGATAAGAGTTTCCTTGTTGAGCGGGACCTTTGCTCCGCCGACACCCTCTACAAGTACCGTATTAAACCCGGCTTCCAGCCTCCGAAATGAATTCACTATCTTCTCCGGATCAATATCGATCTTTTCCTTCCTAGCGGCCAGATGCGGGGATGCCGGAAACAAAAGATTGTATGGGACCATATCCCGGATGAATCCTAAAAAATCACCCTTATCCTTTTTCATCAACTCCAGGTGCCTGGCCATATCGGATGACTCCGCCTCGCAGCCTGTCTGGACCCACTTCTGCGTTACGACATTGATCCCTTTATCGGACAGATATCCGCCCAGAAGACCCGTAACGACTGTCTTTCCGACGCCCGTGTCGGTACCGGTTATAAAAATGGAATTAGCCATATTCGTATCTCGTATTTCGTATATCGTATTTCGTTAAATCTGCCCTGTTCTACGAGCATCTAGAATCTAGTATCGAGAATCTAACTTAGCGTTTAGCTTATCAGGTCTCGCTTTATCAGATCATTCCGCATATTTGTATTCAGTATTTTGTATTCAGGATATAGTTTGTTTGCTCGCTACTGGTACCGGGTATCGAGTACCGAGTTTTCCCGGTACCCAGGACCCGGGACTCGGTACTATTCCCAATTCCCTATTCTCAATTCCCTATTTCCAACCTACGAGCATCTAAAATCCAGCATCTAGAATCCAGCATCAAGAATCTGACTTCTGTTTACAGTTCACAGTTTACAGTTTACCGTTCCCGCGCTTTTGCTCTGCAGAACATAACATGATGCGTGGCTACGATACCGCCGAACTTCTCTATATACGTCTTCTCCATCTCTTTGAGAGTATATTTCCCCAGGAACCCTCCGCTGATGCCTTCACCCCTAGCCCCCGTCTTTTTTATGTTCTGAAGAAAATCCCAGATAGAAAGAAAATCTACCGTGAATTTCTCTTCGAATATCTCCACATCATCAAAATGCCGCTTAAGTAACTCCTCGACTTCCCGCGCACTCGAGAATTGACTGGCACTCAGCCATCGCCCTTTGCCCAAATGCGTTTCAAGTACATCCCTGAACTCGCAGAAGGTCTCCGGCCCATACATCGAAAAGCACAGGACTCCGCCTGAGGTCAGGACTTCCCTGAACCCACTGAATGTCCTTTCGAGATTCCCGAACCATTGAAAACTGGAGTTGGAAGTGATAAGCTCAAAACGTTCCCTGCCGCTCAATTCTTCCCCGTCGGAAACTTCAAAATTCACTCCGTGACCGCCCATTTTTTTCCTGGCTACCTCGATCATGTCTTTCGCTATATCAATCGCCGTTATGTCGGAATCCGGAAACTTTTTCTTTAAAACACCCGTGTAAAATCCTGTACCACAACCCACTTCCAGCATCTTTGAAAAATATTCGAGATCGATTATATCTACGAGCCGCTCGGCACACTTTTTCTGGACAGACGCGTTATCGTCATAACTCTCAGGGTTCTTTGAAAAATTGGTTCTTACTGTGTTTTTATCGATATTAGAAACCATATTAGTATTCAGTATTTTGTTCGTTTGCTCGCTACTGGTACCGGGTATCGAGTACCGAGTATCGGGTTTTCCCGGTACCCAGGACCCAGGACTCGGTACTATTCCCGATTCCCTGATGACTGGTCACTGATCACTGTTCACTTCCACCAAATCATCTACGAAGCTATCCAGGACATCCCTCGAATGAGCGAATGACAATGAGATCCTGAGACGCGCCTCTCCCTTCGGCACTGTGGGCGGCCTGACTGGCGTCACCCAGTAACCTTTCTTTTTAAGCAGCCTGCTCATTTCAACTGTTCGGGAATTCTCCCCGGTAATAACCGGGATTATTTGTGAGGAGCCTCTTGTATCAAACCCTTTTTCCGTCAAATTCTCCCTGAAACGTCTCGCGCTTTCGGTGAGCGTTTCTCTTCTCTGGGGCTCGTCCTTGACTATCTCCAAAGCCGCGATGCTGGCCGCGATAACGGACGGCGGCAGGGACGTCGAATAAATAAAGCTGCGGCAGGCGTTAACCAGGTACTCCCTCATCCGGGGACTTACCGCCGCGTAAGCGCCAAAACTGCCCAGAGCCTTGCTGAAAGTCCCCATGATTATATCTATATCGTCAGTGACTTTCTTTTCCTCGGCCATACCGCTGCCTCCTGCGCCGAAGATTCCCGTCGCGTGCGCCTCATCCACCATCAGAAGGCAGTCATTCCCTTTTCCTATACGAACGATCTCCTCCAGGGGGGCCGCGTCGCCGTCCATGCTGAAGACGGTCTCCGTTACTATAAGAGCTCCCTTATGATTCGGCCTTTCTTTTTTTACCAGCTCTTCCAGATGTTCAGTGTCATTGTGCCGGAACCTGAAGACTTCCGCGCCCGACATCCGCGCGCCATCAACTATACTGGCATGGTTCAGACGATCAGAAAAGATACAATCTCCTCTTCCTGCCAAAACGCTTATGATCCCTACATTAGCCTGATAACCGGAGTTGAATACCAGTGCGGCGGGTTTGCCCTTGAATTCCGATATTTTTTCCTCAAGAACATGATGCAGCGAGGTGCTCCCTGTCATGAGCCTGGACGCGGACGTGCCTACACATGTTTTAAGCGCGCCGGTCGCGGCCGCTTTCAGTTTAGGATGAGACGCCAGGGAAAGATAATCGTTAGATGAAAAGTTGATATATTCTTTTCCATCGACGACCATACCGCCCCGCGCTGAATATGTTACCTCAGAAAGAGACCTTAAAAGGTCTTCCTTCTTCCTGTCATCGATGAACTTTTTTATTCTTCGTTCCATAACTTTTTAATCTCAGAAATAAGTTTCTGGTCGTCTTCGACGGACCGACCTGCGATGGTGAGATATCCTCCTACCATCATACCGTTGGCTCCGGCCATATACATCATCCCCTGAAAATCTTTAAGGACGGTTTCCCTCCCTGCTACGACCTTGATGACCGCTGTTTTCAGTACCAGCCTGAACAAAGCTACCGCCCTTACGGCTTCCAGCGGCGATATACTCGCGGCATCTTCCATGGGAGTCCCTTTTATGGGAACAAGAAAATTAAGCGGCACCGAATCGACACCAAGATCCTTCAAGAGAAGCGCCATGTCCATACGGTCCTGCCAGGTCTCTCCCAACCCCAGGATGCCTCCTGAACACACTTCCAGGCCCAATTCCCTCGCTCTTCGTACCGTATCTGTCCTCTCTAAATAATCGTGAGTGGTGACCACGTTCGGATAAAAACGTTCTGAAGTCTCGATATTGTGATGATACCTTGAAAGACCGGCATCTTTAAGCATTCTCAGCTCTTTTTCGCCTAAAGCGCCCAGCGAAGCGCACGGGATTATGTCCGCTTCCTTTATCATACGGCTTATGGCTTCGGCCACTACAGAGATCTCGTCTTCGGTAAGACGGTTGCCGCTCGTGACAATGCCGAACCTGAGAGCTCCGTTCGCTTTCGCTTTTTTCGCCTCGCTGAGTATCTCGTCACAGTTCTTAAGCGAATATTGCTGCACATCAGTGCAATAATGCGATGACTGAGCGCAAAACTTGCAGTCTTCGCCGCAAACACCCGATTTGGCGTTAATGACCCCGCATACCTCTATAGAGGAACCGACGTTTTCCCTGCGGCACTTTCCGGCGATCGTCAAAAGCTCTTCCAGGGGCATCTTAATAATATCGTCCAGCTGCAATTTTTCCATATTGTAAACAAGTTTATCACTTTTGGTTTACAATTGCAACAGTCAGGTCAATCTGAGTTTAAATAATCGGAAATCAGCTCCCGGTGGGACCTGAAAGGAATGTCAGGAATATCTTCAGGGGAATAGAAAGCGGCATCGGACGCGTCGTCTCCGGCTTTCAGCTCACCCCCGAAAAGGATCATCTCGACGCCCACCATAATAAGCGGGCCATACATAGGACTCTCATGCCGCCTGACACCGACGAGACGCCCTTTCTTGCCCTTGAGTCCGGTTTCTTCTTCGAGTTCACGGCATCCGGCCTCTCCGGCTGTCTCATCCACCTCGATAAATCCTCCGGGAAGCGCCCAACAGCCTTTGCTGGGTTCAATTCCTCTTTTAATGAGGAGGACTCTGCCGTCATCATCGATCGCGAGGCAGGAGACAACGGGCAAGGGATTGAGATAATTTATCCATCCGCACTTCTTGCACATGAGCCTGTCACGTCCCTCCAGGAGTTCAGCCTCGAGAGTCGCGGCGCAAATAGGACAAAATTTAAATAGATCCATAGGGTGCTCACAATCACATCACACAAGTAAAGTCGTCATCCCCGCATGTTACCGAGGGGCAAAGGCCCCCGAGGAAATGCCGAATGCCAGAGGGCTTCGGCCTTTAAGCGGGGATCTCATAAGAATGACACTTTTATGTGATCCCGGATATCCGCTAAAGTGGATTCCGGGATGACGTCTTGATTCCCGCATTCGCGGGAATGACATTCTTCTTCTTAATCACTTTTAAACACCGCACCCGTTGACGCTGAGGTCACCTGTTTCGCGTACCTGTACAAATATCCCTCTTTTACCTTATAGTCGGGGTGTTTCCATTTCTTAAAACGCTTAGCTATTTCTTTTTTTTCCACAAGAAGCTCGAGCTTCTTTTTCGGAATATCGATGCTTATTATGTCGCCTTCCTTCACGATGGCGATCATGCCGCCTTCCTGCGCCTCAGGGGATATGTGTCCTATCGCCGCTCCGCGTGTCCCTCCGGAAAAGCGTCCGTCCGTAATAAGCGCGACGTCCTTATCAAGACCTTCCCCGACAATAGCGGCTGTAGGACTAAGCATCTCCCTCATACCGGGACCGCCTTTAGGGCCCTCGTACCGGATGACCACGACATCGCCTTTTTTGATCTTACCGCTCATTATTGCTTTCATAGCGGCTTCTTCGGATTCGAAGATCCGGGCAGGCCCCTGATGTTTGAGCATGCTCTTATCCACTGCTGATTTTTTCACGACCGCCCCGTCGGGCGCCAGATTACCGAAAAGAATGCTTAAGCCCCCGTCTTTAGTGTACGGTTTATCCACGGGCTTGATGACTTTCGGGTCACGATTCTTCACTCCCCTTATATTGGAACTTAAGGGCTTACACGTCACCGTCTTTACCCCTAAGTCAAGGAGACCTATTTTCTTGAGTTCTGTCATAACCGCCATCACGCCGCCAGCCCTGTACAGATCCTCCATATGCTGCGTGCCCGCCGGAGAGATATGGCACAGGTTCGGGGTCTTTTTGCTTATTTTGTTAAAAAGGTCCAGCTCAAGCTTTATCCCAGCCTCGTTGGCTATTGCCGGCAAATGAAGCACTGTATTAGTCGATGAACCCAGAGCCATCTCGACGGCTATAGCATTGTAAAAAGCTTTTTTCGTAGCGATATCACGGGGTTTTATATTTTTCTTAACAAGCTCCATGACCTTTTCTCCGGCAAGCTTTGCCAGCTGTTTTCTTTTCAGCGCTATTGCCGGAGTAGTGCCGTTTCCGGGAAGCGCCAGCCCCAGGGCCTCACTCAGACAGTTCATGGAGTTCGCCGTGAACATCCCGGAACAGGAACCCACACCTGGACAGGCGTTATCTTCCAAAGCTTTAAGGTCTTTCTTCGACATCTTCCCCGAGGCATACGCCCCCACACCCTCAAAGACCGATACAAGATCAATGACCTTCTTGCCGCAGCGCCCCGCCATCATCGGCCCGCCGCTGAGATATATCGCGGGTATGTTCACCCGGAGCATAGCCATCATCATACCGGGAACTATCTTATCGCAATCGGCGATACAGACCATGCCGTCAAAAGGATAAGCGGTCGCCATAGTCTCGACGGAATCAGCCACAAGCTCTCTTGACGGAAGGGAATATTTCATGCCCTTGTGCCCCATCGCTATGCCATCACAGATACCTATGGTATTAAACTCGGCCGGGGTGCCGCCGGCCTTGCGTATACCCTCTTTTACTTTTTCGGCAAGCTCCCTTAAATGTATATGTCCGGGAATGACCTCGCTAAAGGAATTTGCCACACCAATTATGGGTTTTACCAGTTCCTTGTCCGTATATCCCATAGCCTTAAAAAGTGAACGATGCGGCGCTCTTTCAAGGCCTTTTTTCATCTGATCTGATCTCATGATTTCTCCTTTAATTAAATCGTCATCCCCGCGAATGCGGGGATCAAATAAAAATAAAAATGTTCTTAGATCCCCGATCGCGCTCGCTTAGCTCGCTTGTCGGGGATGACATTCGCACTTATCACTTAACATCGCTTCACTCGTTAAGCGATGTGCTCATGTCACTTGTACGCTACTCCCTTAAGTTCTTCCACATAATGCTGTGCTGAGAAAACCGCGGTCGCTCCGTCACCACAGGCTGTGACTATCTGATGTAACAGCTTGTGGCAGCAGTCACCTCCGGCAAATATGCCGGGGGCAGAAGTCTTCATCTCATTGTCCACCAAAATACATTGTTTATCATCGATATCAATTACGCCGCGCGCGAAATCAGTATTAGGCGTCCACCCTACGAAGATAAAAGCTCCTTCGCACGCTATCTCTGAAGTGGCCCCGGTCTTGACATTACGGATCTTCACTCCCTCTACCTTGTCGCCTCCGGCGACTTCTTCGACTACGGAATCCCAGACAAAAGACAGCTTCTCATTGGCAACCGCCCTTTCTTTGAGGATGCTCGTAGCCCTGAAACGGTCTCTGCGATGTATTATCATGACCTTCCGTCCAAACTTTGTAAGAAAGATCGCTTCTTCCACCGCGGTATCTCCGCCTCCGACCACTACGATGTCCTTATCCTTAAAAAACATCGCGTCACAGATAGCGCAGTAAGATATACCTCTTCCCGTAAATTCCTTTTCTCCGGGAACATCCAGCTTTTTCGGCTGGGCTCCGCTGGCTATAACGACGGCAAGCGCGCTGTAACTGCTCCCCTCGCATTCTACGTTCCAGAACGGCATGCCTTCGCCCTCTTCGCGAATAATTTTTTTCACCGTATCCTGGGCGCATACCAGGCCGAACTTTTCGCCCTGCTGCTTAAAATCGTTTATCAACTTGTACCCGCCCACACTGTCGATGCCGGGATAGTTCTCTATTTTCCCAGTCATCGTTGCCTGCCCCATAACGGACAGGCTCTCAACAAGAACGGTTTTCATCCTGCCTCTGGCCGCGTAAATACCTGCTGTAAGCCCCGCCGGCCCTCCGCCTATTATAACTATGTCTTGCACTTGTTCTGCCATTTTCCTCCCACTTATAGATGAATAATATATCCAGCCTGTATCGCAACAAAATTCTCGTGATATTTACCTTTGAACATCCTTCTGGGTTTCTCGCCCGAACAATGCGTGGGGCCAGCCTTCATCACGCCCAGATCATCAAAACCTTTTATGACCTCCCCGATATCATCCCTGTCCATCTCTCCCAGATGAAACCCGCCAAAGACCATGTAAAGCTGTTTGACCTTCATCTTTTTCTTTATCACTTCGAGCATCTTGATTATTCCGGGATGCGCGCAGCCGGTGATAACGGACACTCCCAGATCTCCTTTTACCACAAGAGCCTGCTCGGACACGACTTCACCCTTATACTCTCCCTTGATCGTTCCCGTTACATATATGTTTTCCGTGATGCGCGTGAATTTCTCGGACAGGACAAGCTTACCTCCGGATTCGGCCACACAATCCTTGAACGTATCGCTGAAAGTCGGGCACGCGTATACCTCAAGGCCTTTCTTCTCCTTTAAAAGCTCCCAGAGCCCTCCGGTGTGATCCCAATGGTCATGGGAAATAACCACCTTCTGGAGATCCGACGGTAAGACCATCATGCGCCACATGTTCTGCGTCAATGAATTAGCACCCCCTCCGGCATCGAACAGGACCTTACCGTCGACAAGACAGGAGAACCCGTGACCTGAAAGCAGGCCCCTTTTCGCTTTTTCATCGTATAAGACTTTTACGTACATTTTTCTAATTACAGATTGTAATTCAGGTTGAAGTTAAGATTAAGCTACAGAACCTTCCTATCCTTTTTCGCTGCGCCTACGGCTTGCGGATCCTGCGTCGCGAAGTTTACCCTGAACCGAACTTGTTCTGGTTTAGAGCTCCTTGTTTTCCTTTTTACTTTTTCCTTTGATTCTCTTCACCATTTCCAGTTCACTGTTTACAGTTTACAGTCTACCGTTCACCAAATATCTTTGTTCCTATTCTAACTATATTCGCGCCTTCTTCTATGGCCACCTTATAGGAATTGGTCATCCCCATGGAAAGATATCTCATCTCCACTCCGGGAATATCCTCCTCCTTAAGCTGTTCGTATATTTTTTTTGTTTCTACAAAGAACGGCCGCGCGTCTTCCGGATCTCCGCTGAAAGGCCCCATAGTCATCAGCCCCCGTACCTTCAGGTTTTCAAAACCGGCTATGCTTCGGACCAGGTCAGACACTTTCTCAGGCATAACGCCGTATTTTTGCGCCTCCCTGCCCGAATTGATCTCCACAAGTACCGTTATCACCTTGCCGATGGCCGCGCATCTTTTATCGATTTCCGCGGCAAGCTCCTCTGAGTCCACGGTCTCTATAACGTCAAAGAATTCTATAGCTTTTTTTATTTTGTTTTTCTGCAGGTGCCCTATAAAATGCCACCGGACCGCGCCCCCTATGACAGAAAACGCCTCACGCCCCTCCTGTACATAGTTCTCGCCTATTACCTTGACCCCGGCCTCAACGGCCTCAAGTATCTCCTGAGGGGTCCTCGTCTTCGCGGCAGCCACCAGATCTACCCCTGAAGGGAGCTCCCTCGCTATTTCCTGAACATTTTTTCTTATATAGCCCGTTGTCATATCAGAATGTGGCACTGCCTATCTGCTGTTCTCTTTCAAAAGCTTCACTATATCGTCAAGCTGCAGAGATATTTTGCGTAAAAGGTCGGATTGTTCCTTCTGAGAACGTTCCTGTTCCTCCTGCACCTTTCTGGCCTGAGATGCCAGTTTACTCATATCTCCCAGTTTACTCATATCAAACATATCCTAAACCTCCCCCTTTCGCGGTGTCTCAAACAGGTTAGGAAATAATTATATACCCTATATTATTATTATACAAGCGGGGATTTGGCAGCTTATCTTATCAGGAGAATAGCGAGAACCGTTACGTTTATAAGCGCCACAAGGAGGCACGCGCCGAAAATACCCAGCACCGGGATAAAAAAAGCCGATGCCAGAAGCGCTCCGGCACAGGCCCCCAGAAGGTCCAGACCATAGCTGAGTCCGGAGACCCGCCCGATACTTTTTCTGTCTTCGAGGTATATTTTATTGGCCAGCGGGAACTGTATTCCTCCGATAATGCCGGCTACCGCGGGAATAAATGGAAAAATGATATTGGACCCCATCCAGGAGACCGCGTCCGACCTCGCCCCCGAAAGCCACATGAAGATCACCGGCAAAAGAAGCGGGTATATGCAGATACTTACCTGCGTCCACGTAAAGACCTTCATATCGTCCTTGATCTTCCCCATGACCTTCGTTATGAGCCACCCTCCGAACGCCAGGCCTACCATAAAAGAAGTGATGATCATTCCCAGCTTGTAGAAAACATATCCGTATATCACCTGAAAAGAAATCATCACCGCTATCTGGAAGTTTATCTCCGCGAACCCGGTAGTCATTACCGCCAGAAGCACCGCCTTCCGGCTTCGCCCGCGCCTGACGAGGAAAATAAAAAATATCATGAGAAAACAGGCGACAGTAAGACCCGTCCAGATCTTCCCGGGAGTCGCGGAAGACAGCAGGTTACGAAAGAACGACGAATCAAAATGCGTGCTCCAGAATACGGTAGCGTAATAGTATGAGACCGGTTTAAAATCCCTGTTCTCTTCCACGCTAGAGCCGGAGGTTATCGTATCTTTCGCGTATTTCACCCTTTCCTCTGAAAGCTTATCCTCCAGATAATAATCACGCACGTATACCGCGTCCACTCCCCTCTCTGACATCCTTTTCATAAGAGCATCCGTATCCCTGAGAAGGCTTTCGGGCTTTTTTGACGCCAGAAAATAAACAGAATCTCCCGGGATCATGAACACGTCCGGGAATACCGCACTCACGCTAAGATATATCGACCCCAGATAATCCCGAAGCTCCGTGCTTATATAATTTTCAGAAGACGTCAGAGAGAATGATACGACCGCGTCCTCGTTCATAACACGGCTCAGCTCCTTAAAAAACCCGACCGTATAAAACCTGTTTATCTGCGCGGTATACGGATCCCCAAGACTGATAATGACACAGTCATATTTTCTCTTAGTGCGTTTTACAAAAAACCGACCGTCGGCATTGATGATGTTCACTCGGGGATCGGAGAGCGATAGGATACTCTCCGGAGAAAGGTACTCTTCCGCCATAGAGATAATCGTGGGATCCAGCTCTACATAGTCCACGCTTTGGACAGGATGCTTAAGAACTTCCTCCAAAAGCCCCCCTACACCGCCGCCTATCAGAAGTACGTCTTCCGGAGCATCGTGCTCTAAAAGCGCGAAATGGACGGATTCTTCCGCTGACAACCTGTCCGGAACGGTATACATGTGCAATCCGTTCTCGTAAAAGGAACGCTGCGGACCTCTTTCGGTAACTGTTATATTCCCGTACACCGAATTCCTGGAACCCAGAACGTCAAAACCCTGCCAAAGTCTCTGCAGCGAGACCTCCCTCAGCCACGAAGCCCCTCCCGCCGCAAGCGCGATAATAAAAACTATCATGACCGCCGAGAAAATAAGTGAACCCGCCCTCTTTACCCGAGAAGGTTCACAAAACCTTTCGATCAGCACCGACGCCGCCATGTTAAGCAGCGACAATGAAAGAAGTATTGCCAGAGGATCGACGAAGCGAATAATAAAACAGCTTACCGCCACGCCTCCGACCAAAGCTCCTACGGCCTCGAGAATATAGACCCTGGCTATGTTCTCTGCCGGCAGATCCGATTTTCCCTTATAGATCCGGCACGCAAGACTGAACATAAATCCCATTATCGCGCAGGGAACAGCGAGTATCACAAAACTGGAGAGGATCATCGGGACATATCCTACTATCTCCCCCGGCGACATGCCCATTACGCCTTTAGCCGACCTTATCGCTAAGAGCGCCGCGGGAAGAGCTATGGCCAGGACGACCTGAAGGACGGCGAAAACACGTACGCGAGTCTGTATCCTGTCGGAAAACCTCCCAAGAACGGCACTCCCAAAAGCCCCCCATACAAGCCAACTGGCCAGTATCACGCCTATAGATATCTCATTTCCGTAAAATACGACCAGGAACTCGCGCATGAAGATTATCTGCGAGACTATCGCGGTCGCCCCCGCGAGGATGATAGAAAAAATGATAGTCTTTCTATAATTCATTTTGGTCTTGGGTTTTGGGTATCGAGTACTAAACGCTACTTGTCCGCCGACTTGTCCGCCGAAGCTTTAGCGCAGGAGGAAGCCTTCGCGAAGGCGGATCCGCCCCCGCTATCATTCCAAGCAAGGCCAAAAGGCCGAGTCGAGGAATCTCCCTTAGATCCTTCGCCTCGTTCGTTTCACTCGCTCAGGATGACATTCGGACTTATAACTTGCGTCATTTTATTCCACAAGTTATGTCCTCTAGATCCTTCGGCTCGTTCGCTTCACTCACTCAGGATGACATTCGGCCCTATAACTTGCGTCATTTTATTCCGCAAGTTATGTCCTCATGTCACTTCCAAATACCAGCAATACTATATCCGCAGAACTTGCATTTCCCTTCGGCAGATACGTTATTCTCCAGGACTTTGAACCCCCGCCGTTTTATTGCCACCTTACCGCATCCAGGACATACGGTGTTCTCCATTTTTAACTCCGGGACGTTGCCTATATAGACATAATGTAGCCCTTCCTCCAAAGCTATGTTTTTCGCCTGTTTCAAAGTCTCTACCGGCGTAGGATACAGAGACCTGAGCTTGTACTGCGGCCAGAACCGTGAAAAATGAAGCGGTACATCCGGCCCGAGATTCTTCCGGATCCACTTTACCATTTTCCTTATATCGCTCATATTGTCATTAAGAGTCGGTACGATCAGATTCGTCAGCTCCACCCACATGCCCTGTTCTTTCATAGTGATAAGTGTCGCCAATATATTATCCAGCTTCTGGCCACAGACTTCCCGCAGGTACTTATCGTTGAACCCTTTAAAATCCACATTGGCGGCATCTATGAACCGGCACGCGTGTTTCAACGGCTCGGTGTTTATCTTCCCTCCAGTTACCCATATGTTGTAAATACCCGCTTTCCTGGCTTCTTTAGCCGCGTCTATGGAATACTCGTAGAAAATGATCGGTTCGGTATATGTGTAGGCTATAGACCGGCACCCGTTGGACGCCGCCGGGAAACAAGGCCCGCGCAGCTCATGCGCCTGTTGTTGGTCTCCTCGGGCGGACGTTGAGAAATGGTCCAGTTCTGGCAGTATTTACAACGGGAATTGCAGCCGGCGGTAGCTATAGAAAAAGACTTGCTTCCCGGGAGCATATGATACATCGGTTTTTTTTCTATGGGGTCCACATGCACCGCGCAGACAAGCTCATAGACCATGGAGTACAGTTTGCCGTCTACGGGCTCACGCACACGGCAAAACCCCCTCTGCCCGTTGGATAAAGTGCATCTGTTAAAACACAGCTGGCACTGAACGGCTTCGGAACCCATCTTCTCATAGAAAAGAGCCTCGTGCATACCGCGCTTTTCCGGTATCGCCGCAAAAGCCTTATATTTAGAAAAAATTCCAAAAATGTAGGAAGATGCTGCAAAAGTCAGACCTGCGGCAGCGGCGCCTTTTAAAAAATCCTTGCGGGAAAGCTTTCGCCCCCACAACTCCTCGAGCTTTTCTATATATCTTATCCCTTTATTCATACTACACTATTTTATCACTACAGGCGCTTAATTAAAATATTTAGATCAAAGCAAAATATTAAGGATGGCGCCGACCGATACGGCCGTGAATATCATTATGACAGCGGATCTTAACATGTCCCTTATGCCCAACTCTCTTACCATAACAATAAAAGTGGCAATACACGGAAAATATATAGCGAGTATGGTACAGGCTATTACCAGCTGCTTTGTCGTCAGATCGAGTGGCGCGAGCATTCCGACCGCTACATCTTTCCTCAAAAATCCCATGATCATGGCTGATATCGTCTCAGAGGGAAGCCCCCACAGGCCGCTCAAGAGAGGGGCGAAAAGTCTTGAAAGATACGCGACGATCCCCAGCATGTACATAAAATTGACAATGAGGACTCCTAACAGGACAAAAGGCACCGCCTCAGTCAAAAAACCGGAGATCCTCATCCACAACTTTTTCAGCACCGCCTGGAACTGAGGCATCCTGTACGGCGGGATCTCCCACAGTATCTCAGGACTGTTACCTTTCATCAGCCGGTTCATTAGCGTGCCCTTTACTATAAGGAGGAGAAAAAGGATACCGAATATAAGCGCTACATAACCACCCCCACGCTCACCCACAAGGCCTACTATCATGGCTATCTGAGCCATGCATGGCACACAGACAGCCATCAGGGTAGCCGCTATGAACTTTTCCCTTCTGTTCTCCAGAAGACGCAACGCCATGGCACCGGGAACGTTACATCCAAGGCCTAATATCATGGGAACTATGGCATATCCATGGAGCCCCAGATGATGCATGAGATTATCTACCTGCGTCGCCAGGCGCGGGAGATACCCTGAATCTTCCATAAATCCCAGGACAAGATAAAAACTTATCATGTAGGGCAGAACAGCAGCAAACGGCACGTATATACCTGTCGTCAAGAGGCCGAAAGACGCAAAGAAATCTATTTGTCCATCTATAAGTTTTCCTACTATAACGTCATGCAAAAGACTTCCGGGACTGAGAAAAGAACTAAGCTTCTCCATGACCGGCAGCCATAATTTCTCAAAAAATGGATCGCACACATATCCAATAAGGCCTTCCCCTATAAATCTGATCACGTTAAATGACAGCACCACCACCAGTGCCGCTATTGGCAACCCCCAGACCGGGTTAGTACTTATATCCTCGACCCTTTCCAGAAAAGTATGATGGTGATAATGCAGTACCTGTGCTGTCTGAGATATCCTGCCGATCTCCTCCCATTTTTTGTCCCTATCCGTCACCGGGAATTCTTTTCCTTTGACCATACGGATCTTCTCTATAAGCTCTTTTATACCTACCCCCGTGATCCCGCAGGTCGAGACTACGGGTACGCCCAATTCCTCTTCCAGTTTTTCGAGATCTATTTCTATTCCTTTATGTCGGGTCTCATCCCACATATTAAGGACGACCACCATAGGGATGTTTTTCTCTCGAAGCTCAAGCGTGAGGAACAAGTTCCTTTCAAGATTAGTAGCGTCGATCACATTCACGATGATGTCTCCGTCCGTCACCATGTTGCAGGCGACATCATCGGCCCTGCACAACGGCTGGAGATTATAAACACCGGGGACGTCTATGACGGTCCCGGCGCTTTCGGCGCCCAGTTTCATGAACCCCTGACTAAACCCCACCGTAGTCCCGGGATAATTGGATATTGTCACCCTCGCGCCGGTAAGTCTGGAGAATATAGCACTTTTACCTACGTTTGGATTGCCTATTAAAAGTATTTTCTTACGGGACTCCGTCATCATTTGACCTCTACTACTATCTTTTGAGCCATACCGTACCCTATTGCTACCTTTGCTCTCCCTATCCTTACCGTGACCGGGCCCCGCCAGAAATGCGAACTGACATGGGTTATCTCCTTGCCGGGCCTTATTCCCAGCGAGGATAACCTGTGAGATACGCCCTCCCCGCCCCGTATCTCTTTCACCACGGCTGTCTGGCCTGCCTTAAGATTCGTAAGTTTCGTTTCTTCCATTTATCGGTTACATCCTTTCTAGTACGTGTTTCAGCCCCTCATTAAAAAGGTTCTCAATATGTTCGTCGTTAAGAGAATAATAGGACCGCCTGCCGTCCTTACGGTACCTTACCAGATCCAGGTCCTTCAGAGCCCTCAGCTGGTGAGATATGGCAGAATGACTCATATCCAAGATCTGTGAAAGCTCGTTAACGCACAACTCCGCCTTTGATAAAGCAAACACTATCCTGGTCCTCGTAGGATCTCCGAATATGCTGAAAGTCCGCGAAAGCTTATCGATCACCTCACCGGTCTCCATGTTTCTCGAGATATCCTTTATGATGTTTTCCCTTACCATAGATCCTCCATGTTAACGTATGAACAACTGTTCACATGTTAACATATAGCTACGCGGGTGTCAAATAAAAATAGTAAACTGTGAACTGTAAACAGTGAACAGGGTTAGACGTATCAGTGGTCATGTTTTTTCAGGATGATGTCCCCCATTTGGCAGCCGACGTGCTTCGCTACAACAGCGCACTTGGCCTTGAAGATGAAAAAGATGGGCTTTCTCTCGTCGGCAAGAGTCTCGTAATTCCCCTGCCCCTTGCTTATTATCAGGTCGGCTTTCTTATAATATGAGCGGAACTCTTTCGTGCATTCGTTCACCACTGTGCCCGGAATATCTGATCCCGACGGTATGACCTTTACTATTTTATCCAGCCCGACGCTTACAGCGTCTTCCATGGTAACGTCGTTTATTATGGGCTTGCTTCTCACCGCGCAGACGGTCTTCCCAGCCGGCATCTCCTCTACAAGAATACGGTCAAAAACTATCTCACCGGCATTGTCCAAGATGTAAAGTATGTTCTTCGCCCCTCGCACAGCTTCGGAAAACTCCTTAAAATCAAAAAAGGCGAAGTCCTTCTCAAGGCATTCTTCTATCTCTTCTTCTATATCAAACGCGTGAGGCACCCCGTAATCGATAACGTTGCCCGCTACCGCCAGGCGCACGGCGCTCAAGAGAACATCATCCGAAGACTCTACCATTTTCTTCATCTCAGGATAAAGCTCCATGGCCATACTATTGCTGCTCTTTTTAATTTCCCCGTAAACATCCCTGCCTCCGGTATGCTCCTCGACAAGACCGTAAACCGTCCTCGCGATCTCCGGTGGCGATACGTCGAACGAAAGCCTTGATAACACACCCGACACATCGTCAAGTATCTGCTTGGACATCTCGTCGTCGGCACCGGCCAGCTTAGCCGCGTCAAGCGCCTGCCTGTAAAAACAGGGAATACATTCACTGTAAGTCTTCATAACTTCCTCATAAATAAAAAAAACTCATTGAAGCAGATCTGTAAGCCGGGTTCTGTCTCCCCTCCCTTTGTAACTAATATAAAATAGTAACAAAAGGAGGGGTGGTGATTATCCATCTGGGGCCTTAATCGCTTAAGACCTCGTGCAACCTACCCGGAAGTTTGGCGGGACTAGCTACCCCGCACCAGTCAGTCCGCATGAACAGACTTTCCTGATTCCTTCCCTATTTGGTCTTGCTCCACGTAGAGATTGCCGCGTTTCACCCTACTTCGCCTGTCAATATGTAAAACTCCGGTCGGGCTTCGTAGGGGTAAACCCCTACCCAGGACCTTGGTCCTGCAAAGCTCTACCTGTGTCCACATATTGAAGAGCGAAGCAGACTCGTCTCTGTGGCTCTGATCCTCACCTTGCGGTGGACGGGCGTTACCCGCTACGCTGCTATAGGGAGCCCGGACTTTCCTCCCCCGCAGTTTTGCTACGCAAAACTATACGCGAGGGCAATCACCCGATCTGCTTCAATGAGCTTAATTAAAAGCTTGTTCTGTCAAAGAAGCGCTTGCAGATCTATCGCCTTATTCACAAGCGCGTCAGCATCCCCGTTCTCTTCCCTGGGGATCTCTCTTATTTCTATATTATCGAACCCTCTCAAAAGGTTCGACGCTATATCAAAAAATTTACGCAGGTTCTGGTCCTTGACCCTGTACTCGCCCTTAAGTTGTCTTGCCACAAGCTGGCTGTCGACGTTTATGACGATCTCTTTTACGCCCCTGAACACCGCTTCCTGAAGACCGTATATTACTGCCAGATATTCGGCCACGTTATTGGTAGCGGTACCTATATATTTTGAGACCTCTTCTACTATTTCACCGTTCTCGTCAAAGAGCACGGCTCCCACTCCAGCAGGACCGGGATTACCCCTTGACCCGCCGTCCGCGAAAAGCCGCACCTTCAAAGCTATGTTATTCTTCGGCATACAACATCCTTGAGCAGTTTTCACAAACCACTATGTTCTTTTTCTTTGCCGCCTCATTTATGACCTGCGGCCTGAGATGCATATTGCATACTCCACAAAACTCTCCATTTACCTTCGTGAGAGCCACCCGACCTCTACTTACCAGTATAGCTTCATAGCGGCTCAAGAGGACCTTATCGATGACTCCGGCAGCCTCCGACCTTTTAACTACCAGGCTGTTCAGTCTCTCTGTAAACTGTTTCTCTTCCGACTTGATCTCCTGCTTCTCTTTTTCCACCTGCTGCGTTTCTTCCTCGAAGATCTTCTTCTCCTCGGCGCAACGGCCCTGCGCGGCCTCTATATCATCGAACAGCTTGATGATATCTTCTTCTACAAGAGACAAGTCGGCTTTAATACTGTCTATTTCCTGCTGCAGCGCCGTGTACTCCTTGTTGTTCTTAATAAGATATAACTCTGATTCATGCTTCTGTATCTTCCCTTCTTTGGACTGCATATCCATCTCTTTTTCGTTCTTGGATACCTGCAGCACCTTGAGCGCTTCGTCGGCCGATTCTATGCCCCCCTTTTTCGTATCAAGAGAATCATCCATCTCTTTTATGCGTTCGGGGAACACCTCCAGTTGGGTGCGAAGATCGTATATCTCCGTGTCCATATTCTGAAGGTCGATCAGCTTCTTTATCTCTTCTTTGTAATCCATATTATCCGGCATATTCCTCGCTTTATTTAAAGATCAAATATCAAAATGTTTTGTCTATAAAGACCCGTGTCGCCTCCTCCTCGTCCAACCCATGAGGAGGGTGAGCAGGCTAGTGTCCTCCTTCGCCTTTTATTTTATTGTATCTGGCTACGGCGGACAGACTTCGCTTCTTTTTGTGGCCCGCCAGACGAAGCCAGATAATATTAAATTAAGTGGCGAAGTCTGGTGGGCGCAAGAGGACTCGAACCTCCGACCTCATGCATGTGAAGCATGCGCTCTAACCAGCTGAGCTATGCGCCCTCCATAGAAAATCAAACCGATTATATCAGAAATCAAATTCACAAACAAGGTATTTCATACCTTTATGGAGACAAACAAAGTATATATGAGGGCTTGCCGTATTTTCCGCAGATTTGTACTTGCATTGTTCAAAAATACTGTGCTATAATACGCCAAATATGGGGGCATAGCTCAATTTGGTTAGAGCAACTGACTCATAATCAGTAGGTTCATGGTTCAAGTCCATGTGCCCCCACCATATTAAAAAACCCCGAGGGAAACTTCGGGGTTTTTTTTGTTGAGCTCACGAGTTTATCCGCAGCATCTATATGCATCCTCCTTCGCTGAACTATTTATATGCCATCAGGCTTCCGACTACGCCATCCGCTTTCGCTAAAGCTTCCACCTTCCTCCTTCGCCAAGCTGTTCAGGTTTTATCTGGCTACGGCGGACTTTGTCGCCAAGGCTTCCTCCTACGCTAAAGTTTCGGCGGACAAGTCAGCGGACAAGAGGCTTCGTCGGACAGGTCGGCGGATTGCCCGCCTCAAACATAAGCTTCCATCAAGCGGTCAAAAAAAAGAGAGGTGATCTTTAGGACCACCCCTCTTCTAGAATCAGATCATCGATAACATTATTTCTTTTTCTTCTTCGCGACCTTTTTCTTCGCAACTTTCTTCTTCGCGACCTTCTTCTTCGCGACTTTTTTCTTCGCTACTTTCTTCTTCGCTACTTTCTTCTTCGCAACTTTTTTCTTTGCGACCTTCTTCTTCGCTACCTTCTTCTTGGCGACTTTTTTCTTCGCTACTTTCTTCTTCGCCGGTTTTTTCTTAGCGACTTTTTTCTTCGCTACCTTCTTCTTTTTCTTCACAACCATTTCCTTCACCCCCTTTTTAAAAAATTCTGTAGCCATTTCATGTAACACCACCACAATTGTTTAAAATATACCTCATATTTACCGATTTGCAAGAGTAAACGCGGTTTTTTTCGGAACTTTCATGAAGGGTATTTATAGGAAAAATGAACTTTCTTTTCACATTTTGAAAATTTAGGTCAGTCGGAAGCTTTCCGTGGCGGGTGGGTCGGAAACACCTGTTTATATTGGCTTACAGAGGGTAGTCTTAAATCTGAGGGTTCCCCCCCCCGGGTGGAATGAAAAATTCTTTTAGAAATCAATGATGCGGATTTTTTGAACACTTTCTTGCAGTATTTAAAATAAATTCCAAAAAATGGATCTTTTTGATTTTTTTTAATTTATTATTTTACCTGCTAAGTACTTTTTTCAAACGCCTTTCGGAATCCCCATGTGACTTTACGAACTCCGCCGCGACACCAAACGTCTCGACCATCTGTCCTTCCAGGAGATCGCACCGGACGATCCTGGCATCCCAGCAACCTTCCCCGGCAGAACCCGGCATCTGGATCCTGCATTCGATGAGCTGTCCTATCTCCATTTTTTTTATGCTCAAAAAGTATACTCCCCCCATACTTATATTTTCCGAGATCGACGCTCCTCCGGGAACACCCTTCTCCCCGCAAAACTCAAAACGCACCTTGAATTTTAAAGGCACACGTTTGAAAGCTCTTTTTTTGTCAGTTATCATTTTTTTGTATCGTGGTTATCCCGCCCATCAGGTGTCGGCAGGAAATTCTCAGAAGGACAGTGTCTCGTGACCGGTACGGGGATCTTTCTCTCTTGAAATATCGGCTCCCCGGATCTCCGTGATTACCGCTTCCACTGTTATAAAAACCTCACATCCCCGCCTAAGACATCCCACAAGAGCCTCTTCCCCTTTTCCAACGGAAGAGTGAAGATGCGGTTTGACGTCGCTGCCGTCGGAGACGATCGTCCCCCATCCCAGAACCTCTCTGCCGTCATCAAAAGATACCTCTACAGGAGAAGCGGGGACTTTAAGATCTACGGGACCACATACCATTTCGCCGCCGGACAGCGCCCCGAGAAAAGTGATGGTCGAGAAGAAGATCTCTTCTTCTCTGATAATCTCTTTCAGCTTCTCAAGAAAATCATCCCCATGATCGAACCTGACCACAAAAACCCTTCCTGTATCTGCTTTGGTATATTTCATAGATAGATCCTTCGACTCGTTCGCTTCGCTCTCCTTAGATCCTTCGCTTCGCTCAGGATAAAATTCGGGTTTATGACTTACAGCTCATTATCATTCCGACCATCGCGTCATTCCGAGCGAGGCTAAAAGCCGAGTCGAGGAATCTCTTTAAATCCTTCGACTTGTTCGTTTCACTCTAGATCCTTCGGCTCGTTCGCTTCGCTTTCCTTAGATCCTTCGCTTCGCTCAGGATAAAATGCGCACTTATCACTTAGCTCATTGAAATTCGCTAAGTGATGTGCTTATTTTACATATACCTCTCAGGAGACTTCTTTAGCTGTTCGAACTTGGGATCGAACTTCTGCACCTCTCTGCCGAAACAGGTACCAAGCTGCTCAAAAAGACTTACCTGGTCCAGATCGACGTTCCTCTGAACTATCGCGTCTTCGGCTGCCATGTAGCGCACTGTCTTCCCTTTGACATCCGACATCGTAACGCCAAATATTCCCTTCTCAAGCAAAGTGACCGCAGCCGCGCCCGCCTCCTTGCCAAAGTTAACATCATACGCGCTGCTGAACCCACAGCGTACAAGATGTCCCGGAACAACCGAACGGACTTCCGGTATCTCGTATATGTTCTCCACATACATATGCGTATCCTTCATAAAACCCTTGATGCAGGGATCCACCTTTAATCTTTTCGTTATTTCCTGGCACACGAACTTACCGGCACCGGCAAGTTTTTTGTGGCCAAACGCGTCAAGTTCCGCACTCTCATCGACTATCTCCGACCCGCTCGCGTCCCTCAGTCCTTCCGCGACCACTATAAGATATGTGCCTTCAAATACATCGCTTCTGAAAAAACGATGGGTAAGCTTTGTTTTAACGTGCTCATAGAGAACGTTAAAATCTACAGGTATCTCCGGTATCAGGACAGCGTCCACGTCGGCCGCTATCCCTCCGCGAAAAGCGGTATGGCCCGCGTATCTGCCAAATACTTCCATTACGATGACCCTGTTATGGGTCCTTCCCGTGGTCTTCAGCTCGTCCGCATACACACAAATCTTGTTTATGGTGGAGTCTCCGCCAACCGAATAAGTCTGGAGATCCAGGTCCATCGTCTTGGGGACATGGACGCACGCTATACCGTTCTTATGAAGATCGACCATAACGCTCCCGGAATCGTCACCGCCACTTACGATCAGCGCGTCTATATCGAATTTTTTGAGCCCCTCTTTTATGCGTTCGTATTTATTCTTATCATCTATTTTTTTGACCTTTACCCTGGAATGACCGGCCGCCGACCCCGCCGCCGTGGCGTTTATCAGGTCCAACCTGTCCTCGGTAAGTTCGGTAAGTTCGGCAAAATCCACCAGATTGTAAAGTCCCGCATAACCGTTGGGTATGACATAACACTGTATACCCCTGCTGTTGGCCATACCAGCCACTCCCTTTACCACCGCGTTAAGCCCGCCGCAGTCTCCACCGCTCGTCAGAACACCTATTTTTTTGATCTTCGACATCTTCTCCTCCAGTTTTAACTAACAAACATCCCTTAAAAGTCCTATGCAGACACAAAAGTCCGCATCTGACATAGATAGAATACTATATCGCTTGTTTTTTTCAAGTATAATATTTCCGAAAATCGGAAGATCCATGCGGCATCACATGGAATCCTTAAAGAAAGTGCCTTTGCGGGGCATGATCACCTTGAAGGTCCTGCCGTCTATGATCATTTTCTTTATGTCTTTATCGCCGTCCTTCCAATCCCCTGAAGCCAGTATGAACTCAAAATCGTCACCTTTTTTCCTGGCTGAACTTATGCGGTACTCCTTGACCTCCATGAACTGGAAATCGAATTTTGCCTCATCGAGGGAATAGCCTTCCTTGCTGCTATCATCTATAAGCTCATACATCACGGGATAATCCTTCTTCTGCATAGCCTGGAGGAAGATCGAAACTGTCTTTGTTCCCTCCGGACATATCTCCTCGGGAGGCTCCCGGTCATCGCCGCCAAACATCATCGTGGGACCGATAGTCTGCCCGCTCGCGACTACAGGCACACATGCCATCAGGGAAAATACGACTGAAAAGATAATGGATATTGCCTTGATCATAACCCCTCTTCCTCCTGTAATAATATCAACCAAACTTGTAGTGTTTTTTTATCGCGCTTGTGATCTCCCACACGCAGTCCATCCCCGCGGGAAAAGTCACCATGTCGCCAGGACCGAATTCCACGGCCTCTCCGTCAAAGGGCTCCACCTTCGCGTTCCCCTCAAGTATATAACAAACTTCCTGCTCGTCATAAGACCAGTCGAACTTTGAGACTTCCTTCTCCCATATGGGCCAGGAATCCACTCCCAGCTCCTCCAGGGTGCTCCCATCCGGTCTTTCTTTTTTTATGATATCCATTTTGCCTCCTGCTTCGGCTTTAGACAGTCATTTCTTTGAGTCTAGAACAAATGTTACCGGGCCGTCATTCATCAGACTTACCTGCATATGGACGCCAAAACTGCCCTCATATACGGACACACCCTCTTTTCTCAGGGCTTCATTGAACTCTTTCCAGAGACTCTCCGCCTCCGCGGGAAGAGCAGCATCATCAAACCCGGGCCTGTTGCCCTTATCCGTGTTACCCAAAAGAGTGAACTGGGGAATGCTCAGAATACTTCCGTTTACCTCTGAAATATCCAGGTTCATCTTCCCTCGCTCGTCCTCAAAGACCCTTAACTTCCGGATCTTCTTCGCCATAGCAGGTCCTGTCTCTTGTTTATCCGTACGCGATACTCCGACCAGGAGAACAAAACCGTTACTGATAGCGGATATGACCTCTCCGTCCACCAACACGTCCGCTTCTTTCACCCTCTGCAGCACTATCCTCATATTTATCCTTTGTTCTCGCGGCGCGCTATCCCTTTTCTACGCGGTTAGTCAGGCGTCCTATCCCCTCTATCTCAACGGTCACTTCGTCTCCGGGGCACATGGGTCCCACACCGTGGGGCGTCCCGGTGGAGATGATATCCCCGGGGAGCAGGGTCATTATATCAGAAATGAACTCGATTAATCCAGGGATATCAAAAATAAGCCTGGAAGTCCTCGATTCCTGTTTAAGGTCCCCGTTCAGGTATGTCCGAATACCCAGGTCCGCGGGATCAAGATCTGTCTCTATCCACGGGCCCACAGGGGCAAAAGTGTCGAAGGACTTTGCCCTCGTCCACTGCACGTCTTTACTCTGAAGGTCCCTTGCCGTCACATCGTTCACACATGTATAACCAGCTATGTGAGCGAAGGCTTCGGACGCGGGGACTTTACGCGTGTAGTCCTTTATCACGACGCCGAGCTCAGCTTCATAATCCACCCTGCCGGACGACGACGGATAAGATATAGTCCCTCCGTGGCCTATTATCGAGGTGGATGGTTTTATAAAAATAACGGGATCGGCCGGAACGGCCATACCAAGCTCTTCAGCGTGGTCTGTGTAGTTGAGCCCTACACATACTATTTTCGAGGGTTCAACGGGAGAAAGGAAGTTTACATCTTTTTGGCTGAAAATAACAGGCTTTTCTCCGGGGGTATCCACTCTAATATCATCACCATCCAGGATCCCTCTGTAAACTTCTTTATTATGCGAAACTCTTACTATTTTCATATTAATGTTCCCGGTAGATCTTTCGGACCATAAAGCTTCTTACCTTCGGCAGGCGATGCAGGAAATTTCGACGCGCGCGTCCTTCGGCAACCTCGCTACCTGGACGACGTACCGAGCTGGTTTTACTTCGCTCGAGAACCTTTCCGCGTAGATCTCGTTCATCCTCGAAAAGTCCTCCATGTCACTCAAAAAAACCTCTACCTTCACCACGCTATCCAGCCCCGATCCGGCTGATACAAGTATATTCTCAACGTTATCTATAACCTTGTTGACCTGCTCAGAGATATCTCCCTCTACGATCCTGCCCGTAGCAGCGTCCAGCGGTATCTGTCCTGATACGAATATCAGATCGCCGGCGAGTACGGCCTGAGAATAAGGCCCTATCGCGCCGGGAGCGTTATAGGTCTCTATTCTTTTTATCTGTGTCATTATGAGTTACTCCGGAAGGGACTCAATCTCGGATCTCGACTTTCACGCTCTTTTCCGATAGATAACCGAAGACCTTGTCTATTTCCGCTTTCTCCCCCCTGAGTATGAGATATGCCCATCCGCTTTCGGTGGAAAAAGAAGCTTCGACTATTTTCATGCTAACGTCAAAGTCCTTAATCATACTGCAAATGATCGGCTCTTCTTTGAGCTCTCCGGGAATAAAAAGTTCTACATTTATCTCCTGCATTTTTCTCCTCTTTCTTATTCAGGAAATCCCATATCCAGGAAATTCTTAAGCTTTTTCGCTCTAATGGGATGCCGTAGTTTCTTAAGGGCTTTCGCCTCTATCTGCCTTACCCTTTCCCTGGTAACACTGAAGATCTTTCCCACTTCCTCAAGCGTACGGGGATATCCGTCACCTATACCGAACCTCAGGGTAAGCACCTTTCTCTCCCTGTCGGTCAGAGTCTCAAGCACCTCGTCCATCTGCTCTTTCAGCATGGCGTAAGCCGTGGCGTTAGCGGGCGATATGGCGCTTTTGTCCTCGATAAAATCACCAAAGCTGGTGTCCCCTTCGTCTCCTATCGGAGTCTCAAGCGATATCGGATGCTGGGCTATTTTTATTATGCCTCTTACCTTTTCGACCGGGATCTTCATCTCCGAGGATACTTCTTCCGGGGTAGGTTCCCGTCCGTTCTCCTGCACCAGAGCCCTCGCGACGCGAACAAGCTTGTTTATCGTCTCCGTCA
The DNA here is from genome assembly GCA_030765685.1 of Candidatus Tantalella remota. Classification (GTDB taxonomy): domain Bacteria; phylum Omnitrophota; class Gorgyraeia; order Tantalellales; family Tantalellaceae; genus Tantalella; species Tantalella remota. The sequence continues at coordinate 10,399 of JAVCCB010000007.1, read as the reverse complement.
TGTGAACCGGTATGCGTATGGTCCTCGACTGGTCGGCAATCGAACGGGTTATTGCCTGCCGTATCCACCAGGTGGCGTATGTACTGAACTTATACCCTCTCTCGTACTCGAACTTGTCCACCGCTTTCATGAGGCCCATATTGCCTTCCTGTATAAGGTCAAGGAACGACAAGCCCCTGTTGGTGTATTTTTTCGCGATACTTACCACCAGTCGGAGGTTGGCGGCTACCAGCTCTTTCTTTGATGTTATGTATTCCGATTCTATAGTCCTAAGGTCCTCACAGCTCTGGGGAATATCGTCAGCGCGTATGCCAAGCTGTTTAACATACTTCCTCATCTGCGGCTGCAAAGCCTTTAATTCTTTCTTTCCGCGGCCTTTTTTGAGCTTTTCTATCTTGTTCTTTATCTTCCGGCCTTCATAAAGAGGTTTTTCCAGATCCTCCGCTATCCTTTCAGCAAGGGATATGGTGATCTTCATCTTGGCTACCAGCTTGAATATCGTATCTTCCTTAGTAGAGATACGTATACGCCTTATCAGCTGTCTTTTCCTCTTATCAAGCCTGGCATAGTCGGCACCGGGCTGTATATCAAACACGTCGTCCAGATTATAATCATTATCCAGCGCATCCTCTATAACTTCAAGCGCCAGATCCCTGCCCATTTTCATGCCGAAAACAACATCTTTCAGATCTTGCTCTTTTTTCTTTATTTTTTTCGCCAGTTCCAGCTCTTCCTTTCGGCTTAAAAGGGGTATCTGGCCCATCTGCTTGAGGTACATCTTGACAGGGTCGTCTATCTGGACAAATTTCCTGGCCTTTACTTTTTTCTGGTCTCTTTTAATGGCAAGGGGTATCTTCTCGACCTCTTCTTCGGACTCCACCACCTTAATGTCGGCGCTGTGAAGAGCCGCTATCACCTCATCTATTTCCTCGGAGGAAACAACATCTTCAGGGATAAGGTCGTTGACCTCGTCATAACTAAGATAGCCTTTCTCCTTACCGGCTCTTATGAGCTTTCTGATAATAGCCGACCTGCTCGTATCCTGGACCGCTTCTTTCCCTTCAGCGGCGTCTTTGCCTTTTTCTTTAGGATTGTTATCCTTTGGCTTCGCTTGGGGCTTGGCTTTCGGCGCTGCTTTCGGAGCTGCCTTCGGCTTCGTCTTTGGCTTCACTTTGGACTTGGCTTTCGGCTTGGCTTTCGGCTTCGCTTTAGGCTTTGCTGCTTTTTTAGTTTTTCTCGGCATAATTATGCAACCTTCTCCTTGTGGATCTTGCTTATTCTTGCCACCAGTTTAGTTATCTCCGCGTTATCTTTATTTTCCTGAGCTTCCTTGAGCTTCGAGTTCAAGTCTTTAAGCTCTTCTTCCCGGGTCTCTTTTATGACACAAAAAATACAATCGTCCAGCGCCTTGCCGTGGTCCTGTGTTATCTCCGCCTTAACGATGGCCTGCATGAGCGCTTCTCTGGCTCTTTCGTCGTTCTCCAGCCTGCTGATAAGCTTCGCGGGGGTTATCTCATCCAGCCCGTTCCGGTAAAAATCGCCCGCGGTAACGAAAACCTGCGCCACATCCTTGTCCCTAAACTTTTCCACGCCCAGTTCTTTCTCTATCCTTTCGAACATGATCCTGCTAGAGACCGCCAGTCCCAAAAGATACAACTCACTGCTCCGATAGCTTGCGGGGGTCCTGTCGGCCTTTTCTTCGGACGAGTAATGATACGAGTAATCCGCCTTCACTTTGCTCATTTCATGACGCACCGAACCCTCGTGTATTCCAAGGCGTTCGGCGAGTCTTCTCAGATAGTCGGATTTAACGACTTCATTACTTACCCTGGATATCGTGGGCAGCATCTCATCCACTATCCCTCCTATATCCCTCTGGCCAAGCCTCTTGATCATTAGATCAAGTTTATAATCGAATAAACCCTTGGCGCTCTCGACCATATCCGCGAACCGCTCTTTGCCGTTCTTCCTTAAAAAAGTATCCGGGTCGTCGCCCTGCGGCAAAGTAACTATCCTTACGTTTATACCGTTCTCGATGAGGATATCAAGCCCCCTTAAGGATGCCGCTTCGCCCGCCTGGTCGGAATCAAACACCATAACGGCCGTATCCGTATATTTCTTCAGCATGCTTGCCTGATGCGGCGTGAGGGCCGTTCCGGATGCCGCTACAAGGTTGTTCAACCCATACTGGAAAGGCATTATCACGTCCATATACCCTTCGACTATCAGGACGTGGGAGTGCTCCCTTATCCCTTTTCTGCTGAAATTAAGACCGTACAATACATTGCTTTTGCTATAAACAACTGTCTCGGGAGAGTTGATGTACTTCGGCAAAGAGGCGTCGAGAACCCTTCCTCCGAATGCCACGATACTCCCCCTCTCATTAAAAATGGGAAAAGTTATGCGCCCCCGAAACCTGTCATAATCATTTTTGCCTTTTTCACTGGGAATACTGAGACCCGCTTTCCTCAACATATCCTCGGAGACTTTTCTAGACAAGCAATATTTGCGCAGAGCTTCCCATTCGTCGGGAGCGTATCCTATCCTGAACTGCTTAATGATATCCCCGCTGATCCCGCGTTTAGTCAAGTATTCCAGAGCTTTTGCCCCTGCCGGAGCGCGGAGTACCTTCTCGTAAAATTCAGCGGCCATTTCATTGACCTCATAGAGGCGTGACGACAATGACGGGCCTTCTGACCTATTCGCGTCATACTTCGGCACCTCTACGCCCGCTTTGGCGGCGAGCATCCTCACAGCTTCGGGAAACTCCATGTTTTCGTAATTCATAACGAAGTTTATAACATTGCCTCCCACTCCACAGCCGAAACAGTGGTATATCTGTTTGTCGGGACTGATAACAAAAGACGGTGTCTTTTCATTATGAAAAGGACAATTGGCTTTAAAGCTCCTGCCCGCCTTCTTTACCTGGATATACCCGCCTATAACTTCCGCGATATCCGTGCGATCCAGTATCTGGTCTATGATCTCTTGTGGTATTCTTCCCATTTAACCTGTACTCTTTGCATAACCTTAATTTATTTCCTTCTATATCGCCTGAACCCGGAACATTCGATGAACTTCAATTTTCCTTTTTTCTCCACATGGTCGAAAAGAAGGTTCATCCCAAGGTTGTCGCTTGAGATGTGACCTGCTATTACATAGTTTATAAATTCCGAGCTGGCCATCTTGAAACCCGATTCCTTGCAATGCATACCTACTATGGTCTTTACCCCGGACTGTGACAGCCGTCCGAATATCTTGTCGGGACCTGAAGTGCCGCCGGTCATGTCAACAAACACCTTGCCCGCGTCCGACTTTTCTTCACCTATCAGTATGAACGGACCGGAACCTTCGCAAATGGCGGTCCTGTACTCCGGTATGCTCTTCAAAATAACCATCAGGTTCTGAATTTTCTTCGGTTTCTTTTTGTCGAGCATCTTTTGAAGATAGCTAGCTACGCAGTTATCCGCCACTGTATGCGTGCACATAAAAGGTATTCCCAGAAGCTTCGCGGCATCGGTCGCCCTGGCATTGTTCCCCGGAGCCACACCGCGGGACACCTCTTTTATCCGCTCCTTCATAAGCCCTTCCGCCACCTCTGCCGAAAGCCCATACTTTTCCCACAGGCCGGACTGTATCGCCATCACCTTATGGAGCCCCGAAAGCCCCCTACCTGAAGGATGGTGCGATATGACCAGGTCTATCTTTGTACCTTTTCCTCTCAGTCTGTCGGCCAAAAGCAGCTCGGGCACTCCTATATCTATACCTACCAGCACTGTCTTTATATCTTCATCTCCTGAACCGTTAAGTATGCGCGAGTCAGCATATGGGTTCTTGAAACTCTCTTTATCAAAAGCTGTTTTTTCTATACCTTTCGCCTTGCGGTACGCTCTCCTGGCATCCGCCATATCGCCATCTATAAGGCGCTTGGCTCTCTGGTCCTCTTTTATCCCTTTGGCGACAGCACTTTCGTAAATAGTTCTCAGTTTCATATTTTCTCCCGTTTAGTTTTTAGTTCCCGCGTTCTCAAGTATGTTTGCCAGAACTTCCTCCTTGTCCGTCTTCTCCTTGTTTCCGGCTACGTTCGCCAACAACGTGTATATCTGCGCATCCATCTTAACGAAGAACATGCATGTCTTTGACCCCTCCTTAGCAGCGGTGTGTACCCTGTCAACCGGCACAAGGAGTAAAAGTATCCCTATCACGCCGCAAAAAATGGACGCGCGAAGGACGGCAACCACGGCACCCATTATCTTTTCGATAGGCGCAAGGTCTTCACCGCTCATAATATTAAAAACTCTTTCCAAAAGCTTTATCGCCATAAAGATACCGGCAGCGATAACAAAAAATGACAGCGGCTTGGCCCACTTTTGGAGCAGAAACCCGAAAAGAGCCTCCGAAATAACACTGTAATACTTTAGAGATATAAAGACAAGAACGAACCAGCCGATCAGGGCTATGACCTGACCGCCCACGCCGGTTTTTAATCCTTTATAAACCATTCCCAATAAAAGAATTAGAAAAACTATGTCTATCCAGTTTATCTGGTTTAATATATCAGGCAAGACAGTCCTCCAAAAGAATCCAAAGTATATCACATAAAAATACGCAAGTCAAACTAAGGTAATAATTTATATATATTATATTTATATAAATTTTTATTGCCTTAATCACCTGCAGCTATGGTTTAATTCGACGCGCATTAGATATCAAAACCGGAGCGTTTTCATCAACAGCCGTTATTTTTACCATAAGAATCCCTCCGGAGGAGGCATCATCATCGCAAACCCTCGTCCTGAGATATTCGCCGGAATACCCCTCCATCCCGTTCGGACATATTTCATCTCCCGGAGAGTCCCCATTAAACTTTTCCAGAAGCACTTCGACTTCAGCACCTATGAATTTTCCGCAAAAATCCTTCTGCAGGTCTTCTCCGAGACTTATAAGCGTTTTCACTCTTTCCTGAGCTTCAGATTTTGAGATCTTGCCCGGAAGACCGTACGAAACCGTCCCTTTTCTGTCGCTATACCTGAAAACATGCAACCTCGACGGTTTTATCTCTTTAACAACGCTTACTGTCTTCTGAAAATCTTCTTCTTCCTCTCCGGGAAACCCCGCTATTATGTCCATAGTGATACCCGCCAGGGGCATCTTCTCCCTTATCATGGCCACCGTTCTTATAAGATCACCGGACGCATACCTTCTGTTCATCACCTTTAGTATCCTGTCTGAACCGCTTTGCATAGGAATATGCAGATGCCTGCAGACTTTAACAGATCCGGCTATCGCGTTTACCAGGTCCCCGTGTATCTGGTCGGGCTCGATAGAACTTACCCGTATCCTGAAATCTCCGGAAAGAGCGTCTACCGCCCTTATAAGGTCCACCAGAGAACGGCCGTTTTCCCCTTTCCAGGAACCGAGACATATGCCCGTAAGGACTATTTCCCGGTACCCTCCTGCGACGAGACGTTCCACCTCCGCGAGTATCTCTTTCTCATCTCTTGACGTCGACGGCCCTCTTACAATGTTGACTTTGCAGTATGAGCATTTACGGTCACAACCGTCCTGCACCTTAAGAAAAGCGCGTGTGTGGGAACTGAACCAGGATACCTGCTCCGGTGTATCCGCCTCGGGGGTCGTCCTCCCTAGGAAAGCGAAGCCCAGGACCTCCGGAAGAGTCATCTTTTCCCCTCCGGGAACCACTCCGTGCACTTCGGGCATGGACTTCAGTTTTTCAATATCCTCTTCCATGACTGCGTAACACCCGGTCACAAAGATCTTCGCGGAAGGATTCTCTTTTCTCGCCCTGCGTATGGCCTGCTTGGTCTTGGCGTCAGCGCGCGCAGTTACCGAACAGGAATTGACTATGAAGATATCCGCTTCGCTTCCCCCTGCTTCTGAAAACCCCAGGCGCAGAAGCTTCTCCCGGATAGCCTGCTCCTCATACTGGTTCACCTTGCAACCCAGCGTCTTTATCTCGAACTTAAGTTCTTTCGTCATATCCGTCATAGCGCAAACTCGTAATTGATGACCGACAGGACAAAAAGGCCCGCGGTATCGCTCTTTAAGACTCTTTTTCCCAGATCTATGGACCTCGAGTTCTCCCCTTTTACCTGGTTTATTTCTTCGGGCGTGAAATCCCCCTCGGGACCTATAAAAACCAGAATGTTCTCCGCTTCCCGGTCCTTTAACGCTTGTTTGATCGAAACTGTGTCGTCGGAAAGACAGGCCATAAGCACCAGGTCAAACCCGTCCATCTCGAGCAGCATATCGGCATACGTTTTTATGCCGTCTATTTCGGGGATGCTTGTCCTTCCGCACTGCTTAGACGCTTCGAGAGATTTCTTCCGCCATCTCTCCACTTTCCTGAAAGATCCGGGCCCCTCCGGCCTCACGATGGTCCGGTCACTGACCAGCGGAACTATACGGGAAACTCCGAGCTCGGTGGCTTTCTCAACGATATAGTCCATCTTATCCTTTTTAGGAAGAGCCTGAGCGAGGGTTATTCTCGGCATACCGTCATCAGAGACTTTCCGTTCATCCAATATTTCTATGATCAGTCTTTTCCTTCTCCTGTCCGACTCTTTTATACGCCCCGTATACTCGGTACCCGTACCGTCAAAAACGACAACGTCATCCCCGTCCCCCATCCGCATGGAATCAAGGATGTGGCGCGCCTCCTGCCCTTCGACTATGACCTCGCCGTGGGCAACACTCTCTTTTGGTACATAAAATCTGCTCATAATGTTCGAACCTGTGCTCTATTAAAGGTAAGATTGAGGTTGAGACTCAAAACCCAGAACCTCCTATATCTTTTCCTTTTTCCTTTATCCTTTTTCGCTGCGCCTACGGCTTGCGGATCCTGCATCGCGGAGTTTACCCTGAACCGAACTTGTTCTGGTTTAGGGCTCCTGGGTTTTCTTCAATTCTCCATTCCCTATTCCCAATTCCCTCAAAGCTCCTTTTCCCCAAACACTTCCGCTGTAAAAACATAGATATCGCACTTTCCCGTTTTCCAGGAATCTGCCGGTATCCCGGCTTTGCCGGTACAGAGACTGTCCATAAACTGTTCCTTGCTCCATCCGGTCTCATCCGCAACCTGCGGAAGATACACGCCGCTCCTGAAACCCGACCGGATCATAACCCCGTGTTTTCCCAGCTCTATCTCGTCCGGATCATCTATCTTTCTCATGGGTGACAACGCCGATATCTCTATGTCCACATCATCCAGCTCTCCAGATTTCATCGGAGTAAATCTCGGGTCTTCGGTGGCAGACGCGATAGCCATATCCCTTACCGTAAGATACAGCGGCCCCGTAGCGACCATATGCCCTATACACCCACGGAGTCGCTCATCCTTATACAGTGTCACAAAAACTCCCATATCCTCCTTAAGCATTTCATCGTCCGTTTTCACGTCAAGGCGTTTGCCTGTCTTAAGATACTCCTCTATCGTATCGCGCGCTATCTTTAAGAGTTCTTTTTTCTGGTCATCGCTGTACATACCTTCCTCCTTTAAGACAACTGTGATCTCTTCCTTCCGGTCGCCCCGGTCAATGAACGCCGCGCTCAAATAACCCACGACGCTGTCTTTTTTTCCGGACGTATCACCGGAATTCGCGTACTTAAGGACTTTGACTTCGTCGGCTCCAAGTTTTTTTGATGCGTCCATCACCGCATAAACCGCCCCGTACCCGCACATAAGACTGTCCGGCCGGGGCTCCTCCAGGCTTTTCTTATAGAAATATCCCGGGTCGAATTTTTCAATTACTTTTATCGTACGCGCGTCCTTCGCGTTAGCGCTTTCATACGGTATGTGGTGGCACATATCGGTGCTGGCGATCATTACCCAGCCCTTTTCATCCTTCAGGATATTGTAAAGCGCGTCTGAAAGAAGGTCGACCGTACTCTGCTCCTGGTCCACGATAGCGATCAACACTATCCGAGGGTCGTCCAGCGCCACCTGGATAAAGGGGATCTCCATCTCTATGGAATTCTCCCCGGTAAAAGCCTGCGGGATGTCCTGTATCCTGTCGCTGTACTCTATAAACTTTTTCGCGAGAGCCGTGTCTATGCGCGCCTCTCCAAGCGGAGTGACAAAACTCTTATCGGTAAAAACCGATATACGTCCGGGGAAATGCCTCCTGTGGGAGAACCCCACGACAATGACTTTTTCAGGATCTTTCTCCATGACCGCCTTATAGGCGTAAGCAGCCACAGGCCCGGAGTACCTCAGGCCGGCATGCGGAGCGATCACTCCGACAACCTCTCCTTTGAGGGGACTCATCTCGGCCTTGCGCAGGTAGGTCTCTATCTCTTTTTTTAAAGCGGAAGGAGAAGAAGTATACCACGAACCGGCCAGATCCGATCGTTTAGCCTCAGCCTGAGTCGCGCAAACAATGACGGCCAGTGACAATATAATATAAAAAAAAATTTTGTTCATATATCGCCCCCCGCCCTTAGAACCCGCTTGTCGTCCCACCCGCGGGCATATAAGCTCCGTCATCATTTCCCTCGGGAACAGTACTCTCAGGCGATCCGGACACGGGCCTGACGCCGACACCCTCCCGTATCTTTCCGAAAAGCCCCTCATCAAGAGCCACTACACACTGAATACACAGGTTTCTTATGTCCGGGCCTACTTCCAGCCACAATCCACTGTAATCGGCCGAAGTGAACGGATACCCGCCTTCCAGGTTCACATCCCAGACCTGTGAGCTTGCCGAAGCCATCACGAAGCCCAGCCTCCTGCCTCTATTGGTCACGAGTCTGCGCGTTATGATATGCATATACACCCCGGAAAACTCCTCTACGACTTCGACATCCTCGAGAGAGTTCAAAGCCCGTGTGACATAGTCCTTCACTTCCCATTGCTGATCACCAAGAACTTCCACCATGACCCTTATCTTTTCATCTCCGCAAAAAGCGGGCCGGTTCGCGCAGCAAACGAGAACAAGCAGGCAAATGATCGCAGTTATGGTCTTCTTCATGTTTTCTCCATATTTTTTCATGTAACTTAGTATTTACGTTCTTTTTTTTTATGTTATAATATTAGCCAACCTTTCGGTGGGGCAGTAGCTCAGTTGGGAGAGCATCACGTTCGCAACGTGGGGGTCGAGGGTTCGAATCCCTTCTGCTCCACCAGCCTTCGCCTTTTTGTTTTGATTGCATCCGGCTTCGGCTGGCTGCGCCCGAAAATTAAAGCGAAGGCTGTCCGCCGTAGCTTCAGCGAATGAGGACAAACCCTTCGCCAAATTACTGGTATCCGATTCTCCATTTTCAGATCCCCCTAGAACTGACCTCCCGCCCGGCGCGGTTTACGACAGTTTGTCGACAAACGACTCAACGGCTTCTTTCATCAACAGCCAGTCTTCTTTGGAGTGTATACCGAACTTCTGTTTGCGTTTCCAGACGTTATCCTTCTTCTGCCACAGATAAAAACATATCTGTTTTTTCGCGTAGCTTTCAAGAAGGACCACCGCGGCCCACCAACCGAACTTCTTGTTTATGGTCTTAAAATTGAGGACCCTCAAGGGGTCTTTTATCGGCACTCTCTCCTCGACGCCGTCCCCCGTGTCCACGATAGGCATGCCCTGAATGTCTTCTTCTTTAGTAATATCCGTGTCTTTTGATATATCCTGCGTCATTTCTGCCCTCCCGGGTTTGTAAGCTTCACTTGATATTCCGGACCATCCCCTTCCAGAACTATATGCCCTTCCCTTGCCAGCCATCCTAAACTCATCAGTACCAGGTCCCGTTCCTTGCCCAACTTGACAACGATACTATCCAGATCCACACCGGTTTTATTTTTTTCCAGGTAATCCCATATCTCACCGGCTATCAAACCAATTTTAGTGATCATATTACAACTCCTCTCCCTAAGTCACATTTTCTTTTTTTAGCCTCTGGTTATAGCTGTTGCACCTCGGACATTTTGAGATATCTTCATGCATACTGTCTATGTACGTATTCGCGCAAATAGAACAGTGCCATATGTATTTCTCATCTGAACTAAAAGTCTTCAACCTCGTCCCGAAATCAAAAAAGGACCAGACCATAAGAACGACTATCGCCGTAAAAAGCAGATATACAAAAAGCGCTGTCGAAATATCCATTTTTATCATATTATATGTCCGTCGTTTCCAGGATGACCTCGACCGTAATATCCACATCCCTGCGGGAAAGATCTCTTCCCGACTCAAAGATCCACCCTTTAACGAATTTTGTCGACAGGATATCCACTTCCGGATATCCCGTAGTGGTAACGGGCTCCGCCCTTTTGACGTTACCATTAGAGTCGACTGTCAGTCTGAACCTGGACCTGAACGTATCCCTGCCGCCATATAGCTCACTGCTAACCCTCGGCGGCACCGGTTTGTACACGACGGCTCTTTCCTCC
>JAVCCB010000053.1 GCA_030765685.1 Candidatus Tantalella remota | reverse complement strand
TTCGCTCTCCCTTAATAGAGATTAAAACTTCTTTGTTTTTTCTCCTGCCCTCATAAATACTTTTGTGTATATGCACTCCTCTCAAATCTAAAGGAATATCCATCCCTCTTTTATGTGGGTCTATCCTCAACTTTTGCCCCTTAATAAGTGACTCTATTGCCATTTTTTATTCAACCCCCATAGTCTTAAACACCGCGTCTATCGGATCGGCGTAAAAACTACTCTGAAACTTTGATAATAACTCTCCAGGGACTGTTTGAAAATCTGATACACTGCTTGAAGGGATAAGCCCTCTTTTTGCGCCTGAATCAAGAGCAACACGTAATGATTCCGCGAGATTTTCCACAGGAATAATATTCCCTCCCAAGCTCATACTGCCTAAAACTACAATCTGAGATTGAACATGTTTCTGCATCAAGGATGAAGCCAACGCAATAACAGCTGCTAATGTTATGGCATCAGCTGACCCAGAATTATGCAGTTCAACAACATGTATATGATAATTGTGATCACCAGCTTTAGGGGTAACGCTTATCCTTGAGGAATTTGCCTTAAAATAGTCAAAGGCAACACGTAATCCTTCCTTAGCAGTATTTCCTGTACCTGCTCCTGTAAAACGGGCTGTTCCGTTGCCCGGGGTCATCTGTGTTTCAATACGATAAAGACCTAAGTGACCGTTGCTTCCTCGTGATACAGTGTGAATGATCCCGGGATTCATTGGACCATCCGGAATAATTAATCCTCCGCCCTGCTCCGGAACGGAAATATATTTTTCTTCGTTGGTTTCTTTATCGGCATAACTAAAGTGGACATCATAAAATTCCATACCACCGATCTTCTTTAACTGCTCTTTTATCCTGCGACGTGTTTCAAGAGCATATTTCAAGCATCTCTCTACTGCATCCCTGTCATATTCGCCGTGGGGATAAAGAAGTTTTAAGAGGCCTGATACTGTTTTCCGGACAGCTATCACATCTCGCTGATTTAAGTCACGCCCTAAGCGGAAATATTTGTCGATAGCATCTGAGAAATTACGTTTACGCATCTCACGCAAATACTCAGCTAAATAATCAACTATGAACCCGTAATTATTCGTAAGAAATTCCGGTTTAAACTTGGGAATTTCCCAGCCGGGAATATACGCGTGAAATCTGTCAAAGAACGCTGAATCAATCATGTTTTCCGGAAACGGCGCTAGTAAATGGCTTGTTTTAACAAGCGTATCTACTGATTGGTTGATGTTCCCGACAAATACCATAGAGGCATTCGCGTTTATCTGATCACGACCCCTGGCAAATGAACCCGATGCCATGTAATCTTTCATAATCTGAACGCCGTCTTTATCAGCAAACGTTATCCCTGCAACTTCGTCAAATGCCACAATATCCCACAATCCAACAAGCCCGATCTGTCTGCGACTTAAATTGTAAAAAAGATTAGCTACGGTTGTTTTGCCTCCAGAGACAAGAATACTGTTAGGGCTTACTTCTTTGTAAAGATGGCTTTTTCCTGTATTTCTCGGACCAAGTTCGCACACGTTATAATTATTTTCTACAAAAGGTATCATTCTGGCGATTAAATGCCATTTAACCCTTGTTTCAAATACCGACGGTTCCATTCCGGTGGAACGCAAAAGAACATCCAGCCATTGATCTTCAGTAAATGCACGTCTACCTTCAAAAAGAGGATTTAGATCCATATTGGGCATCTGTATCGGCTTAATTCCTTCCAAAATGAAGGGAGAAGAACCTCCCTCTTCATAACAGTAACGCAGATTAACAATAGACCAGATGCCACCGGCAAGAAGTTTCTGGTGCTTCTTGACCGTTTCACTCGGCACAATAACCTTTTTTATTCCTAAATTAGAAAAGACAGCTTCATAAATATCCTTTTTCTCGTTAAGGGTTACTGTCACCTTATCTATAACTTTTAACCCACCTTTTTCCCTGACAATCGACTTAATCTTTTCAGATTCATCAGGACGCACATAATTATCCGCAAGAACCCGTTTGACTGTCGCCATACCTTCGCTGATAATAGTATCATCAGTAGACGCGCAATATTGCCCCAAAAGATACTCAAGCACGTAAACGGGAACATTCGCCCCTTCCTTGATCTTCTTCGTTAGATCCTTTCTTACAACTTTACCCGCAAAGTGTTCATTTAAAAGATCGTCTAAATTTGTATTCATGATTATATACTCCTCCCTCACATTAAAAGTCGCTGGTAAACGCGCGGTCTATCCGTACCGGTATAGACAGCTCATCTATATCTGTATTTGCATTACGAAAAACCAAACGATATGATTCTGTGCCAGAAAAAACTACGTTCTTAAGCGTTAGAATAACTTCTTTTTTACGATCTGCCATCTCTTCGGAAACACTATCAAAAGTAACTGTCTGAATATCACTAACAGGCTCACTGCCCGCATATATGCCCACCTTATAAGTAACCGGCTTGATGCGTTCCGAAACAGCCTCGGTCTGTAAAATCTCAAACCGGTGTCTTCCTGTAGTAATACGATGGTCCTGTCCAAGCACTTGAATGCCAACAGTTTTATTCCGCGTCTTTTCCTTCTCTTTTCCACTAACCTGCTCAATTACGACTACCGGGATAACAACTTCCTGCAAGCTCATCCCCCCGTGGAAGAAACGCGCTCCCCCTGTAAAATAAAACAAACTCATACCCTTGGGAATCGCAAAAGCCATATCCTTATCAGGGACTACTCCAGCAGTATCTGAAACCTTTGCCTGATGTATATTCTCTATAATTGGAATATGCTCTCCTACGATATACCTTTTATTTGTTTTTAGCATCTCTTTGCTTAAATCAGGCACTTTATTGCGATCAGTAGCATCAGGCTTCCTATTTGTATACACAAAACCATGATCCGACGTTACAAAAACATATCTAGCGTGTAAATTGTTCACAACAAATGCTGCCATATCAGATACTTCGTCGATAGCATTCCTCACCGCTGAAAAAGCCTTATCTTCACTCTTGGCATCATCACCAATTGCGTCAATCGTATTGTGATATATAAAAACAACATTCTTGCCTCGTACCATCTCCCTTGCGTCATCTCGTGTTGAATTCATAAAATCTTCAGCTTTTACCGCCATACCATTATATGCGGACATAATATCATTCCTATAATTAAGGGATCCTGTTGACTGTCCATCTACAAGAATATCTCCTTTATCAGAAAACTCGATCCGCTTGTGCGGAAGTAACGCTGCCATCCCTAAAGACGTATATGAGGGAACGCACCCTAACATAGCTTCACAAGTTGCTTTAAAACGATACCTGCCGTTCAAGATCTCAGCAACTTCAAGACCCGATTCATATCGAAGCGCGTCACTAACAATAACATAAACAGTCGCACTTTTATCTCCCAACCTCTTGCCGGGGAAGGTACTGAAAAAATCATATTGATTTACTACACCCTCCATTTGCCAGGACTGAAGATCTGCCTTTTCCTCCCAAAGAAACGCCAATTCATCAAGAAACCAATGCTGGTATATATCCTCAATACGTTCTTTAAGCTCTTTTAAGACACCCCAACCTTTAGCATCAGCGATGTTAGCATGCTCATTAAAAATGCGATACAATCTATCAAATTTATAAAGCGTGCCCTTATACTCATCAAAAAAGGCTTTAACGCTACCGGGCCCTATGCCTTGAGGGAAACTATTTTTCAAGGCAATAAACTCCGAAGCGGCTATTAGAGCTTCGTATACCGACCAGAATGCCTCTCTGGGCACTATATCATTTCCAAGCCGCTTGTTCGCCCAATGCATATTCTGCCGTGTCCGGCATAATGATCCAACATAACTATCATCTAAGGTGTCTTCATGTCCTAAAATGTATTCTTTAATTCTACCGGCACATACTTTTTCAACGACAAAAAAGGTCGCAGCATCCTTAAGGTTATCTATAGGAGTCTCCAGCAAATACCGCTCTATACCAACCGCATCTCTGACCATCCGGGACAAACGATCATAACCTATTGTCATCCTTACACTATCTCTCCACTCACTCATGCACACAGCCGCATCTCTCACATATCCACCCATCAGCACAAACTGTT
>JAVCCB010000089.1 GCA_030765685.1 Candidatus Tantalella remota | reverse complement strand
GTTATGGTAGTTTCTTTGACGGGGATGACCTGGCAAAGGTGTCTCATATGGAAAGACAGCTCGACGCTGTTCTCCGACGTTGTAAGCAAATATCCCACCGCGTCCATCGCTTACAACAATCTTGGTACGTTTTACGCGGAAAAGGGAGAGATCGATAAGGCCATAGGATATTTCAGGGAGGCGCTTCTTGTTAATCCGGAGCTGGATCTCGCGCAGATAAACATAGAAAGCGCGTATAAGGACAGAGCCAGGATGATGTCGGAGACGATGACTGAAGAAGAGTCAGTGCAGGCGAAGGAAAAGGATATCAAGGAAGAGTCGATGTTCCTTAACATGCTGGGAGAGAACCAGGGTAAATCAGGGGATATCGATGACGCGATCACGTTGTTCAAAAAAGCGGTCAAGCTGGATCCGTCCAATGCCGACGTGTATAACAACCTTGGTTTCGCGTATTACCGCAAAGGGGAAGTTTACCTGGCAGAAGAGTACTTTAACAAGGCGTTGGAGATAGATCCCGATCACGAAAAAGCTCGTAGGAACCTGGATTTTATCAAAAAACTCAAGTAACCTTAGAGACAGAATTGTTTTACAGCTTCACCTTGTGTCATGATCGGTACGCCTTTTGATACTATGTACTCGACGTGGGCGTTGAAGTCGTCTATGTGAGTGAAGAACCGGTAGGGTTCATCTCTATGAGCACTTTTAGTGTTGGTGTCCGAGACCAGATGGAACACCTCTATCAGCCAGCAGTCCTTATCGGATATTTCATCGACGATCCTGTTGTAATATTTTATCGGGTTATCCCCCGTAACTGCCATGCCGATGATCGAGTAAGGATCTTGTACGGGCAGCGGGTTGAAAACTTTTTTTTCGGTGGTTATGCGCGAGGAAGTGTAATATCTCGAAGCAAGTTTCTGCAGGAAAGCATTATTGTTGTCGTTTATGAAAGGGAACACCATCGACGAGATATACGTGTTTAGCATGAGGCCAAGACAAACCTTGGATGTTTTCATCTCGAAATTTACGGCGTCTTCTCCCTCAGAGTCCAAAAGCTCGAGCAGGTTGCTGTGATCGTATGTGTGGGAAGCTATCTCGTGGCCGGTGTTCCTGAGGGAGAGAAGCTCTTGTTCACTCATGACCGGACGGTTTTCAAGCGTCCCGCCTACATGTCGGGAAGGGACGGCAAAAGTGGCCGTAATACCCTTATCTGCAAGCGGTCCTGCGCAGTGGGCGTAAATGTCGGCATAGCCGTCATCAAATGCGAGAGTTATAATAGCCATAAGAAATAAGTGTACTTTTTGCTTTACGCTTTGAAGGTTCTTCTATAACATATATTTTACAGCGCCTTCATTTATATATAAACAACTAAATTCGTGCCATTATGGATAACAAAGATATTGCGAATATATTTCTGCGTATAGCGGATATGCTCGAGATAAAGAACGAGAACGTGTTTAGGGTGCGGGCTTACAGGAACGCCGCCCAGAACATCATGGCTCTCGCTCGCCCGCTCAAGGATATACACGAGGAAGATCCTTCCTTGCTCGATAATATTCCGGGCATCGGGAAAGACTTAAAATCAAAGATAATAGAGATGGTAGGGACCGGAGAGCTGGGGTATTACGATGACCTGATGAAGGAATTTTCTCCCGGATTTCTGGAAATGCTTAACCTCGGCGGGCTGGGTCCTAAAAAAATAAAGAAGCTCCGGGACGAACTGGGAATAGAGAACATCGACGCTTTGGAAAAAGCGTGTATGAAGGGGAAACTCGCCGATATAGAAGGTATGGGGGCCAGGACCGAGGAGAAACTTCTTGAAGCTATAGAATATTTTAGAAAAAAACAGGGTAGGATGCTTCTGCAGGAAGCCGATGAGTATGCCGATGAGATAGTGGCATATCTGAAAGAGTCGGGAAATTTTAAAAAAATAGAAAAAGCGGGCAGCCTCAGGCGAGGCAGGGAGACTGTAGGGGACCTTGACATACTTACCACCGCGAAGGACGCGGAGAAAGCTATGGAATATTTTGTCGGCTATTTCGGAGTGGATTCGGTTATAGCCCAAGGGCCGACAAAGTCGAGCGTTTTGCTTAAGGCGGGACATCAGGTGGACCTCAGAGTGGTGGATGATGCCTCTTTCGGAGCGGCGCTGGTGTATTTTACCGGGTCGCAGCAGCACAACATCAAGATCCGAAAACTCGCTAAAAATAAGGGTTACAAGGTGAATGAGTACGGTGTGTTCTTAATAGGTAAGACCGGAAAAGAAAGAAAGATAGCCGGCAAAACGGAACAGGACGTATATAAAAAACTAGATATGGAGTGGGTGCCGCCGGAGCTTCGGGAAGATAACGGAGAAGTCGAAGCGGCCCGGGACGGGACCTTGCCGCAAGACCTGGTACAGCTAAAGGACATAAAAGGCGACCTGCATATTCATTCCACGGAAACTGACGGCAGAGCCACCGTGCAGGAATCAGTGGAAGCCGCCATCCGGAAAGGTTACAAATATATCGCGATAACCGATCATTCCAAGCACGTAAAGATCGCCAATGGCATGGATGATAAAAGGATACTTAAACATACCGAAAGGGTGCGGAAGCTCAACCAGAAGACAAAAGGTATCGAAATACTTATGGGTGTCGAGGTGGATATACTCGACGAAGGTAAACTGGATTTTTCGGACAGCGTACTTAAGGAAATGGATATTGTGATAGCTGCTGTGCATTCACGTTTTTCCCTGGATCTGGAGACACAGACCAGGCGCATACTTAACGCACTGGACAATAAATACGTCAATATCCTGGCCCATCCCAGCGGCAGGCTTATTACTACCCGCAAACCTATCAGCCTGGATTTTGACAGGGTATTTAAAAAGGCTGCGGAGAACGGTGTTTTTCTCGAGGTGAACACGCATGGTGAAAGGATAGACCTTAATGCCGCCAACTGCCGTCGCGCCCTGGAGTTGGGCGCTAAAGTAGTCATAGGTACCGATTCGCATGAAGTGGAGCAGCTTGATTATATGAAATACGGTGTGATAACGGCCAGGCGCGGTTGGGTAAGCAGAAAAGATGTGCTTAATACGTACAGTTTTGATAAGATGGTTAAAGCACTGAAGAGGGCGTAGTAACAGTACCGGGTATCGGGTACCGAGTATAGGGATATCAGGGACTAGGTTATCAGGATATCAGGGGATCAGGGACTAGGATATCAGGATATTTGGATATCAGGGACTAGGGAATAGGGAATGGAGAATAGTACCGAGTATCGGGGACTAGGATATTGGGATATATTTTTATGGGGTCCCCGCTTACGCGGGGATGACGATTTTTTTATATCCGCTAAGAAGCTGAAGCTCTTGGGCATTCGGCACTTTCTCGGGAACCTTTGTCTCTAGGGCGCTTGCGGGGATGACGGATTTTGGACGAACAAATATTAATAAAATAAACATGAACAAAAAAAGCATAAAAACCAAGATAGAAGAGCTTAGAAAAGAGATAAGGCGGCATAATAAGCTTTATTACACCGAAGGTGCCGAAGAGATCTCTGACGCGAAGTATGACGCTATGATACAAGAGCTCCGGGCTCTTGAGAAGGAACATCCAGAGTACGCCTCGCCGGATTCCCCGACTCAGGCGGTGGGAGCGCCTATCCCCGACAAGTTCGTGAAGGTAAAGCATGTCGCTCCGTTACTCAGTCTCGAGAGCGTCAACGACTCTGACGGCGCGGAACGTTTTGATAAGACCTGCCGGAAAGAAACCGAAAAAGATATCAACTACATATGCGAGCCGAAACTTGACGGTATCAGCATAGAGCTTGTATATGAGGAAGGCAAGTTTCTCCGGGGGTCGACGCGCGGCGACGGTACTACGGGGGAAGATGTTACGCTGAACCTTAAGACCATCCCGAATATCCCCGCTATATTGAAAGGTAAAAACGTACCGGAGCGCCTTGCTGTGCGCGGCGAGGTCATGATGCATATTAAGGATTTTCAACAGCTGAACAAACGCCAGCTCGCCGACGGTAAGGAGCCTTTCGCGAATCCCAGAAATGTTGCCGCCGGTTCAATGCGCCAGCTTGATTACCGTATAACCGCCGAAAGGAAACTAAGGGTATATTGTTACCGCATACTTGATATCTCTACAAAGATGCCCGTTACCCAGGAAGAAGCGCTGCGGTCCCTGAAAGACCTGGGTTTCCAGACCTCACCCGGCGTAAAACATTGCCGTAATATCGCAGGCGCGATAGCGTATCATCATAAGATGGAAGAGGAACGAAATGATCTTGATTATGAGATCGATGGAATAGTTATTAAAGTTAATGATGTTTCTTTGCAGGATGAACTCGGTATGAGGACTACGAACCCTAAGTGGGCCGTGGCGTATAAGTTCAAAGCCAGAAAAGAGATCACGCGCGTAGAGAATATTGTCGTGCAGGTGGGACGTACCGGTGTCTTGACACCCGTGGCTCTTTTGCAGCCGGTCGAGGTGGGGGGCGTTACGGTCTCGAGAGCGACGCTGCACAATATGGATCAGATCAAAGAACTGGACGTTCGGATAGGCGATCATGTTAAAGTCGAAAGGGCCGGTGACGTCATACCGTATATAACCGAAGCTATCAAAGAGAAGCGGACGGGAAAAGAAACAGCATTTCACATGCCGAAAGAATGTCCCAGCTGCGGAAGCCGGGTAGAAGTCGAAGACGTGTTTTACCGGTGTCCCGCGGGGTTAGGATGTCCCGCGCAGCTTAAGGAGGCCATGGCTCATTACGCGTCCAAGGGGGCTGTAGACATAGACGGATTTTCAGATAAGACGGTCGACCTTCTCTACGACAAAGGACTGATAAAAAGTATATCGGATATTTACACGCTCAAAAGGGAAGATCTTCTCGAGCTGGAAGGATGGAAAGAAAAGAAAACTGATAATGTCCTGCAAGCCATAGGGAAAGCGAAAAATGTGACGCTGGACAGGTTCGTTTACGGGATGGGGATAAAGAATGTCGGGAAGCATATCTCCCGTGTCCTGGCAGAGAGGTTCGGCACCCTGGAAAACCTGATGTCTTCATCAAAAGAGGATCTTCTTAGTTTGAATGAAATAGGTCCTGAGATAGCCGAGGGCATTGTTTCTTTCTTCTCCGGGAAGAAGAACATCGAAGAGATCGACAAGCTTAGGAATAACGGTGTCAGCATACTGCCGCAGGTAATATCCACAGAAGGAAAACTGGCAGGGAAAAAAGTGGTATTCACCGGATCTCTCCAGACCGTCACACGCTCTCAGGCAAAAAAAATAGTGGAAGCCGAAGGCGGGGAAGCCTCCTCAAGCGTAAGCGCGTCGACGGATCTGGTCGTGGCAGGGGAAAAAGCGGGGTCTAAGCTGGAGGACGCCAGAAAGAAGGGCATAAAGATAATTACCGAGGAAGAGTTCAGAAACCTGGTCGGATAGAAGGCCTGTCAAAAGCAACCTATATAAACCCACCTAAACATACACAAACCTATATAAAACATGGGTATTTCTCTCTTCACGCTTAATTACATTGACATACTCTCATAATACCGTTATAATTTTGTGGTAATAATATCTATAGAATTATATTTCTATGTATATATAAGGGCGCAGTATACAGGCAGAGGTATAGGAAAAGGGCAGGAGAGTGTCTTTTTCAGTGTTTTCTTGCAGGCAAATTTTAAAGCAATTTACTAAAAAGGGTGTGTGATGGAAGAGAAAAACGAGCTTATTGAGCAGAGATACAAGAACCTTGAGAAACTTCGGGAAACAGGTATTGATCCGTTCGGAGAACATTTTACCGACATAGAGAGCATAGGATCCGTGAAGGAAGATCCGGCTGAAGGGCGTAAGTGCAGGATAGCCGGCAGGATAATGGCCAGAAGAGAGCATGGAAAAAGCGCGTTTCTGGACATTAAGGATTTCTCGGGCCGTATGCAGGTATATGTCAGGAAGAATGTTGTAGGGGACGAAGCGTTTGAAACCTATAAGGCTCTGGATATAGGGGATATAATCGGCGTTGACGGGAAGATCTTTAAAACCAGGACCGGTGAAGATACCATACAGGTAGCCGAGTTCAAGGTGCTCTCCAAATCGCTCCTTCCACTGCCGGAGAAATGGCACGGCCTGAAAGATGTGGAGACAAGGTACAGGCAGCGATACGTGGACCTTATCGTCAATGACGAGGCGATGGAGAAGTTTAAGACCAGGATCAAGCTGGTCCAGCATATACGGGAAAGTCTTATAGACAAAGGGTTTTTCGAAGTGGAAACCCCGATGATGCATCCGATACCCGGCGGCGCGGCAGGCAAGCCTTTCAAAACACATCATGAAGCTCTTGATATGGACTTGTACCTGAGGATAGCGCCGGAGATATACCTGAAAAAACTTCTGGTAGGAGGATTTGAGAAAGTTTTCGAGATCAACCGGTCGTTCCGTAACGAGGGTATATCCACACGGCATAACCCTGAGTTTACCATGATGGAAGTGTATGAGGCGTATTCTGACTGTGACGGTATGATGAGGATAACGGAAGAACTTATACGTTCGGCCGCGAAGACTTTACTCGGGACGGAGAAATTCCAGTACCAGGGCAGAGAAGTCGACCTGACAAAATGGAAGAGGGTATCCTTTGCCGAACTTATGGAAAGCAATTTCGGCATAAGGGTGCAGGACCCTCTGGAAGAATGGGTCAAGAAGCTCAAAGCGAAAGACATCGAGATAGAGGGAGATAAAGTAAGTAAGACGCAGATAATAAATATAGTCGGAGAACTTGTCGAGCCGGAGACCGAGACACATCCTGTTTTTGTAGTGGATATGTTCAAGGAACTCAGCCCCCTGGCAAAAGAGAAGAAGGATGCTCCGGGGCTGGTGGACAGGTTTGAGCTTTATATGGGCGGGATGGAGATAGCTAACGCTTATTCTGAGCTTAACGATCCTATAGACCAGCGCGAAAGGTTTGAAGAACAGGCCAAGGCTGATCCGGACGCGATGGTCGATGACGATTTTGTCAGGGCGCTTGAATACGGAATGCCGCCTGCGGGAGGACTTGGCATAGGCATTGACAGGCTGGCGATGATATTTACGGATTCGGCAAGTATTCGGGAGGTCGTACTTTTCCCGCATATGAGACCGGAATAACAACAGTGAATAGTAAACAGTGAACGGTGAACAGTACTAGTGACTAGAGACTAACGACTAGCGACTAATATATGTGGAGTTTTTCTTTAAGTATAAAATATTTTCTTTCCAAACGTAAAGAGGGAATGATCTCGCTTATAAGCGCGATATCTGTTCTCGGAGTGGCGCTTGGGGTGGCTTCTTTGATAATAGTGATGTCGGTGATGAACGGGTTCGACCTTGAAGTCAGGAAAAAGATCATTGGCACCTACGCGCACGCTATAGTGATGCGTGAAGGAGGAATAAGCGATCCACGTGAGCTGACGGGTTATTTTGAATCCCTGCCGGAAGTCGAAAGCGCTTCGGCGTTCATAACCGGACAGGCAATACTCAGGAAAGATGATATTGCTACCGGAATACTTCTTAAGGGAATAGACCCTGATAAGGAATCGGAAGTCTCACAGGTCCTTACATACTCGGGTGGGGACGGGGAGAGACTTCAGGGTAAGACGATCATCCTGGGCAGCGAGCTTATGAAGAACGAGGGTATCATCGTTGGAGATATGGTGGAGATACTGCTGCCGTATTCGGCTTTCGATATGGAAAAGGAGAAGCTCAAAGTCATTGGGACTTTCACTTCCGGCAGATATGATTACGATTCCAATATCGGGGTAGTGGGGCTTGATACGGCGAGGGAACTTTTCCGGATGAAAGGAAGCAGGGTCTCCGGAATAGGCCTCAAGGTGAATGATGAGATGAATGTTACGGTTATACGGGACAAGCTGCAGCATACGCTGGGTTACCCGTATTTGGTAAAGAGCTGGATGGACCTTGACCGCAATTTGGTAGCGGCCCTGGCTCTTGAAAAGAAGATGATGTTCATAATACTGGCGCTTATAGTGATGGTGGCATGTTTTAATATATCGAGTTCACTCATAATGATGGTCATGGAAAAGACCAGGGATATCGGAATACTTAAAGCGATAGGAGCAAGCGCCTGGGGAGTGAGATTGATATTCCTTTTCGAGGGAACGATGATAGGGTTACTGGGTATTCTGGCCGGCGGGTTTTCCGGCGTATACATAGCAAGGCGGGTCAACGATGTGGCGGATCTGATAGAGCGTTTTACCGGTGTCACCGTGTTTCCCAGCGACGTGTACTATTTTACGGAAATACCGGTTGTGGTAAGCCGTCCGGATGTGACCCTTATTATTTCCGTGGCGATGATCCTTACGGTAGTCGCGGGCATTTATCCGGCATGGAAAGCGTCGCGACTGGATCCGGTAGAGGCTATCAGATACGAATAGAAGGTTTTAAAAAGCATGTTAATAGCGGAGAACATAGATAAAACTTTTAAGCAGGGATCAAAACCTGTTCACGCGGTAAAGGGCGCGGCTCTTACCGTGGAAAAGGGGGAAAGGATATATATTCACGGACCGTCAGGCGCCGGGAAATCCACCCTTCTCCAGGTCCTGAGCGGTTTAAACCGGCCTACGGGCGGAACGGTGACTTTCGGGGAAAGGAATATATACAGGTTGTCTGACGTAAAGAGAAGCAGGGTGAGGAACCGGTCTTTCGGGTTTATTTTTCAGTTCTATCATCTTCTGCCGGAGCTCACGGTTCTCGAGAACGTTATGCTGCCCGGGAGGATGAAGGGCGGTGAACGTCGCAGGAAGCTGAAGAAAAGAGCCCTGGAGCTTTTGAATACGGTACATATGGACGCTCGCCTGACGCACAGGCCCTCACAGCTTTCGGGCGGGGAGTCACAAAGGACGGCAATAGCCAGAGCACTTATAAATTCGCCGGAAGTTCTTTTTTGCGATGAACCGACGGGTAATCTGGATTCGGATATGAGCGGCCAGATATACGCTCTCGTTAAGGATATCAGTGAAAAGAACAATATGAGCGTGATACTGGTGTCTCATCAGGGAGTTGAGAAGGATTTTTTTCATAAAGAGTATCACATGAAGGATGGCGAGCTTGCAACTATGGCGGCAGCGGACGAGGTCAGTATTTAAGGTGTGTAACAGAAGGGGATTTAATGGGACTTAAAATATTTTTGAACGGAAAATTTGTCGAGAAAGAAAACGCGTGCGTGTCGGTGTTCGACCACGGTGTGCTTTATGGTGACGGTGTGTTTGAAGGCATACGGTCGTACAACAGAAGAGTTTTCAAACTGGACGAGCACATAGACCGTCTTTATCGGGGAGCCGCGGCGATATCTCTTGAGATACCTATAACAAAAGAAGCTTTCAAGTCGAAAGTGATAGAGACTCTTAAATTGAATGATCTGGGCGACGCCTATATCCGTGCTGTTGTTACCAGGGGAGCGGGAGATCTCGGGCTTGATCCGCGCAAGTGCCCGGCGCCGACCATTTTTATAATTACGGATACGATAGAGCTTTATCCCGAAGAGCTCTATGAAAAGGGATTGCCGATAGTGACTTCCAAAGTAAGACGGAACCATCCGACTACGCTGGATCCCAGGATAAAATCCCTGAACTATCTTAATAACATACTCGCGAAGATAGACGCGATAAACGGCGGGACAGAAGAAGCGCTTATGCTGAGTATAGAAGGGTATGTTGCGGAGTGCAGCGGAGACAATATACTTCTGGTGCGTGACGGTAAACTCTTTACTCCTCTCGCGGAGATGGGGGCGCTTGAGGGTGTGACGCAGGACACAGTAATAGATATGGCTAAAAATATGGGGATAGACACAGAGTTCAAAAATATACTTCCCGAGGAAGTCCTTCAGGCCGATGAATGTTTTTTAACGGGTACAGCCGCGGAAATAATCCCTGTCGTCGATCTCGATGGCAAAAAGATCGGATCCGGGGAACCCGGCGAGATGACGCACAGACTAAGACAGGAATATAAGAAACTGACACAGTCCGAGGGAACGGAATATTAAGGAGTGAACTGTAAACTGTAAATAGTAAACTGTAAACAGTGAATTGTGAACAGGATCAGCGTCAGAGAATTGGGAATGGAGAATCGGGAATAGATCACGTTAATATCGCCGCCGTTTCCAATATTTAAACAGTGAACGGTAAAGGAAAAAGATGAAATGTGATATATGTAAGGACAGGGAAGCTACGGTACATCTGACGGAAGTGGTGAATGGTAGCGTGAACAAGCTTCATCTTTGCGAAGAGTGTGCGCATGACAAAAGCGAGGAGATGCAGTCGCATTTCGGGCTTACGGATCTTTTGACGGGGTTGATGGACCTGGGTCCTTCTATGCCGGACGGAGATATGGGTCAGGACATAGACGTAAAGTGCGCCGGATGCGGCCTCACGTATTTTGATTTTCAGCGGTCCGGCAGATTGGGATGCGGACAATGCTATGAGACGTTCGAGGGGAACCTCAACGGTCTCCTGAGAAAGATACATGGTTCGGAAAGGCATGTTGGTAAGATGCCTTTTAAGAATGATGAAGCCGTAAAAGACCAGGAGGACCTGCAGCGCCTTAAGAACGAACTTGGCGAACTCATCCTGTCGGAAGAATTTGAAAAGGCGGCACTTGTGAGGGACAGGGTAAGGGAAATGGAAGAAAAACTGGAAGGATAGGCCGGTATATGAAACTGGATGATCTTATAAACGGAAAGACAGAGTGGCTTCGAGGCGAAGGACCGAACTCTAATATAGCGATATCCACGAGGGTGCGCCTGGCAAGGAACGTCGCGGGACATATTTATTTCGATCACGCGGATGAGAAGCACAGGAAGGAAACGCTTGAGACGCTTCTCGGGGCGATGAAGAAAAGCAATTTCCTAAAGAACGCGGTTTTTCTGAACGTGAAAGACTTGAGCGCGGTAGACAGACTGTTTTTGGTAGAGAGACATCTCATGAGTATGGACCACATGAAAGAGTTTGACCAGAAAGCCATAGTTCTGGAAGAGCAGGAAATAGTGAGCGCCATGATCAACGAGGAAGACCATTTGAGGCTGCAGGTGATTAAGTCCGGTTTTAACGTGATGGAAGCGTGGAGGATCGCCGATGAGATAGATAACGAACTGGCGAAGAGGATAGAGTTCGACTATTCCAATAAGTTCGGCTTTCTGACATCATGCCCTACGAACACCGGTACGGGGCTCAGGGCATCGGTGATGCTTCACCTGTCAGCGCTCGCTTTAACGGGACAGGTCTTAGGGGTGTTCGAGGCTATATCAAAGGTTGGTATGACCATGCGCGGGTTCTATGGGGAGGGTACCGAAGCGCTCGGGGATTTTTTCCAGATATCCAATCAGGTGGCTCTGGGGCATTCGGAGATGGACATAATCGGTAATCTTCAGCGCGTAGTAAAGAAGATAATAGCAACAGAGGAACTGGCCAGAGAGAAGATATTGAAGAGCAAGAAAGAGGAAATGGTCGACAGGGTATCACGGTCGTTAGGTACATTAAAGAGCGCGAGGATAATCACCTCGAGTGAGACGATAAAGCTTCTATCCGCTATACGTTTCGGGTCGGATCTGGGACTCGTCGATGAACTGGAGACAGCGACGATAAATGAGATGCTTCTTCTCACGCAACCGGCTCATCTGCAGAAGATAAACGGAAAAAAAATAGCGACACACGAACGGGACATAAAAAGAGCGGACCTGATAAGGGAGAAGCTGGGAGTGGAAGAAAAATAAGGCGAAAGGTCAGAGGCAAAAGGCTAAAGGCTAGAGTAAAGTTTAGGGTTAGGACAAAATAAAAGGAGAAAGCAACGCCGGCATTTAACAGATTTACCGAACGCGCGAGGAAAGTCATACTTTTGGCAAAAGAAGAGTCGAAGAGGTTCAGGCACGATTATATCGGAACGGAACATATCCTGCTCGGTTTGGTCAAAGAGGGCGAGGGGGTGGCGGCGGCCGTCTTGAGCAGTCTCGGGCTGGATTCCGAAGGCATAAGGGAAGAGGTGGAGAAACTGGTCCAGATAGGTCCCGCTAAAGTGCAGACCACGGATATACCGTTTACTCCCAGAGCCAAGAAAGTGATAGAACTGGCCATGGATGAGGCGCGCAGTCTCGGGCATAACTACATAGGTACCGAACATCTTTTGCTGGGACTTATCCGCGAGGGTGACGGTGTGGCAAGCCAGGTACTGCTTAATATGGGGCTGGATCTTAAAGGCGTAAGGGACGAAGTCCTGAACCTTCTGGGTTCATCGGTACCGGGATATTCTACGGGAACCGACGCCAAACAGAAAAAGAAGACCAAGACCCCGGCGCTTGATTCTTTTGGCAGGGACCTTACTGATATGGCGAAAAAAGATGAGCTGGATCCGGTAATAGGCAGAAATAAAGAGATACAGCGTGTCGTGCAGATACTTGCCCGGCGCAAGAAGAACAACCCTGTTCTTATAGGAGAAGCCGGGGTTGGGAAGACGGCTATAGTCGAAGGGCTTGCCCAGAAGATCATTAACGGAGATATACCGGAAATCCTGAAAGGCAAGAGACTTCTTATTCTCGACCTGGCGATGATGATAGCCGGTACCAAGTATAGAGGTCAGTTCGAGGAGAGAATTAAGGCCGTTATGAAAGAGATAAAGGATACGCCGGAAGTCATTGTTTTTATCGACGAGATACACACGCTTGTGGGCGCCGGCGGCGCGGAAGGAGCTATAGACGCTTCCAATATACTGAAACCGTCTCTCCAGAGGGGGGACATACAGGTTATAGGCGCTACGACGCTTGATGAGTACAGGAAGAACATAGAAAAGGATCCGGCCCTGGAAAGGCGGTTTCAGCCTGTTATGGTGGATCCGCCCAGTGTGGTGGAGACGTTCGAGATACTGAAGGGTCTGAGGGATAAGTACGAAGCTCATCACAAGGTGAAGTTCTCGGATAAGGCTCTGGAAGCGGCCGCTAAACTTTCGGATCAGTATATCAGCGGAAGGTTCCTGCCGGACAAGGCCATAGATCTTATCGATGAGGCCGGGGCAAAGGCGAGGCTTTCGACGATGATGATACCGAAAGAGCTTAAGGAATACGAGGACGAGATAGAGAAGTTCAAGCTTGAAAAAGAGGAAGCTGTTAAAAGCCAGGATTTTGAAAAAGCCGCCCGGTTCAGGGATTCCGAGAAAAAGACAAGGGATGAACTGGAGAAGGAGCTGAAAGAGTGGAAAGACGACCAGCGTAATCTCGAAATTATAGTGGGCGATGAGGAAATAGCGTCCATCGTCTGCGACTGGACGGGTATACCTCTGGTAAGGCTCGAAGAGGAAGAGTCGGAAAAGTATCTCAAGCTGGAAGAGCATCTTCAGAAATGTGTGGTAGGACAGAGAGAGGCGATAGACGCAATATCCCACGCGGTCAGGCGGTCGCGTGCCGGGATCAAAGATCCAAACCGCCCGATAGGAACTTTTATATTCATGGGTCCCACCGGTGTGGGTAAAACGCTTCTGGGCCGGAAACTGGCGGAGATCATGTTTGGCGACGACGATGCCGTGATACAGATCGACATGTCCGAGTACATGGAGAAGTTCAATGTATCCAGGCTTGTCGGAGCGCCTCCCGGATATGTGGGGTATGAAGAAGGCGGACAGCTTACGGAAAAGGTACGCCGTCGGCCGTATTCCGTAGTCCTTCTGGATGAAATAGAGAAGGCTCATCCGGACGTGTTCAACATGCTTCTGCAGCTTCTGGATGAAGGGCGCCTGACCGACTCGTACGGCAGAAAGGTAAGTTTTAAGAACACCATTCTTATCATGACGTCTAACATAGGCGCTAATCTTATCAAGAAGACCGGAGCAATAGGGTTTAAGACCCAGGAAGATGAAGGGACGTACCAGGAGATGAAAGGGCGCCTTCTTGAAGAGGTTAAAAAGACCTTTAAGCCGGAGTTCCTTAACAGGATAGATGACGTTATAGTTTTCAGGGCGCTCTCCAGGGACGATCTTAAGCACATAGTCGAGATAGAGGTCAAGGACGTTCAGGACAGGCTGCAGGAAAAAGATATAGATATAGTGCTCGACGATAAGGCGAAAAAATTTCTTATCGATAAAGGCTTTGATCAAACTTTTGGGGCCCGTCCGCTTAAAAGGACTATTCAGCGATATTTGGAGAATCCTCTAGCGGAAGAGATACTGTCGGGATCCTGTAAGGATAGCATCAAAATAAAGGCGACCTGTCCTAAGGGTAAGGATGAATTAAAGTTTACTATCTCTCCCGCAGAAGAGCCTGTGGCTGAGAAAAAATAATATTCGCAGGATGCGCCGGTTTATTACGAAAGGCGTAAGGTGTGTGAATGAGAAATATAATCTACAGGGCCAGAAGACGAAAGTTTCTGGTTCTTGTGATCGTCCTGGTGTTGGCGTATTTTATCATGTCACAGCAGTCGCAATGGATAAAGCGTATTGCTGAAGACAAGGTCACTGATTTTATGGGCCATCAGTTCGAGGTGCGGATAGGGTCGATATCGGGAGGTATTTTCGGGGATATGATCCTGCAGGATGTGTCTTTCATCTCGGGCAAGGGAGATGAAGAACAGATCTTTGGCATGGAACGTATGGAAATATCCTACCGTGTATGGATGGGGATAGCTGATAAGTTCGGCCTGATGAAGGGCGGACCTGACCGGTTTGAGGCGATAGCCGCGTATTTTAGCAGGAGGAATCCTTTTGTACAGGGATTTATTAAGCTTACGAGAACTCCAGGCGGGATGGATATGATGGGTCATATTTCACCGGTACTCTTCGGCGAAGAGAGGAAGCGCGGAGTGAAGGGTAGTTTCCGCAAGCGTGATGACGGAAGGTATGATTGTGATCTTCTCTGGGACGGAAGAGTAAATGTTACCGGGGAGCTTTATCCGGAGGAACGGTCTATAAAGCTGAGTTTTATTCCTCTTTCCGGAAAAAAAGGCCTGGTTAAGATAAAAGGAAGCATAAAGGAACCGCATGGCGTGGAGGTGTATTCCCGGTTTGACAAGGTAAACCTGTTCGGGTCGGAAATTATAGGTGACATGTGGATCATCTACCGTGATGTCGGTACGCCGGTCTTTTTGTGCAGGCTTGAAAATATGGTCGTTAACAAGAGGCCTTTCTGGGGTTTCCGGGCAGAGGGCAGTTTCGACCGTCCGAGAAAAGAGCTTGTCCTTGATGACGTGAGTTGGGGAGAAGCGATACATCTCTCGGGAGATATAAGCACGGAACTTCCGTATAACGTGGGCTTGAAACTGTTGATGACAAGTCTGGAGCTTGAAGAGCTGGCCGGGATGTTTGGCGGATCAAAAGAACCGGTAGTCGGACGTTTAGAGGGCGAGATAAACGTGACAGGGCCGGCACTGACGGCAGATGTAAAAGGCCGGCTTTATATCGGGGAAGGCGTTCTGGGGGAGATGGATTTCAAGTCTTTATTCGCGACGCTTGAAGGAAAATTGCCGGTAGTACGTGTGGTGGATTCACGTGTAGTTAAAGACGGCGGACACATAATAATAAGCGGTGAGATGGATTTTAGTAAATGGTCGGAAAATAAAGCGTTTGAGGGTGTGATGTTCGATACCGACAACAAAGTAGCAGTATGGGAGCACTGGCAGATATCCAAGGAGGATAAAAGCGGAGTGGTAGAGGCCCGAAAGGATAACGTTACGATAAGCACGTCAATGGAAGATGATTATGTACGCCCCGAATTGGGCAGTGAAGATTATCTGAAGAAAGACCTGGGCGTTAAATATAAAGTAGACGATTCTAACAGCATTAAGTTCGAATCAAAAGACGAAGACAGTTTTGTTGGAATGGAACATAGTATAGAATTTTAAACATGGGGAAATGCGCATGAAAGCCGTAAAAAAAATGTTGATGAAATTCGCTATTATGATAAGAGGGCATATCAAAAGCCTGTTCAGGTATACCGGAGGTCTGGCGATACTCCTGGCGCAGACAGTTTTTTGGGTGTTCGCGCCGCGTTCACGTAAATGGCAAATACTGGAACAGATGAACAGGATAGGAGTATCGAGCTTTCCGATCGTCTTTCTGATAAGCCTTTTTACAGGGATGGTACTGGCGCTTCAGAGTGCTTACCAGATGAAAAAGATGGGCGCGGAGATGTATATAGCGTCGTTGGTATCGCTTTCACTTACCCGAGAGCTAGGACCGGTGCTGACCGCTCTTATCGTGGCCGGACGATGTGGAGCGGCGATAACGGCGGAACTCGGGACTATGAAGGTTACCGAACAGATAGAGGCTTTGGAGACGTTGTCGGCAAACCCGGTGAGGTACCTGGTGGTACCGAGGTTTATCGCGATCTTGGTGATGGTGCCGCTATTAACTATATTCGCTGATTTTTTCGGTATTATGGGAGGATATCTTATAGGAGTGGGTAGACTGGGTATACCTCACTCCATGTACATAAAAATGACGTATGAACCGCTGGCAATAAAAGACTTGATAACGGGGCTTATTAAAAGTATATCTTTTGCCGTTATAATATGTAACATAGCCTGCTATGAAGGTTTGAATTCGCAGGGCGGAGCCGAAGGCGTCGGCAGAGCGACCACCGCGAGTGTTGTGCGCAGTTTTATACTGATTATCATCGCCGACTGCTTCTTTACGGGATTGTTCTATTTTATTTTGAAGTAGGACGCGAACGGGGAACTGTAAACGGTAACCTGTAAACGGGGAACTGGGAAACACTAAATACTGCATACGGAATACTAAATACAGAAACAGCGAGCAGGGAACGAAAAAATGATAGAACTAAAAAACATATACAAGTCGTTTGACGGGCGCATGGTGCTTGAAGACCTGAACCTTACGATAAATACCGGGGAATCTATGGTAATAATCGGAAGGTCAGGATGTGGTAAGTGTGCTCTTGAAACACATTATAGGCCTGATGCGGCCGGATTCCGGACAGGTGCTTATCGATGGAGTGGATATAACCACCCTAAGCGGCAGGGAACTGAACAAGGTCAGGATGAATTTCGGCATGCTTTTTCAGGAAGCGGCTCTTTTTGACTCTCTGGATGTCCTGGAGAACGTAGGGTTCAGGCTTCTTGAGTATACTAATAAAACCCTGGAAGAGGTACAAGAGAACGTCGCGAAGAGTCTCAGCATGGTAGGCCTGGAAGGCATAGAGACCGCCAAGCCGGCGCAGCTTTCCGGTGGTATGAAAAAAAGGGTCGGGCTCGCGCGGGCTATCAGCATGGACCCGAAAATAATACTTTTTGACGAGCCGACGACCGGTGTGGACCCGATAATGGGTGATGTCATCAACAATCTTATACGATATCTTCACAATACGCTTAAGACCACGTCCGTAACGGTGACACATGATATGAAAAGCGCGTACAAGATCGCCGACAGGGTAGCGATGTTGTACGATAAAAAGATAATCGAAGTGGGCACACCTGACCAGATAAAGACCTCTGACAGTAGTGTGGTAAGACAGTTTATAACGGGTAGCGCGATAGGACCGATAACTAAGCATTAGCCTCGAACCAGTCACACCTTCGGCGTTCCGGTTCAGGGCAAGTGTGTATTATTTTTAACAAGGTAACAAAGGAGATAAAAGATGTTCAGAGATGAAAAGCTTGAGATCAAAGTGGGGCTGTTCATAGGGATAGGGATCTTTATCATGTTCCTGATGGTCTTCTCGATCAGCGACTTTTACCTGCTGCGGAAAGGATATGACATTGATATCCTTTTCGATTTTACGAATGGCATAAAAGTTAACGCGCCGGTGCGTTTCGCGGGTGTGGATGCCGGTGAGGTGAAAGACATAAAGATCTTTTATGACGGTGAAGCCGGTAGGACTCGCGTCAAGGTAGACGTGCGCATAGAGGGTGATCTGCGCATAGAAAAGGACGCTGTAGCGAGGATAAATACTCTGGGGCTTTTGGGTGAGCAGTATCTTGAACTGAGCCCGGGGAAGGAAAAAATATTTCTTAAAGACGGGGATACCATTATAGGCAAAACCCCCGTGAACGTAGGTGAGCAGATGGAGCAGGTGAAGGAGCTCGTCCAGTCGTTTACCGTGATCATTAAAAGAGCCGCGGACGGCGACGGCACCCTCGGGAAACTTCTTGTCGACGACACGCTCTATAACGATCTGGTGACAATATTCGACAGGATAAAAGCTGGAGAAGGAACCGTAGGTAAATTTCTTACCGACGAAGCGGTGTACAACAATCTGGAGGAATTTACGGCTGACATTAAGGCTCATCCGTGGAAGCTGCTGCAGAAAGGCAGGACCTCTGACAAGAAGAAAAAGAGCGACAAGACGTCGTCCGGGACGAATATAAGCCCCCGCTGACGACACAGTTGATGGCCGGGCACGGGCTACCAGCCCGTCAGAATGGATGTCGGCCGTAATGAATTTTTATTAATTTTCAGAAAGGAAGTGAGTAGTATGACAATTAAACTGATAAGGACCTTTTTTCTGGTCCTAAGCGCGGTGTGTGGTTATTATATCGGGTCCGGTTTTACGGGTCTGGTAAGCCAGAAGGCATTGCTGGCTGCGGGAATAGGGTTAACTATAGGTGCGGTAATATCATTTTTAGAGGCCAAAATGAAGAGCGTTTCGTTGCGAAACCTTTCGGCGGCCGCGTTCGGGCTCGCCTTCGGGTTTTTTATGGCCTGGATGATAACGCTTATTTTGCGTCTTCTTCCGATGGAAGCGTTGCAGTACTCGATATTTCAGATAGTGTTCACTCTTATATTTTGTTATCTCGGCATGGTCATCGCTATCAAGGGGAAAGACGAATTTAATGTGGTCATACCGTATGTAAGGTTTTCGAGAGAGGACCAGAGGGACCAGAGGTTTCTTCTGGATACCAGCGTTATTATCGATGGAAGGATATCCGGGATATGCGAGACAGCGTTCCTACAGGGAAAGGTAGTAGTGCCCCGTTTCGTCCTTCATGAACTGCAGCAGATAGCAGACAGCGCCGATGACGGGAGACGGAGGAGAGGCCGCCGGGGACTTGACATACTGGATAGGCTTAAACAGATACCGGGAATAGAGATCATAATACATGAGGAAGGTCTGTCGGAAATTAAGGAAGTCGATGCCAAGCTGGTGAGGATGGCGAAGATACTGGATTGCCCGGTACTTACGAACGATTTCAATCTTAACAAGGTCGCTAAACTTGAAGGCGTGGAAGTCCTCAATATAAACGACCTTGCCAACGCGATGCGTCCGGTTGTTTTCCCAGGAGAACAGATGGAAGTGCAGATCAGAAAAGAAGGTAAGGAAAGGGATCAGGGTGTGGCTTTCCTTGATGACGGCACAATGATAGTCGTCGATAATTCCAGGCAAATGATAGGTAAAAGGGTGCGCGTGACTATATCAAGCGTTTTGCAGACGTCTGCCGGAAGGATGATTTTTGCCGCGCTTAACGAAAAGCATGAGCAGAAGAGACCCGCGCAGAAAAGGCCGGAGCAGAAAAGATCTGAGCAGAGAAGGCCGAGAAACAACAGGCAGCAGAAGCCGCGTGACAGGCAGGAGAATAAGCCGCAGGCGGAACCACAGAGGCGGGAGAATAAGCCGCAGGCGGAACCACAGAGGCGGGAGAATAAACCTCAGACGGAACAGCCCCAGAGGCAGGAGAATAAACCTCAGGCGGAACAGCCCCAGAGGCAGGAGAATAAACCTCAGACGGAACAGCCCCAGAGGCAGGAGAATAAACCTCAGGCGGAACAGCCCCAGAGGCAGGAGAATAAACCTCAGACGGAACAGCACGAGTCTCAGGATAACAAACCTCAGGCTGAAGAGCACAAAAGACAGGACAACAATTCTCAGGACCGGCAGCAGCCGGAACAGGATACGCAGCAGCATGACGGACAATAAAGAGGTCCGGTAGTTTGTCTGAGAGAACAGGGTAAAAATGAAAATAGGAATGGGGTATGATATACACCGGTTGTCTCTCGGGCGCCGTATGGTTATCGGCGGCGTCGGGATAGACCACCCTTCAGGGCCGGTAGGGCATTCCGACGGGGATGTCCTCGTGCACGCGGTATGCGACGCTATCCTCGGAGCTATGGGGAAAGGCGATATCGGTCAGAGATATCCCGATACGGACCCGTCTTTCAAGGATGCTGACAGTATGGAGTTTCTGAAGGATATAGCGTCTTTCGCGGCGGAAGAAGGGTTTACGGTAGGGAATCTTGATTGTGTGATCATCGCGGAGGAACCTAAAATAGGTCCGCACGCCGGCGCGATCGCCGCCAGCGTCAGTACCGAGTTGGGGATACAGGCGGCAGACGTAAGCGTGAAAGGTAAGACGGCCGAGGGGCTTGGTTCTACGGGTAAAGGTGAATCTATCGAGGCATACGCTGTTGTATTGTTGAATAAAAAGGAGAGTTGATATGGTGTGCTTGCTGAACTTTATTATTATTGTAGCCATATTAGCGGCAGTATTCTACGTACTGGTGCGCAAGTTCTTTAAGGACGAGATAAGAGCCGCTATGGAAAGAGATCCTGCCGCTACGAATTATGCTGAGCTGATCTTTACTTACGCGGGCCTGCACGCGCTGGTCTATCACAGGATAACAAGTCATCTGAAGAAAGCGTCAGTGCCGTTTTTGCCCAGGTACTTTTCCCAGCTAGGGAAATGGATGACGGGGATCGAGATACATCCGGGGGCGACTATAGGTAAAGGCCTCTTTATAGATCATGGCATGGGAGTGGTTATCGGAGAGACCACAGTCATCGGCGAGAGCGTTACGCTATTCCAGGGGGTGACGCTCGGCGGCACAGGGAAGGAAACAGGGAAAAGGCATCCTACTCTGGGAGATAATGTAGTAGTAGGCGCCGGTGCCAAGATACTCGGGAATATAAAGATCGGGAACAACGTCATGGTCGGAGCAAACGCTGTAGTGATAAGGGATGTGCCGGAGGATTCTACCGCGGTGGGAGTTCCCGCCAGGGTAGCTAAGAAACGCGGACAGCGCATTCCCGGCGGCATCAACCTCGATCATTCAGCGCTGCCGGATCCTATACAGCAGGCGCTGGAAAGACTGCAGCACGAGATAGACCACATTGAGAACGAGATAGGTGATTTTCATGAGAACGGGAAAGAAGACGCGAAAGGAAAGGACTGACTAGAGAGGTATGATAACGATCTATAATACCCTCACGAGGGATAAGGAAGAGTTCAGGACGATAGAAGAAGGCAAAGTGAATATGTACGTCTGTGGCCCTACCGTTTACGATGTGCCTCACATAGGGCACGCGAGGAGCGCTTACGCTTTTGACGTTATAAGGAGATACTTTGAGTATACCGGCCTTGAGGTGTATTTTGTCAGGAACGTGACAGATGTGGACGATAAAATAATCAACAAGGCGATATCGGAGCTTGAGGAGCTGGGCGAGAAGGCCTCTCCTGAGAGACTTCAGCAAAGGGTCACGGAGGTATCAAAACGGTATCTCGATGTATATCACAGGGAACTGGACAGGCTCGGAGTGCGTCCGCCGACCGTTGAGCCTAAAGCTACCGAGAACATAGAGAACATGTTACGGTTCATAGAGGTGCTTATAAAAAAAGAATACGCCTACGCTTCCGGGGGAAACGTTTATTTCAGTGTGGACAAGTTTGCGGATTATGGAAAGTTATCCAACCAGAACAAGGATGAGATGAACCACGGGGTGAGGATAGAAGTCGATGAGAACAAAAGGCATCCTCTTGATTTCGCGCTGTGGAAAGTGGTGAAAGAAGGGGAACCTTTCTGGGAGAGTCCCTGGGGGGATGGGCGTCCCGGGTGGCATATAGAGTGCTCGGTGATGAGTACCAATATTCTCGGAGAAGAGTTTGACGTGCACGGAGGGGGGCTGGACTTGATATTCCCGCATCATGAGAACGAGATCGCTCAGGCGGAAGCCGCAACGGGGAAATCTTTTGCCAGGTACTGGATACATAACGGACTCCTGAGCGTGGGCGGGGAGAAGATGTCTAAATCTTTAGGCAACTACATAACTATAGACGATTATTTTAAAAAGTATGGTGACGCGGATCCTCTTAAAATAGCGTTTCTTACTAGTCATTACAGAAGCCCCATGGATTATACCGATGAAAAAATAGAAGAAGCGCGCAGATCGAAAGAAAGGATCATGATATTTTTTGATAAGGCAGACAGAATAAGGAAAGAATATTCCGAAAAAGACCGTAACGGCGAAGCGCCCATGGGTCTTGAGGACATGGGTAAAGCCCAGTGGGCGGTTAACAATCTTCAGGAGAAGTTCGATGAAGCGATGAACGACGATTTCAACACTTCCGCGGCGCTTTCTGTAATATTCGATGCCGTAAGGCAGGGGAACGACTGTCTCTCCGGGGATGAGATGTCCCTTTCGGGGAAATCCCATATGACCAGCGCTATAAAGAACTACATACTCAGGTTCGCGGATATCCTGGGGCTTACGCTGCGGCCCGTAGAATTGGACGCGAGCGAAGAAGCAAAAATAGAACAACTTGTTGCCGTGCGGGAAACCGCCCGCGAACAAAAAGATTATGCCAGATCAGATGAGATACGCGACGAACTTCTGAAAAAGGGTGTTACCGTTGAAGATACCCCGGAGGGGCCTGTATGGCGAAAGAGTTGACCAGAGGTATTTTTATAACTCTTGAAGGTCCCGAGGGCAGCGGCAAAAGCACTCAGTCCGCTTCTTTATGCGATGACCTTATAGCTGACGGTTACCAGGTCGTGCATACCGCCCAGCCCGGAGGAACAGAACTTGGATCAAAGATAAGGGATATTCTTCTTCAAAAAGACAATATTCATCTCGGAGAGAAAGCGGAACTTTTTCTTTTCGAAGCGGACAGGGCGCAGCATGTGGAAGAGATGATCCGCCCCGCGCTTAAAGACAGGAAGATAGTGATCTGTGACCGTTTCAATACAGCTACCTTTGCTTACCAGGGGTACGGGCTTGGCATGGACATGTCGCTGATCGAGACCGTGGATAATGCCGCTACGGGAGGGCTTGTGCCCGACCTGACGCTGCTTATGGATCTGGACGTTAAGACGGGGCTGAAGCGCGCCCTCAGGGCCGGCGCGGCTGACCGGATGGAAAAAAGAGGCAACGATTTCCATACAAAGGTCCGGCAGGGATATCTTGAACTTGCCGCTAAGTATCCGGAGAGGATAAAGGTCATAAGTGTGAGGGAGAAGATAGGGGATACGTACGAGTTGGTGAAGAAGGAAGTTTATAGTTTGATAGAAAAAGTTGAAGAAGGTTAAGATCGAGGTTAAGGTTTAGTGGTAGGAGATAAGCTGTAAACAGTAAGCTGTAAACGGTGAACAGAAAACTGTAAACGGTAAACAGGGAATAGGGAATAGGGAAAACCAGGAGCCCTAAACCAGAACAAGTTCGGTTCAGGGTAAACTTCGCGACGCTGGATCCGCAAGCCGAAGGCGCAGGGGACGTGATTCCCGCGCGACCGAGGGGCAAAGGTCCCCGAGGAAGTGCCGAAAGCCAGAGGGCTTCAGCGAAGCGGGAATCAAATGGAAGTAATATTTTTGATTGGATCCCCGCTTCCGCGGGGATGATGATTTCCTTTATCCTTTTTACTTAAATTGTGGTTACTAGGCAGAAGAATACGGGATACGATGAGATTGAACGACATAAAAGGGCAGCCGAATGCCGTCAGGTTACTAAAGAGCAACCTGCGGGGAAAGAGGATAGCTAACAGTTATCTTTTTTCCGGCCCTAAAGGCGTAGGCAGGGCTTTATGCGCCAAAGCTTTTATTATGTCGCTTATGTGCGAGAATAAGTCGACCGATGGCGGCGCGTGCGGGCATTGCGTAACGTGCATGAAAATAGGCGCGTTGGAACACCCGGATCTCAACTGGATAAAACCCGAAAAGAACAAAGCGATTAAAGTGGACCAGGTAAGAGAAGCCAAGGACAGGCTCAGTTATAAGCCCTATCAGGCGCCGGTCAGCGTATGTGTACTGGAGGACGCGCACCTTATGACGGATGAATCATCCAACGCTTTGCTTAAGGTGTTGGAAGAGCCGCCCGGGTCGGGACTGTTGATCCTGATAACCGATAAAAAAGAACTACTTCTGGATACAGTGATATCCAGATGCGCGGAAGTAAGGTTCCAGTTTCTTTCTCTTGAGGATACTGCCGATGTGATCACCGGCAGTACTGATATAGATGGTAAAACAGCCTCGCTTCTCGCGTATTTTTCCCAGGGATCTCCGGGCCGGGCCATCGAGATGATGGAAGAGGATATACTCTCAAGAAAAGCCTCGCTTCTTGGTATTCTGGGAGAAATAGCGAACGAGGAGAACCCGCCCTGTCTTATATGGCACACTGAAGGCAGGGACGATATTATGGACGATATCGAGATGCTCATAATGTTCTTTCGGGATGTAACACTAGGGAAGGAAGGGCTCGAGGAGCTGGTGCTGGATAAGGATGTCCTGACCAGCCAGGCATACAGTTTTTTTAAGAGCTATTCACTGGACAAGATAAACCTTATAGTGGAAAAGCTGGTACAGACAAAGATCTATCTGGCGGGTAACGTGAACCCTAAACTGGTCGCGCAGAACCTGCCGATGATACTTAAATAAAAAAGCGCTTAGAGCGCGTTAATATAGAAGGAGCTGGTAAAATGCAGGAATTGGTACAAGTACAGCTAAGGACAGCGGGTGAGAAGAAGTATTTTTTTGCTAACGGTATGAAATTCGAGACAGGGGACAAGGTGATCGTCGAGGCCGACCGGGGGCTTGAGTCGGGGGAAGTGACATCTCCGAACGACACTTCCAAGGAGATGGCCCACGTCGAGAAGCCCGTCCGTAAAGTCATAAGAAAAGCTAATCCCTGGGACGAACAGCAGATAGAAAAGAATGAGAAAAAATCCAAGGACCTTATGAACGTCTGCGACCGCAAGATCGCGGAGCACAAACTTCCGATGAAGCTGGTATCCGCTGAGTATTCGTTCGACAGGGCGAAGGTCATATTTTATTTTACGTCGGAAAACAGGGTGGATTTCCGGAATCTGGTGAAGGATCTGGCGAGCATATTCCGCGTTAGGATAGAGCTCAGGCAGATAGGCGTTCGGGATGAAGCCAGGATGATCGGCGGACAGGGCCCCTGCGGCCGGGAACTCTGCTGCAAAGCTTTCCTTAAGGATTTTGATCCCGTGACGATAAAAATGGCAAAAGTGCAGAACTTGCCGCTTAACCCGTCGAAGATCTCCGGTCTGTGCGGAAGACTTATGTGCTGTCTCGGTTACGAGTATAAATGCTACCGGGAGTGCTCCAAGGGGCTTCCTAAGGTAGGGAAAGAGATAATGACAGAGATGGGTAAAGGCAAGATAATATCTGTAAACCCGCTTAAGAGGCAGGTTACGGTGGATTTTGGAGACGGAAAGATAAAGGACATCAAAGTGGACGATATCAAGGAGGCAAAATAACCGGTTATGGGAAAATTCTATATTACCACTCCTATTTATTATGTTAATGCCAATCCGCATATAGGTCACGCGTACACGCAGATCATATGCGATACGCTTAAAAGGTTCCACGGTATGCTGGGCAACGATGTTTTCTTTCTTACCGGCACGGATGAGCATGGTGAAAAGATCGAAGAAGCCGCGCTCGCGGCGGGTTTTGATCAGGGTCAGGAAAAGAAGTTCGTCGACGGGATAGTATCAAACTTCAAGAACGTGTGGAAAGAACTGGATATAGAGTACGATTATTTTGTCCGCACCACCGACGAGGCGCATAAGAAAGAGGTTCAGGATTTTCTGAACAACATGAAGGAAAAGGGGGACATCTACGAGGGCGAATACGACGGCTGGTTTTGCACGCCGTGTGAGACTTTCTGGACGGATACCCAGGCCGAGAACGGTATATGTCCGGAATGCGATCGTAAAGTGGACCGGATCAAGGAAAAGAACTATTTTTTCAGGATGAGCAAATATCAACAGTGGCTTATCGATCATATAAACGATAACCCTGAATTTGTGATGCCCGGTTACCGCAAGAACGAAGTGCTTGGTTTTCTGAGAGAAAAACTTATGGATCTCTGCATATCCCGCCCGAAGAAAAGATCACCCTGGGGTGTGGAGCTTCCGTTCGATAAGGATTATGTGGTCTATGTGTGGTTTGACGCGCTGATAAACTACACCTCAGCCCCTAAAGCTATCGGAAGATTCGATGAACTTTGGCCGGCGGATGTCCACATGATCGCTAAGGATATCTTGCGTCACCATGCTGTTTACTGGCCGATAATGCTTCACAGCGCGGGTTTTTCTCTGCCGAAGACCGTTTTTGCTCATGGGTGGTGGAAAATGGGTGATGAAAAGATCTCCAAGTCCAAAGGGAATGTGGTCAATCCGGTGGAACTCGCTGAGAAATATGGTGTGGATCCGTTGAGATTTTTTGTCCTTAAAGCCGTAAGTCTGGGGCAGGACGGTGTTTTTTCTGAAGACGCCCTGGTGAGTATGTATAATACCGACCTTGCCAATGATATGGGTAATCTCCTGAACAGGACGCTTACGATGGTTGAGAAATATTTTGAAGGCGAAGCGCCTGAGGTATCAGGCATCTCGGTGGATGATGAGCAGCAGTCCAGAAGCGATAATATGAAAGACGCGGTGGGGAGCCTTCTTCCCGCGGTGACTCAGAACATGCTCAGCCCCGACCTCAGGATCAAAGAAGCCCTGGAAGAGATAATGTCCGTTATAGGAAAGGCTAACAAATATATAGAGGAATCCGCGCCCTGGACCTATGCCAAAGAGAATGATATGGACGCGATAAAGCTCATAATGGCTGATCTCCTTGAAGTGTTAAGAGCCGCGGCGATCGGTGTTTCACCTGTGATGCCTTCGACGTCACAGCGTATGTGGGACCAGCTCGGGCTTGGAGGTAAGATAGAAGAGTCGATAAGCGTGTCGGAGCTGACCGAGGTATCTTCCGGCAGAAGATTTCCTGCCGGCACAAAGGTATCAAAGGGCGATCCCTTATTCCCGCGAATACAGTGATCAGAGTTCCTGCCCGTTATTTTTTTATTTACAGGACATAAAGCCATGGGCGATCAAAAGTCAAAGTTGAAAAATATGATCGGTGAGGATCCGGAACTTACGGATTTTCAGAAGAAAGTTCTTATGGTTGTCGCGGATATTCCGGAAGGCGAAGTAAAGTCTTATGGATGGGTAGCGCGTGAAGCGGGTTCGCCCCGCGCCGCGAGGGCGGTGGGGCAGGTCATGGCGATCAACCCTTACGTGCCTGATGTGCCGTGTCACAGGGTCATAGCGTCCGACGGTACCATCGGCGGATACTCCGGCGGAATAGTTAAGAAACGAGCGTTGTTGAAAAAAGAAGGAAGGAATAACAGTGAAGGATAAAGGAAAAAGGATAAAGGAAAAAATGTAGGAAGGGCCTTTATGCCTAACAAGAAACCTTTCCTTTTTCCCTTTTCCTTTTTACTTTTTACTTAGAATTGGCGAGCATAATATGAAGTTAATAGATACCCATTGCCATCTTGATCTGAAGCAGTATGACGAAGACCGGGAAGCGGTTATAAAAAATGCCGTGGACTCTGGTGTTGTTCGCATGATAGTGCCGGGGGTAAGCATACCCAGCAGCGAAGAAGCGATCGCTCTGGCTGCCTCCCACGATGAGATATTTGCCGCTGTAGGCATACACCCGCATGAAGCGGATAAAGCAACCCCCGCGGATATAGAGCGGGTAAGGGATATAGCGATATCGTCGCCTAAAGTGGTAGCTATAGGCGAGATAGGGCTTGATTATTACCGGGATTATGCCGAACGGGACAACCAGATAAGACTTTTTAAAGGATGTTTCTCTATCGCAAGAGAGCTGGATCTGCCGGTGATACTGCATAATCGGAACGCGAGCGGGGACTTGTTGGATATAATAAGACCTCAGGATTTTAATGTTTTAAGAGGCGTGGTACATTGTTTTTCCGGTGACGCTGAATTTCTGAGAGAGGTGCTTGCCCTGGACTTCTTTGTATCTTTCGCGGGCAATATTACTTTCGGGAAAGCCTCGGATCTGCGGGAGTTGGCCGCTCGTGTGCCTTTAGATAAACTTTTTCTGGAGACGGATTCGCCATATATAACCCCGGAACCCTTGCGGGGCAAAAGGAACGAACCGGCTTTTGTGAATAACCTTCTGGATACATACGCTGATATATATGGTATGCCGAAAGAGGAAATAGCGGGGGCGACTACCCGAAACGCTGACAAGCTCTTCCGGTTAGGTCTGGAGTCGGGAGATACGGTAGCGTATAAGATACGTGATTCGCTGTACCTGAACATAACGCACAGGTGTACTAACAGGTGCACTTTCTGTGCCCGAGAGGTATCGGATTATGTAAAAGGTCATAATCTGAAGCTGGACAAGGAACCTTCATATGACGATCTGGTGACAGCTATAGGCGAACCCACGGATTATGACGAGATAGTTTTCTGCGGTTTCGGTGAACCGACAGTCCGTTTTGATGTTCTCAAAAAAGTAGCGTCATACGTTAAGTCCAAAGGCGGCAAGGTAAGGCTTACGACCAACGGGGAAGGGGATCTTATAAACAGGCGAGAGATAGCGACGGAGATGAAAGGTCTTGTTGACAGGGTTTCCGTGAGTCTTAACTCGGCTGAACCGGACGCGTACGCGCATCTTTGCCGTTCGGTTTTCGGCAAGGCCGCCCATGAGTCCATACTTGATTTTATCAGGACCTGCGTCGGGCAGGGTATAAAAGTCGAGGTGACATGTCTGGATATGATAGGTGAGGACGGTGTGAGAAAATGCCGGCGTTTGGCGGAAGAGTTCGGAGCATCTTTCCGTTTGCGTCATTTGCATGTAGTGGGCTGATGGGGTACCGGGTATCCCGCCTTCGCTGAAGCTATGGCGGACAGGCGGGTACCGAGTATCGGGAAGTAAGGGAATAGGGAATAGGGACATCGGGGGATCCGGGTATTAGGGATTAGGATATCAGGACATCAGGGACGGAACTCGAACGTTATTCCCGCGGAAGCGGGAATCAAATGGAAGTAATATTTTTATTGGATCCCCGCTAAGAGGCCGAAGCCCTCTGGCATTCGGCATTTCCCTACATGCATTTAATTTTATTACGGGGAACCTTCGGTTTCCTCGGGGACCTTTGCCCCTCGGTCACATTCGGGGATGACGTCAACCTTAACTTTGTTTTTGAACTAAATACGATATACGAAATACGAAAACTATGTCACGATTCACTAACTTTATAGGCAGAAATAAGCTTTACGTTGTCCTGGTCGTCTTTATAGTCGGGATGAATTTTCTCGCTTTTGTGGGCGGAAAGATGATGGATGAGGACTCCAGCGAGCCTCAGGTAACGGAAGAAGCGGCTCTCAAGGCGT
Source organism: Candidatus Tantalella remota (assembly GCA_030765685.1). GTDB lineage: Bacteria > Omnitrophota > Gorgyraeia > Tantalellales > Tantalellaceae > Tantalella > Tantalella remota. Next base: position 3,348 of record JAVCCB010000089.1, on the reverse strand, counting down.
CGGAAGAAACAGACGCGGAAACGATGTTTGATGAGGAAGATATTGAGGCCCGGCGTGAAAAGTTCGAGAAAATAGCCGAAGATGATCCGACGCTGTATCTTTTTCTGGGACTTTTGAACCTCCTGATACTTTTTGTGATCTTTTTAGGCGTCATCCTGGATGTATATTTCCTGACATGTAAGGCGCGTAAACGGCTCTTTGACATCACGTTGATACGTTCGGAACCCGCGCGCTGGACACTGGGGGATGTAGCGAGGGTGACACTCATTTTCCTCGGATGCGGGTACCTGTTCATAATCCTCCAGAGTATGGTGGGAGAGCTGATACCCGTATTTAATAACGACAATTTCCAGATGGTCTTCAATACGGCGGTCATGAACGTCGTGGGTATAAGCGTGATCTTTTATTTTATTGTACGCAAATACGGGCAGAAAATAGAAGTTGTAGGATTAAGCGCGAAGAAGTTTTTGAAAGGTGTTTTCTACGGACTTACGGGTTATCTCGCGATAATACCGGTATTGATACTGATAATGGTGGTCACGTATTTCGTGACGAAGATGTTTGCGTATAAGCCGCCGGTACAGCCCATAGTAGAGATCTTTATGGAGGAAAAGCAGACCGCCGTATTGTGGTTCTCCACACTTTTTGCGGCTATTTTCAGCCCGATAGCGGAAGAGATATTTTTCAGGGGTTTTATGTATAAAGCGATGAAAAGAAAATGGGGCGTTTTCTGGTCCATGCTGGCGACAGCTTTGGTATTCTCGCTTTTACACACGCATATTGTGGGATTCCTGCCGATTTTTGTCCTGGGTCTTCTTTTGGCGTATCTTTATGAGAGGACAGGATCGCTCGTGCCCTCTATTTGCGTCCATATAGTACACAATGTGGGGATGGTTATACTGGTTTTCTTAGTACGGGCGCTGGGGTAGTAGCAGTACCGGGTATCCCGCCTTCGCTGAAGCTACCGCCTTCGCTGAAGCTATGGCGGACAAGTCGGCGGACAGGCGGGTACCGAGTATCGGGTTTCAGCGCTGGATACTCGTAGAAACGGGACATCGGGGGATCAGGGGATCAGGGACTAGGATATTGGGATATCAGGGATATCAGGGACGGAACTTAAGGATAAAGGATAAAGGATAAAGGATAAAGGATAGGTAATGGCTGGATGAGATTGCTTTGTCGCAGCTGCGCTTCTCCGCGCAATGACGGTATTTAGATCCCTCGGCTTCGCTCGGGATGACAAAAAACAGGACCAGGTATCGAGTCCCGGGTATCCCGCCTTCGCTGAAGCTTCCGCCTTCGCTGAAGCTATGGCGGACAAGTCGGCGGACAGGCGGGTACCGGGTATTTAAGGATAAAGGATAAAGGATAGGAAATCTGGGAATTGAGGATAGAGTCAGGATATCAGGGAATCAGGATATTAGGGACTAGGATATCAGGACATCGGGGACAAAGCTGAACCTTAATCTCAACCTTAACCTTAATTGTTGAACTAAATACTGAATACAAAATACTAAATACTAAAATAGCGAGCAACGACAGGAGAATAATGTCATACGACACTATAAGATGGAAGAACAACCGCGCGGAACTTATCGATCAGCGCATTCTTCCCAGGAAGGCGCGGTATGTGAATTGTGTCAGTGCGAAAGATATGCATGACGCCATAAAGACGATGATAATAAGAGGGGCCCCGGCGATCGGCATAGCGGGAGCTTACGGGGTATACCTGGGTGTTCGGGGAAGCCGCGCCAAAGACATGAAAACTTTCAGCAAAGAGTTATGGAAAGTGACGAAGTACCTGGCATCTTCCCGTCCTACGGCGCGTAACCTTTTTTGGGCGTTGGAGAGGATGGAAGGAGTGGTGGCGCGTAACAGCAGAAAAAGTATCAGAGAGATAAAGCAGCTGCTTCTGAAAGAGGCGAACAGAATACTCGCGGAAGATAAAAAGATCTGCCACGCTATAGGCAGTAATGGGCGTAAACTTATCCCCGAGAAGGCCAATGTCCTTACACACTGTAACGCCGGCGGTCTGGCCACGGGAGCCTACGGCACGGCTTTAGGCGTTATCTTTTCTTCGAAAAAAAAGATAAAAATGGTTTATGTCGATGAGACGAGACCCGTTCTCCAGGGGGCGCGCCTTACGGTATGGGAACTTATGCAGGAAGGTATACCTACGACGCTTATATGCGACAATATGGCGGCTTCGATCATGGCAAAGAAAGAGATCGACCTTATAGTTGTAGGCGCCGACCGTATCGCTTCTAACGGTGACACCGCCAATAAGATAGGAACGTACGGCCTGGCGGTGATGGCGAAATATCATAAAGTGCCGTTTTATGTAGCGGCTCCGGTATCGACTTTTGACCTGTCACTTAAAACCGGGAAAGATATACCCATAGAAGAACGCTCCGCCTCCGAAGTGAGGGAGATAAAGGGCGTTCCCATAACGGTAAGCGATGTAGATGTCAGGAATCCCGCGTTCGACGTGACCCCGAAAGATCTTATAACGGCGATAATTACGGAAAAGGGAGTCATAAGGAGACCGGACAGGGAGAAGGTAATGAGAGTAGTGGGGGGAAATAAACGGTAAGTTGGGAAGAGAGTCAGGATATCGGGGTATCAGGATATCGGGGTATCAGGATATCGGGGTATCAGGATATTGGGGACTAGGATATCAGGGACTGATTATAGGAGTACGTTGTAGGGTTACGGCTAGCGAAACAGTTGTCGTTATAGGGTTACGTTTTGACTGCAACCCTAAACCCCTTGACGATTCCATAGACGTAACCGATTAACGACATACGGAATATCAGGGAATAGGGATCAGGTGCTAATAGGTACCGGGTCCTGGGTGCCGGGTACCGAGCCGATACCCGGTACTCGATACTCGGTACCATACGCTAAAGTTATGAAAGAACTAAAACTTATAGATGACATACGAAGAAGAGCAGGGAAACCCGCTAAAGGGGTGAAGCTTGGTATCGGTGACGATTGCGCCGTCCTGGAGTATGACAAAAAGAAGTATCTTTTATGGGCGTCTGATATGCTCATCGAGGGAACTCATTTCAGGCTGAAAGACGGATATGGGAAAATAGGACATAAAGCAGTTGCCGTTAATATAAGCGATATAGCTGCCATGGGCGGAAAACCCTTGTATATTACGGTGTCCGTCGGAGTGTCGCCGAAAATGACCGCCGGGTCAGTGAAAAAGATCTATGACGGCATATTTAAGATGTGCCGGAAATACGGAGTCAGTGTCGTCGGTGGAGATACCGTTGCCGCCGCCAGGCTCACGATAGACGTATCTATCATCGGCGTGGTGGAGAAAAAGTATCTCGCGAAAAG
>JAVCCB010000034.1 GCA_030765685.1 Candidatus Tantalella remota | reverse complement strand
TGACGTGGCCGATAAAATAAACACTGCGCATAATTTATACCATGCCATCCTTCTGGATGTGGATAACGGCGCGAATGGTTTGACGCAGAAAGAAAATAACAGTCTTTATACTCTTACGGGACTCAAGGCCGCATATGCTGCGCTACACCCAGAAGGTGTTTTGGCAATATGGTCAGCTGCCCCGGATGAAATGTTTGTGAAGCTTTTGCAAAAGGCCAAATTCAAGGTCAAAGAAACGTATGTGCCTAAACGTAGTGGACGTAAACGTGGCGGGAAAGCGGTTGTGTGGATTGCCACGAAACATGGAAACTAAGAACATCTCGTACCGGTTCTCGAATTAAAGCTGGGCTGGGGGAATAATTAAACCTAGGGGTGTCCCCAGAATCAATCCCACACCTGTCATCATAGGGGGGGGGCAGGTCAGAGATTAAAAATATCCCCGGCCTGGGATTAAGTTGACACCAGTGCCCAAATATCTACACGATCAATAAAGAAATAACGAGCCCCAAATGGGCCTAGAAAGAAAAAACAGGTTTTACAGTTTGGCTCAGAGAAGAGATCATAAGCTTGAATTCAGCCTCAGGGTGTCGAAACGTGTCATAAACGGGGAGCCAGTTTAATAAAAAACCCTCATAGTTTGATTGCTGTGTGTGTGGGGGTGCATAAAAGCGTACTGGAGTAAACTAGTTCTGATCTTGTGGGGGTACCATGGCACCAAATAAGAAAACTACAGCTAGAGGGTTTAATAATTTGATCTTTTCGAGCTTTTGATGAAGTCGGTATTTAGCAAAAAGCTGATTATTAAGACGCAAGTGCAAAACTCTTTCCGATATTATGTCAAAACCGGCAGATTTTAAGTACTGCCGTATATTACCTTTCCGCGCCAAAGTTAGTTGATTTCTTTCAGCTTTTATGGCTATCGCCCGGTAGAGGTTCAGCGGATTCCAAACGACCGGCTCACAAAAAACAAAAAGTCCGCCGGGCCGAAGAAGTTTTTTCATTATTTTTATGGCTTTAAACGGGTCAACAAAATGGTGCAAAGACGCGTTGGTATAAATACCGTCGAATTGGTAGTCTGTAGAGATCTCTTCCGCGGGAGAAGCAATAAAATCGGTTATTTTTGAAAAATCCCCCAAGCGTGCTTTTGCTCTTTCAACTGTGTTTTCGGTCAGATCATTCAGGACGAATTTGTCGATGTTATCCCTGAAAACATTGATAAAATGACGCGCATGCAGACCATATTGGCCGCCAATTTCCAGGAAAGTATATTTTCTTGATAAGTCTTTAGATAATAGATGAGAGTAAAACACTTTTTCTATTTCTTCGATCTTATAGAAATGATTTGATGTTTGTCTATGTTGGTCTACGGAAAGAGGCGGCGCGGATAAACTTCTTTCGGTTTGTTCAGATATTCTGTTGTAGAGCTCGTTAGAAGTCATTTGATATAGAGTTCGTTTGATGCGATTTTTTGAATTAACAAGATCATTTTTTTATCAGTGCTGATATTATATCACAATGTTTGGAAAATATTTGGTCTTTGCCTCTTTTAACAGTATAATTTGGTATAAGGAATACAATTGTTCTCTGTGTAAGAGGGGAAACCGCATGGACAAGATATCTTTTAAAGAGCTCATCTCGCTTGCCTGGCAGAATACCATACAGGTATTGTTTCGGCCCTACAGCCTGAAAAAGTGTGTATGGATGTTTATTATAGTCATCTTTGCCGGGAATTTTGGGGGAATGAACTTCAATTTTAACATGAGTTCCGGTGGCGACGGCAGTATGAACGCGCCGACCATGCCCGGAGGACGGTCTCCTGTAGAATTCATAAAAGATATAGGTGCGGAGCTTTTAGCGAACCCGCGGTTCCTTATGCTTATGGGGATAACCATCGCCGCGTTCGTTGTCTCGATTTTGCTTTGGGTTTTCATAAGAGCTATATTCCAGTTTGTTTTTATAGAAGCCATAGTCCGGAACGATGCTTCCGTAAAAATACCCTTTAACCGGAACAAAGAACTGGGCATATCATATTTTTACTGGAATCTGGCCTTTGGATTGATAGCGACCACTATTGTCCTGGGGATACTCGCAGTACCTGTCGGTGTGATGTATTCCGCGGGCGTATTTACGGGTATCTCTAAAATAACAGCGGGAGGCGTGATAGGCCCTATCGTGATCTCCGTAATAGTCCTTGTGATAGTGTTTCTGGCGATATCCCTGATACGCGCTTTCGCTCTGGATTTTATCCCCGTTATTATGTACTCGAAGGGCGTGAAGGTGCGGGAGGCATGGCGGATATTCCGGGGAATTTTCGCACGGCACAAGGGGAAGGTAGTTGTTTATCTTCTGGTCAAGTTCTGTCTCGCTATATTGTGTATAATAGCTGCGGTCGTCATAATGGTCTTATGCGCCATAGTCATGGTATTGTGTGTCCTTCTCGCGGGTCTTATCGGTTATCTGGTATTCATGATCACGCCTGTTGATGCGAGGATGGTCGCTACCGCGATACTTATTGCTACAGCGGCACCGGTGTTCTTTATACTGGCGCTTATTCTCGGATCTTTTTTAGCTCCCATCCCGGTGTTTCTCAAGTCTTTTGCCATGTATTTCCTGGCAGAGATCGACGATACCCTGAACGCTTTTCTTCAAGTTCCGGAACCTGAGGAGGAAGATGCAGGGTTATACGAAAAACCGCTGACGGCGTTATGGACCACGCTGGGGGTGACGATCATTTCCGTCGGGCTTCTTATTTTTACGGTGATCTACGGGGGCGCCGCGGTAGCCACGTCGGGCTCCATAACGGCGTTTTTGAAGGACGCGAAGACTTCCACCGCGGCGGATATGGCGGTGGTAAGCCGGGAACCGGACGTGGTGTATCTTAAAAATGGCGGGATACTCGAAGGCATTATAATCCAGGAAGATACCGATACGTTGACTTTGCAGGTAAAAGGCGGCACATTTTCCCTTGGCAAACAAAACATAGAAAGCGTAGAGCGTGGCGCTGAAAAAACTTCTGAATAGCGGACGGTATCCCTGCCGTATTTTTTACAGGTGCGTAAAATGACCAGCATAAAAGAACGCTTAGCGTATTTTATCTCCGAAGGCAAAGGCGAATCGGCATGCCCATGGCGCATGTCCGATGTCCTGGCGATCACCATACTTATTTTTGTGTTTATTTTCAGCGATCCGTTCAACGCGGGCGCTAATATCCTTAAGTCTCTCAGGCTGCATTTTTTCATTTTCACAAAAGAACCCAAACTCTACTATTACCTCACGATATACATCAGTAACATCATCTTTAAATGTTTAAGTTTTGTCTATGTGGTTGTCATCATAAAGTCGCGCCATATATCTTTCAGGGATTCGGTGCTTACCACGGGAAGTATACCGAAGGAGTGGAGATTCTGGCTGCCGGTATACCTTTGTGTATGCGTCCTTATAAGGATGATGAGCATGTCAAATCCGCTGGTTCCGAACATACCTTTTACGTCGGTGTTCCCGGGAGCTTTCTATGTAGGTAATATAGTGGTCATCTTGTCTATCATTCTGGTAGCTCCGCTGGTCGAAGAGATACTTTTCAGGGGGTTCCTTTATCCGGCGCTTAATTATCATATGGGAAGATGGCCGTCGATAATAATAACGTCAGTGCTGTTCACATTCGCGCATTATACACAGGTAAAGAACGACTATGTCTTCGCGGTAGTGATATTTCTTCTCAGCGTAGTCATAACTTACGCGAAAGCAAAGACGGGGTCCACATGGCTGGCTATTATTATGCATTTTATTTATAACGCGGTTTCCGTCGGTATGGGAATATTGAACTACTGTTTCTTAAGGTATTAGGAGGGGTATAACCGGTGAAGGTAATATTGGCGATAGTACTGGTCCTCGTGCTCTCAGGTGTGGTATTGCCACGAGACGCGCACGCGGTAGCGTCGCTTTCGAGAGAGCTGGAGAGAATAGAAAAGAATATGGTGGCCGAAGGCGATTTCGAGGAAAGCAGGAAAAAGCTTACGTCTATTTTGGGAGACAATCCCGGTGTGGCCCGGGTTTATCTGGACCTGGGATTAGCGCATTACGGACTGATGGAATACGGCAAAGCGTATGATTTATTTATCGGAGCTGAGACCTCTGATCCGGACAGGGGGAGGGAAGACATTATCGCGTACGCGATAGCTACTACGGAAGACAACCGGGAGCTTCTGGATAGTATAGAAGAGGCGAACGCGCTTTTTCAGGGTTTCGCGGACGGGGATGAAAAGGATAAGATGAAAGAAAGGGTGGCCGCGGGACATTTCACCATGTTGAATGTTCTTCTGGCGGGGAAATACTATTATCCGTCACTTGTAACGCCTCACATCATATGGATACAGGAGAACGTCCCGGAACTGCCGGGGTTATACATGCTTTCGGGAGACGTGTATTATTCAGCGATGTTCTACGTGAAAGCTTCAGAAGATTACAAGAAAGCGCTGGAGGAAGATCCGTCCAATACCGCGCTTTGCCGTAAATTGGCCGATTGCCTGGTAGCGGCGGGTGATCTTGACGAGGCGGGCGAGTATTATGATAAAACGATTGAGATCTATGAAGAACAGGGAGCCGGAGATGCTCCCGAGGTTAAAAAGATAAGAGATATCCGTAACGCGCTGCCGAAAAGGTACAAAGACATCTCGGATCTATTAAAACAGCATCGTTACGATGAAGCGGAAGAGGTCGCGAGGAGAAAAATGTCTTATAATCCGGGTGACCTGGCGGCGCTTAACCAGCTTGGACAGGTATACTGGGATATATGCAACAGGCGAGCCGCGATAAAACTTTTCAGAAAAGTCGCGAAGAGAGCTCCGGATTATCCGCCGGCACATCTTTTCCTGGGGAAAGCGTATATTTTCGAACGTAAACCGGAAAAGGCTATCGCCCAGTTCGAGATCTTCAAAGAGAAGATGGCTCTTCTGCCGAAAATGGACGAGGATGCGGTAGACTTCTACGCGTCAGCGCTGCATTACATAAGCTACATCTATTTCACCATGAAAAAGTATGACGACGTTATAACCGAATGCAAAAAAATAATCGAGCTAAAACCCGATGATCAGAGAGCTTATTACAATCTAGCGGTATGCTATTATGTGAAGTATAATAGCCGGTCAAAAGCGTATGCCCAGCTTCAGAAGGTCATAGAGTTAGACCCTACAGACCGCATTTCCGACCAGGCCAAGTATTATATTGATTACATGCGCCGCAATCCCGATTCCAGGATAATAGGGGACTTCACATTTCTCAGAGAAGAATAAAAATATAAACCCGAAATCCTAAGCCCAAAATCCAAAAGAAATCCTAATCATTAAATCCAAAATGCCATTTCTTATATATTTTTCCACGCAAGACTTTCAGGTAGAAACAGTGCTTCTTAGACTCATCGCCTTATGGTGGGGGTAAATTTGTGAGTTTTGTCATTTGGATTTTGAATTTCATTTGGGTTTTGGATTTTGTCATTTGTTATTAATTCTAGTTTGGCTAGTTTATCCCGGGTTGTTGCTTTCACCCCTGAATATGCTATACTAATCTCGTAAGGTGATTTTGCAAAAAAAAGGAGCGGATTATGAACGAGAAGATACTTGTTATCGACGATGAAATAGAGATCTGTAACCTGTTGCAAACTTTTCTTACCAGGGAAGGTTATCAGGCAATAACCGCTACTTCAGCTGCTGAAGGCATAGAAAAACTCCAGAGCGAAAAACCCAAACTGGTACTCCTTGATATAAGGATGCCGGGGATGGACGGCGTTGAGGCGATGAAGAAGATACGAGAGATCGACGAAAACGTCGCTATCATCATGGCTACCGCGGTTGTCGATAAAAAAACAGCTGACGAGATCGCTTCGATGAAAGCCACCGATTATATCATCAAACCGTTCGATCTGGATTACCTCAGGAATACCTTACTTGCCAAACTGGCGATGCTCATTTGAGATCCTGGATTATAGAAGTAAAAATCCAAAATCCAAAGCTCAAAATCCAAAAGAAATCCTAATCGTTAAATCCAAAACGCTTATTTTTTTAACACCTTGTTGATTATGCTACTAATGATGAGCATTAGTTCTTTCGCCTCATTTATCAGTTGATCAAGTTCGCACACTTTTTTCAGATCTGGTAAGATTTGAGTTCTTTTGATCAAGTTCAACCAGTGTCTTGATTCTCTGGCTTCTCTTCTAGCGATCCCCATTTTGTCAGCAAAAGCTTTCTTTGTCAGAGTTCCATCTGCTTCTTCTACATTGGTGCCTATAGAGGAACTTGACCTGATTAGTTGTTTGCTATATTCATGGACAGAAAGAGAGGAGGGGAGGGTCTTTAGTAATTTTACAGATCTAACTGCGAAATCCAGGCTTCTGTCGTATAGATCGAATTTGCGAGTTTTGTCATCTGGATTTTGGATTTCATTTGAGTTTTGGATTTTGTCATTTGTCATTTAACTATCCCTCCTTTTCAATATTATCTAAAATCTGTCATCTGCAATCGGAAATCTGCTTCTACTACTATAGACAGATTTTTTGTCCATTTTCTTGCACTTTATTTTCAAAAACATCTGACCTTCAGCGCATAGGGTGTCCCCAAACAGGATGTTTCCACTGGAAAATATCTAAAAGCTGACATCTGTAATCTGAAATCTACCTTAGCAAGCTGAATTTAGTGAACCCAATCCTTATAACTAATTTAATTATTATTAGAACTTGTATTAAAATGCGAGGGGAGTACAATGAAAAGTAGATACTTTTTAGAAATACTTACCACCTGGGGGTGGTAATGCGAAGTGTATGGATTCCGTACAATTTGTGATTCTTAGAGCAACCTTGCAAAGGCAGGGTTGCTTTTTTTGTTATTAGGAGCAAAGTGGATTACAGATTACAGATTGTAGATGGCAGATAACTATGGTTTCGATCTGAATTCTGAAATCTGACATCTGAAATCTATAGATAAAACCTAAAATGAAACTATTTCTCAAACACGCGTGCACTCAAGTATGTATCTTCAGGTCGATAAAGGTATCGCTCTTGGTCGGAACCATCCTTGTTCTTATAAACCAATACAGCGCTATATTTGAAGGGCCGTTCACGAAAAAGAACGTTATACAGATAATATTGACATATATGGTGCCTTTCTGCGTCGCGACGTTCTCATCAGCGATGCAGAGTAGGCATATAGACTTGGCGCAGGACAAGAGCGCGAATTCAGGATCGTGTTCGTAGTGGGTTGTTCATAGTTCGTTGTCCGAAACTATGAACAATGAACAGATAACAATGAACTATACACACGTTCCCAAATAGGACGGTAGGGGACACCTTTAATCTTAGAAAAGGGGACAGTTTAAAGGATTAAAACCCCAAACGGTACAAAGTGGCACAAAGACGGTAAAAGGGCGCTTCCGCCTTCGCCAAGGCTACGGCGGACGAGTCAGCGGACAAGAGGCTTCGGCGGACAGGCGCAATGACGATTTTTGCTTTTAATCTTACAATGGACTAATGCTATGAATGAAAAAATGAAAATATTAATTCTCGAAGACAATCCTGACGACGCGGAGATGGTCCTGCGGCATATGAGGAAATGTTTCCCGGAATTCGAGTCCGAACGCGTCGAGACAAAAGAGGACTTTATCCGGGCGATCAGGAAATTCAAACCCGACCTGATACTTGCCGATTATGAGTTGCCTTCATATAACGCCGGGGAGGCGCTTGAGGATGCGAAAAGAGCGTGTCCGGGAACACCGTTCATAGTCGTAACGGGTACTGTAAGCGAAGAAGTCGCCGTCGACTTGATGAAAAACGGGGCGGATGATTACGTCCTCAAAGATAAGCTCGCTCGCCTGTGCCCCGCGGTCAGGAATGCCCTGGGATCAAGGGAAACAAGCAGGGAAAAGGAGATATCTCAGGATAATCTTTCAAGGAGCGAGGAAAGGTTCAAAGTGCTTTTTGACGAAGCACCGCTTCCTTATCAGTCATTGGATGAGAGCGGGAACTTTCTTTACGTCAACCAGACATGGTTTGAGACATTAGGGTATGAAAGGGAAGAGGTGATCGGAAAGAACTTCGCCGAGTTTCTTGCCGGAGATCTAGGGCAACTTTTTAAAGAACGATTTAAGGATTTCAAGAGAGATGGCCAGATCTGTGACGTGCAATTTGAGATGCTTAAAAAGGACGGGTCGACGATAACCACCGAGTTCACCGGCAGTATAGCGTATGACGACCAGGGGAATTTTAAGCAGACTCATTCCATTTTCCAGGACATCACCGAGCGCAAGAAAGCGGAAAAAGAGGCAGAAAAGGCGAGGATATATCTCGATTCAATCATTGATATGAGTCCATTTCCCATGTGGGTTTCTGATCGAGAGGGAACAATGGTAAGGACAAACCGTTCTTTGCGTGATGCTCTAAATGTTACTGATGAGGAATTGATTGGTAAGTATAATGTATTCAATGATGACAACATC
>JAVCCB010000008.1 GCA_030765685.1 Candidatus Tantalella remota | reverse complement strand
TGGTCGGGACGGTGGGATTCGGCGCCTTAAATAAGACCACAACTTATGGAGCGTAGCGAACATAAGCTGTATGGTCGAATTAATCTCGAGCGAAAGCGAGAGATCTTTGTAAGTTCTCTCAAGACCTCGCTAACTCGGTCTTTCGAGATGATCTTTTCTTTCGTCAAAGATCACGGCCACCCCCGCTTCAACTTTTGTCGCTGCTCCTTTTCGTCGCAGCTTCCCTTATATGGGCTCGGCGGCTCCCTTCTCATCCCATTCGCCATTACCGACACTTTAAATAACTGGTCGGGACGGTGGGATTCGAACCCACGACCCCTAGTCCCCCAGACTAGTACGCTAACCAGACTGCGCTACGTCCCGACGCTATACTCACAATGAACAATTCAGATCTTACGATTAAATATTAATAATCTTCTTCTTTGGGATCGCGAGTCATAAGTTCTTTGACCGCAACCGCGGGATCCTTGCCTTCGTAGATCAACTCATAGACCTTCTGAGTGATCGGCATTTCTACACCATATTTCTTCGCAAGCTCATAAGCTGAACTCGAAGTACCCATTCCCTCGACAACCATTTCGGTCTGGGAAAGCACCTCCTTGATGTCCTTGCCTTTTCCCAGCTGTTCGCCAAACCATCTGTTCCGGCTGTAACGGCTTATACACGTTGTCGCCAGGTCTCCCAGTCCGCTTAGCCCCCTGAAGGTGGAGCTTTCAGCGCCCATCTTCACACCCAGTCGGGTGATCTCCGCGAGACCTCTTGTCAAAAGAGCTGCCTTCGAATTAGTCCCGAAACCCATGCCGTCCGATACCCCGGCGGCGATAGCAATAATATTTTTAAGTGCCCCTCCAAGCTCGACACCAAGCACGTCGGCCAAAGTATAAACTCTGAAATTATCAGTCATGAACAGGTCGCTTACACTGTCTTTGCAATCACCATCAGAAGCGACCACTACCGTAGTAGGGATCCCTCTTGCGACTTCATAAGAGATGCTGGGGCCGGAAAGAACGCTGATCCTGTCCGCCGGAAAATAGTCTTCCAACATCTCTGTCGCCCTCTTCAGGGTACCTGTCTCTATACCTTTGGTAGCGCTTACTATATTACCGAAACCCGCATCAGAGAATTTTTCAGCTACACTTCTCAGATACTCGCAGGGTACCACAAAAACAGCATAGTCGGCTCCCTTTGCCTCATCGACATCCGATGTTATCTTAAGATCGGCAGGCAGAGGTACACCCTCAAGAAATTTGCTGTTTTCCCTTTTTTTATCGAGATATTCGGCATATTCAGGGGAATAGCTCCAAAGAACAGTATCGACACCCTTCTCTACTAAAAGAATAGCCAATGCCGTTCCCCATCCTCCGTCTCCTATGATGCATACTTTACTCATGATATCGTCAAAAGTTTAACATATATGATATTTATAGTCAATAAATTTACTTAATACTATTATAGGGTCAAAAATCACATAAATAACTATGATACAATAGTCTGTAGATGAAGAAAGGGGGGTGGCTTAACACCACCCCCCTTCTTCTGGAGGTAAGGCTCACATTCTCATGCGGCCTCGGGAATTACTATTTTGTCGATATTTCAAGTAAAAGTATCTGCATTTTCAGCATGTTCAACTTGCATAATACCATTATTATCGTAAAAAACTTTAAATATTTGTATACATGCATATTCATGGTTAACCTCTTATCCTGTTGTTTTCCGCGCACTCTATCTGTATCTTGACTTCATTTATGTATACGATCCTGTACGCGCTTCCACCCCTTATAACAAAGAACTCTCCTAATACCTTGCAAATTATCTTATTTTCACCTGTCTCTGTGTTCATCTGCCTCAAAATATGTCTATCCTTCCTGCATGTCTTTTTTCTCTTAGTAACCCATTTCTTGAGAGCATCTATACTATTCTCTGTGTGCTTTTCCCTAATAAAGTACTTACATATCCACTTCTTTGATACCTTAGACTGGTTCCTACCACTTATCTCTTCCATGGAGACTTCCCGCTTCCGGGGATTGTTGCCCAATATGTCTCGATAAACCAGCTTCTTCATCTTACTTTCCTTTGACTTTTTAAATGTTTTTAATTTCTCGTCTAAAAAAAATGTTTGTTGCTTTTTGCTCTGTTAACATATCTCTATTATACGTGTTTCTTGGGGGATTGCAAGTCTTATTTTCTAGCTTTTTTCACCCCTAACTAGTCGCTTTTCCTTACCCTGTATTAGACGCTTAATATTGGCCTTATGGACCGTTACGCCTACTAGGGCAAGGACCGAACAAAAGAGGATGACCGGCAGCCCTTTGTCGAATACCAGGGCAAAGACCGGCAAACACGCAGCCGCGGAGATCGAGGCCAAGGAAACATATTTCCATATTGAAAAAATAATGACCCATATGACAAGACCACAAAGAAAGATCACGGGGAAAAGACCGGCCATAACACCCGCTGTTGTAGCCACCCCTTTCCCTCCCTTGAACCTGAGAAAACATGTCCAGACATGGCCGGAGATAACGGCGGCGCCAAGCATTATATATCCCATATCGTCGAAGGCCGGAGCCTTAACAAAATATTTCATCGCAAGATATGGAAGCAGTGTAACCGCTATGTAACCCTTTAAAAAATCTATTACCAGCACTATTATCCCGGGGACCTTCCCCACCGTACGAAAAACATTAGTCGCCCCAACATTTCCGCTGCCGTACTCTCTCACATCTATACCCTTGAGGACTTTTCCGAAAATATATGCCGTTGGCACCGATCCCAAAATATATGCCGTAACGATCGACAAAACTACCATCATGCTTTCCTGTCCTTTCTTGATCTTTTTGTCAGTATCCGTATAGGTATCCCTTTTAGTGGAAGATGCTGCCGAAGCTGGTTCTCAATAAACCTGTAATGGATCGGCAACACGTTCCCCGGATCATTGACAAAAAACTTGAACACAACCGGCCGCGCACCGCTCTGGACAGCGTAAAGAAAATTCGGCCTTTTCTTTCTTCTTGGTATAGAAATAAGGGCAGGATCTTTTTCATCAAATATCCTGTTCAAGAACGCCGTCGATACCTGGATATCAAGGTTCGAATTCAGAAGCTTGATCTTGGCAAGCGTATCCACCACATTCCTTCCCGTCTTTGCCGAAATAAAAGCTATCGGGAACTTGGTAAGTTTTTCCGACGCGTAGAGAAGGCTTTTCTCATATTCTTCCATCGACATATCTTCCGCCAGCTTGGCCAGATCCCACTTGTTGACCAGTATCAGGCAGGCCTTACCTTTATTCTCGATAAGCTCTATTATGTCTATGTCATCCCTGGTCGCTCCGTCCGCCGAATCCAGAAGAAGTACAACTACATCAGCCCTTTCGATGGCCTGTTTCGACCTCATCATGCTGAAAGTATCGACCACCGTCTTGATCTTTCTCTTGTGGCGTATCCCCGCGGTATCTATAAGCACATATCTATCCCCCTCATACTCAAAGGGCGTATCTATAGAATCCCTTGTAGTCCCGGGAATATCGCTTACAATCACCCGGTTTCGGTCCAGAAGGTTATTTATGAAAGATGACTTTCCCACATTCGGCCTGCCAACTACCGCTATCTTCAAGGCCCCGTCATCTTCTCCGGAAGCGGCTTCCTCCGAAGACTCGCTCAAAACACTTTCAATGAATGTCGACAATCGCCGCCGGAGCTGACGAAGCCCTCTCCTGTGGGTACATGAGATCATTTCCGGCTGCCCAAAACCCAGCTGATAGAACTCCATCGCGTCAGACTTCATGCTGTCGTTATCGGTCTTATTCGCGACAACTATGACGGGTTTGCTGAACTTCCTTAGTAAGTGAGCCACCTCATCGTCCGAAGGGACGAGACCGGCGGCCGCGTCAGTCACCATAACAATAATCGCGGCCTCTTCCATCGCAAGTGATATCTGGTCTTTTACCTGTCCGGATATATCCCCCGTATCCCCGGACGCGTAACCTCCCGTATCTACGAGCCTGACCTCGACTCCGCTTATACGCACAAAGGCCTCCACCCTGTCCCTGGTAGTGCCCGACTGCTCGACCACTACGGCTCTTTTCTCACCAAACAGACAGTTGAACAGCGAAGACTTGCCCACGTTCGGCCTGCCAACTATACATATCACCGGCATACGGTTATAATTTTCCATTTACACTCGAACTCCCTCTTCTCACATAATCTATCCCGGATATAACGGTAAGCGCGACTGTCGCGTTCCACAACCAGCTTGAATGAACAAATCTAAGCAAGAGCGCTATGATAGTTATCATCTGAAAAAATGTGGTTATCTTGCCGACAAGCGTGGGCTTTATCTCCACCCCCCCGGTAATGACCTGGATGATAAACACTCCGAGAAGTATTATCACATCCCTGCTTATTATTACTATAGGAACGTACACCGGCATCTTAAGATACACCGGCAGCCCCTGCACTATACTAAAACTCAAAAAAGCGCTGCCTATAAGCATCTTATCCGATATAGGATCCATTATCGCCCCGAACCTGGTTATTTCATTACGTGACCTGGCCAGGTAACCGTCAAGGGCATCCGTTATCATAGCCACGATAAAAACAACAAGCGCGATGTTAAGACGCTGGTATAGTACTGCCGCGATAAAGACCGGCACCAAAATTATCCTGCATATAGTAAGTCTGTTTGCCCAATTCATAATAAAAATCCTTTTTGTACCGAGTATCGAGTACCGAGTATCGGGTCAATCTCCTCGATACCCGGGACCCAGGACCCAGTACTGTTTTTAATCTCCTTTCCCCATCATCTTTATCCTTTTTATGGGCCAGTGTATAAGGAACGCCTTTCCCACCAGGTTCTTCTCGGGAACGAACCCCCAAAACCTCGAATCCAGCGAATTGGCACTGTTGTCCCCCAGAACATAAAAATATCCTTCCGGGACCTGAAAGGCCCTGTCCGAGCCTCCATACTCTCCGCGGTTATAATAGAAAAATCTGTCTATCGGCGGCATCTTCAAGAGCTCCCCGTTCACGTACAACTTCCCATCCTGTATCTTCACGGAGTCACCGCCGGTGGCGATAAACCTCTTCACCAGATATTTCTTCTTTTCTACGGAAGAAAGGAAAACCACGATGTCTCCGGTCTCGGGCTCCCTGACTTCCGGAAGTCTTATATTCACAAGAGGCACCTTGGCGCCATAAATGAACTTGCTTACGAATATCCTGTCCCCGGGCTTCAGCGTCGGATACATAGAATTCGACGGTATCTTGAACGGCTGCACTATAAATGTACGTATAAACAAAGCAAGTATCGCCGCTACCAGTATCGGCTTGACCCATTCGTTCCACCAGTATTCCCACGTGCCTAATTTTATCTTCATGCTATCCTCATGGCTTTAAGAAACGCCTCTTTCGGAACATCGACTTGCCCTATCCTGCGCATCTTCTTTTTGCCTTCTTTCTGTTTTTCCCACAATTTTCTTTTTCTCGTAATGTCCCCTCCGTAACATTTCCCCGTAACGTTCTTTTTCATCGCGGGCAACGTCTCCCTGGCCAGGACCTCTCCTCCGACCGCGGCCTGAAGCGCGACTTTGAACATATGACGCGGTATCGTCTCCTTAAGCTTCTGGGCAAGCTCAAGCCCCATCCTTCTCGCTTTATCCTTATGAACTATGATCGAAAGAGCGTCGCAGGGGACACTGTTTATAAGTATCTCCAGCTTGACGATGTTGGATTTTCGATACCCCAGAAATTCATAGTCCAAAGATCCGTACCCCTGCGTGGATGATTTTATCTTATCGTAAAAATCCACGATTATCTCAGCCAGCGGTATATTGTACGTAAGCTGCACTTTTGTCGGGTCTATATATTGGGTGCTGACAAATTCGCCTCTTTTGTTCTCGCATAATTTCATAAGGGGACCCACGCTTACCGAGGGAGCGAAAATGTCACACCTCACATACGGCTCCTCCACATATTCTATCCTCTCCTTGTCAGGATATTTCGTAGGATTGTCCACTTCTATCAGTGTTCCGTCGGTGAGCCGGATCTTGTAATTAACACTGGGCGAGGACGCGATAAGGTCCAGATTGAACTCGCGCTCCAGTCTTTCCTGTATTATCTCCATGTGCAGAAGCCCCAGAAAACCGCAGCGAAACCCGAAACCGAGCGCGGCAGACGTCTCCGGCTCATATATAAAGGAAGAGTCCGATAACCTCAGCTTTTCCACAGCGCTTTTCAAGTCCGCATACTCATCATTTGTTACCGGATAAATACCGCTGAAAACCATGGGCTTTACCTGCTTATATCCCGAAAGAGGTTCGGACGCCGGGTTCCTGATATCCGTGATCGTATCCCCAACCTCTACCTCTTTGGCCTCTTTGATATTGCATACTATATATCCAACCTCTCCGCAGTCCAGCTTCTCGACAGCGAGCTCTGAAGGCGTAAAAATACCCACTTCTTTGACCTCATAACGCGTCCCTTTATGCATCATCTCTATCTGCATGCCGGCCATGAGAGATCCATTCATTATCCTGACGTAAATGATAACGCCCCTGAACGTGTCATATGAAGAATCGAAGATAAGCGCCTGAAGAGGCGCCTCGCTGTCTCCGGATGGAGGCGGCACCCTTTTCACTATCGCCTCCAGAACGTCTTTTGTCCCGATATCCTCCTTCGCGCTTATCATCACTACCTCATTGTCATCCACATCGAGGATATCCCTCATCTGGCGCTTCACCTCTTCTATCCTGGCGTTCTTGAGGTCGATCTTGTTAATTATGGGTATTATCTCGAGGTCGTGTTCGATAGCAAGATACAGGTTCGCTATGGTCTGCGCCTCTACTCCCTGGACCGCGTCCACCAGAAGAAGCGCGCCCTCACAAGCCGCGATACTTTTTGACACTTCGTACGAAAAATCCACATGTCCCGGAGTATCGATCAGATTCAAAAGATACGTCTTGCCGTCATCCGCTTCATACATTATCCTCACAGCGCTTGACTTGATCGTTAT
The DNA here is from genome assembly GCA_030765685.1 of Candidatus Tantalella remota. Classification (GTDB taxonomy): domain Bacteria; phylum Omnitrophota; class Gorgyraeia; order Tantalellales; family Tantalellaceae; genus Tantalella; species Tantalella remota. The sequence continues at coordinate 38,762 of JAVCCB010000008.1, read as the reverse complement.
GCCGCGCTCTCTCTCCAGATCCATAGAGTCAAGAAGCTGGTCCCTGAACTCCCGGCCCGTAACGGAATTAGTCAGCTGTATGATCCTGTCAGCAAGTGTGGATTTGCCGTGATCGATATGCGCTATTATGCAAAAATTGCGTACAAGTGATAGATCTTTCATAATAATTATTTTTTCATCAAAGACACCATATATTTTTTCCCTTTTTCTATATACTTGAGGGACCTTTGTTTCGTAGGCGTCTCCGAATATATCCTTACTTTTGGTTCCGTTCCCGATAATCTTAAAAGCAACCAGCTGCCATCCTCACAGATGAATTTCGCGCCATCGTAGTCTTTGATCTCGACGACCTTTTTGCCAAGTATCTCTTTGAGGGGCCGTTTCTTCAACGCGCTAATGAGTTCCTTTCTCCTTTTGCCATCAAAAAGAGAATCGTCCCGCTCGTACTCAAAGTTACCGAACTCCTTGCTGATGTCCGCGCTTATCTGGCTCAATGACTTTTCCTCCTTAAGAATAAGCTCCATAATGAGCAACGCTGAGAGAAAACCGTCCCTTTCGGGAACATACCCCTTAAACGCGATACCTCCTGTCTCTTCCCCTCCAATAAGGATATCTTCCTTAGTCATCAGTTCGCAAATATACTTGAATCCTACGGATGTTTCATGCGTAGGCAGTCCGTATTTTTCACACATTTTATCTATAAGCCCTGTGCCGCATATGGTCTGCACAACCCCGCCCCTTAAACCACGATTCTTGTACAGGTGATACAAAAGAAGCGCCATAAGCTTGTGGCCAGTCAGAGTGCGGCCTTTATCGTCCACTACCGCCAGGCGGTCAGCGTCTCCATCGGTAGCGACACCCATATCATAACCTTCTTTTTTCACCCTTCTCATAAGCTCGCCAAGATGTTTTTCATTAGGCTCAGGAGCCTGCCCGTTAAAACCCGGGTTCCTATCCGCGTGCATGAAATCCAGCTTAATGCTGGTATCCTTCAATATTTCCTCTAGATGCTTCTCCCCTGTACCATACATGGAATCCACAAGGACTTTCAGGCGCGCCTTTTTGAAAGCCTTCAGGTTAGCGTATTTTTTCACGTCATCAAGCTGGACCTGTACTATATCTTTAACGACAACCATTTTTTTCTTGAGAGCATCAGAAAGATCCATGTTCTTGACCTTCGTTTTATACAGTCGTCTTTCGATATCATCTATTATGTCGCTGCCAGCGGAACCCGCGAAATACCCCTTATATTTTATACCGTTATAGGACGGCGGGTTGTGGCTGGCCGTTACCATGATGCCGCCCGAAAACTTTTTGTCCCGGATATAGACACAGACTGCCGGCGTGGGGCTCGGGTTATCCGACAAAACCACCTTTATCCCGTTAGCGGCGAACGTCGTAGCCATTATCTCGGCATATTTATCCGAAAGGAACCGCGTGTCATAGCCTATTACCAGCTTCCTCTTTTTGTATATCGGTTTTCTTTGCGCCTTCACAAAATCAGCCACAGCCTGCGCGACTATAGCAACATTTTCAAACGTGAAATCCTCACTTATTATCGCTCTCCAGCCATCGGTCCCGAATTTTATCTTCCCCATTACTCCTCCATTTTTTCGTATTTAGTATTTCGTTTTTGCTAGCTATTTCGATAACCTTAGAAGTAAAAAGGATAAAGGAAAAAAGATAGGTTTCTTGTTGAATATCCAGGCTCTTCCTATATCTTTTCCCTTTTACTTTTTCCTTTTTCCTTAACCTCTGCTCTCACTTTCCCGTTTCCAATTCTCTATTCTCTATTCCCTATTCCCCGACAACCCGATACCCGGTACTCGATACCCGGTACCTAATATCATCCCCTCAGGCCACTTATTGCCTTGCCGTAATCGTCCTGCCCGAAGACAGCCGTGCCCGCCACAAGTACGTCAACGCCAGCGGCGACAGCCTCGACAGCTGTACTTTTATTTATTCCACCATCGACCTGTATGTGGCCGTTGAACCGCGGCTTGATAGCTTTTACCTTTTCCAGCATGTCACCCATAAAGGACTGTCCGCCGAACCCCGGTTCGACCGTCATCACCAGCACCATGTCGATTTTATCCAGAACGCCGTCCAACACAGAGATGTCAGTACCCGGTTTTACGGATACCCCCACCTTTTTGCCATTGTCCCTTATCTTTTGAATAGTCTTTTCCGGAGCGTCACAAGCCTCGATATGAAAAGTTATAAGATCGCTTCCGGCTTCCGCGAACTGGTCGATGTAGCGCACGGGATCATCTATCATAAGATGCACGTCCAGAAAAAGCTCCGTAACCGGCCTTATGGACCTGACGATCAGCGGCCCTATCGTTATATTGGGCACGAACATCCCGTCCATCACATCCACATGTACCCAGTCGGCTCCGCCGGTTTCTATCGCCTTTATCTCGTCCCCCAACCTGCTGAAATCAGCTGAAAGTATGCTCGGCGCGATCAATATCTTATTCTCTCCCATGGCGATCTTTACTCCTTTTTAGCTAGCGACTATTCACTAACGACTAGCGACTAATTCTCCTGCATCATAACGTAAACTCTGTTTATATCGTCGCTGGTAACGACACCCTTAATACTGCCGTTCTTCTCTACCGGCATTGCCTTGGTAACGTATTTCAGCATGAGCTTCTGCACTTTATCCAGGGTCGCGTCCACCCCTACCGGGGGAATATCCCTGCGCATCACCTCGCCCACCATTGCGTCTCTTCCCAGCTGATGCATGCCGTTTATTACCTCTCGACGCGTAATAAACCCTTCCATCCTGTCATCATCCATGACCGGATAATCCTCCTGATGCGTATGAAAAGTCCTCTCCAAAACCGCCGAAAGCGGTGTTGAGGGAGAAACTGTCTCGAATTTCTCCGCCAGGATATTCTTCACCGAATAATTCTTAATGGTCTCCGTTACCACCACGTGCGTGCCCTCGCTGGACGCTGCCATGTATATGAAGACAGCCACAACCAGCAATATTATATTGCCGTTAACTATCCCCAGGTACGCGAAAACAAGCGCAAATATGTGCCCCAGCCTTACGGCTACCTGAGTGGCCTTTTTAAAGCCCATCTTATAGGACAGCAAGGCTCTTAAAGCTCTGCCCCCATCCATGGGAAAAGCGGGTAGCATGTTAAAAACCGCCAAAACGAGGTTTATCCAGTAAATGTGAGCGATCACATTGAAACTGCCTGTATACTTTGCCTGCCCCGTTATTACCTGCAGCGGATAAAGCAGCGCTTCTCTTCCCAGGAGCAGGTATAGCGGATAATAGAAAATAACCACTATAGCCAGATTCGACAGCGGCCCCGCGATCGAGATAATAAGCTCCTGATGCGCTTTTGCCGGAGTCTCCGGCAAAAGCGCCACTCCTCCGATCGGCAACAGGGTTATCCTTTTAACCTTTATCCCGAAATGCGCTGCGGCAATACTGTGACATAATTCATGGATGGTCACAAAAAGAAAAACACCCAGGATCAGAACCAGCCCCTTAAAACCGAGCATCAGAAAAAAGAATCCCAGCAGTAAAAAGAACGTTACGTGTATGTCTATGTCTATACCCAGCACGCGTGCCAGGCGAAAAGTGCCCCTCATAATTTTTCCAACTCTTTTCTTATCCTGTTCTTGTCTTTCGTCCCAAGGTTACCCACCAGCGCCAGGTTCACGGCTGAGGATGTGAACACTTTGGAGCAGACCTTCTGCACTTCATCGATCGTCACGGCATCGATCTTCTCAAGGACGTTTTTCACTTCAGGGATGTCGTGATGGACCATTAGGCGGTCCCCGAGCCAGAGCATCCTCGTCGACGTGCCTTCCATCGCGAGAACAAACTGTCCTTTTGTATATCTCTTCGCGCGTTCAAGCTCGTCTTCGGTGACCCCTATGTCCCTGAGCTTCTTTATCTCATCCAGTATCGCGATGACCGACTTCAGGGTCTTGCGATTATCAACACCCGCGTGTATCTGTATCTCACCCGCGTCACTGTGCCTTTTATAGGACGACGCGATATCGTAGCAAAGTCCATACTTCTCCCGCAATTCCTCAAAAAGACGTGATGACATATTACCGCCGAATATAACGTTCATCAGTTTCAACGCGAATCTCTCTCTGATGTCCTCTGTCATGGTCCGGAACCCCATAGCGACATGCGACTGGGTTATGTCACGCCGCAGTACACTTATCTGCGCGGCCGTTTGCTTCACCCTCGGGGGACGAAAAGTGTGCGTTTTTTGCTTTTTCAGGCCCCTAAATTTATTTTTAGCATAACTAAAAATAGCCGCCGGATCCACGTTGCCCGCAGCTATAACCCCTATATTCCCAGGGTAATAGTGGTCCTTTTTATACTTCTTGAGCTCTTCCCCCTTAAAGCTCCTTACCGTCTGGATAGTCCCGGTAAGAGGCCGTCCCAGGGAATTCCCCGGCCACATAAGTTCTCCCAGCATATCTAGGACGTGATCTGAAGGCTGATCGCGGTACATCTTTATCTCTTCGCATATCACGAACTTTTCACGCGCTAGCTCCACAGCGTCAAATCGGGGATCCAGCACCATATCCGATAATATGTCCACGCCGAGTTTCATGTACTTAGACGGGACTTTTACCATATAACAAGTGACCTCATCGGACGTAAACCCGTTAAAAGCTCCTCCCACTCCCTCGATGGCTTCCTTAAGATCTTTCGTCGTGCGAGTGTGTGTACCCTTGAACAGCATGTGTTCGACAAAATGGCTTATCCCGCTCTGTTTTTCGGACTCATAACGCCCTCCTACGCCTATCCATATCCCCAGAGATACCGAAGACATCTGTTTCATCGGCGATACTATTACTTTTAATCCGTTAGAACTTTGAAATTTTTTATACATCCTCCCCCTCTCTTCCAGGGGAACTGTCAAGGTATCCCTGGAGTATTATCTGCGCGGCTATTTTATCTATGACCATTTTCCTTTTCGCGCGAGATGTGTCCGCTTTTATCATTATATCTTCCGCCTCCTTAGTGCTCAGGCGTTCGTCCCAGAGCTCGACGGCAAGATCCGTTTCCTCTTCCAACCGCCCGGCGAATCTCCTCGAGTCGTCCGCGCGTTCCCCTTCGGTGCCATCCATATTGACCGGCAACCCCACCACTATCTTCTGCACGTTATATTCCTCTACTATCTCCCTTATCCTGCCTACGGCAAACTCAGTACTTTTTCGCTGCACTACTTCCCTTCCCGTCGCGATAGTACCCGTCTCATCGCTGACGGCAACTCCTATTCGCTTCGTACCTATATCCAACCCCATCACGCGCATTATGAGCGGTCTCCATGAACTGCCCTGGCTATCGACCGGGCAAACGCGCCTACCCTGTCCGCGAGGACTTTCCTGTTCTTAAGATTTTTCTCTATGACCTTTATCACCGCGCTGCCAACTATCACACCGTCTGCCGCACCGGCAACATCGCGCGCCTGCTGGGGAGTCGATATCCCGAATCCCACGCAAAGAGGTTTCTTCGTAAGTTTTTTTAATTTTTTTACGTCACTGCCCAGTTTCTTTGACAGATCTTTGCGCGCGCCAGTCACTCCTGTAAGTGAGACATGATAAAGAAACCCTCTCGAAGCGGCGGCTATTTTTCTGAACCTCTCCGGCGGAGTAGTAGGCGCCGTAAGCTGTATAACACAGAAATCCTGTTTGTCGGCCGCTTGAGTCATCTCTTTTGACTCCTCTAGCGGCAGGTCGGGAACGATAATGCCATCCGCTCCCGCCCTTTTAGAATCGGCGATGAACTTTTCCACTCCGTAATTGAAAACGATGTTGTAATACGTCATAAAGACCAGCGGTATAGTCACCTCTTTGCGGATCTCTTTTACCATCTTCAGGACTTTCTTTGCCGAACAGCCCGCTTTCAGCGAACGATAGATCGCCCTTTGTATCGTAGGCCCATCAGCCAGCGGATCCGAGAACGGTATTCCCAGCTCCACGATGTCCACGCCGGCGTGTTCGAGAGATCTAACAATTTTTTTTGTGGCATTTATGTCCGGGTCGCCCGCTGTCACATAAACGATAAAAGCTTTCTTCTTCTGGGCCTTCAACCTTTTGAATGTCTCGTTGATCCTGTTCATCTTACTCCGTTCCATGCTCCCTGAGGCTAGGGGTCACATGTGTTTTTTCATTATATCAATATCCTTGTCACCTCTGCCTGAAAGACAAAGTATGATAATATCTTTTTTCTTCGTCTTCCGGGCCAGTTTGGGAAGATACGCTATAGCGTGAGCAGATTCAAGCGCGGGAATTATCCCTTCGGTCTCCGAAAGAAGTTTCACCCCTTCAAGAGCTTCTTTGTCTGTGATCGACACATATTTCGCGCGGCCCTCGTCCATGTAATAAGAATGTTCCGGGCCTACTCCGGGATAATCCAGCCCCGCTGATACCGAGTGCGCCAGCTTTATTTGGCCGTCATCATCTTCAAGAAGATAGCTTTTACTGCCGTGCAATATACCCACCCTCCCTTTCATAAGCGCCGCCGCGTGCCGGCCAGTCCCCATTCCGAAGCCGGCGGCTTCAACGCCTATCATCTCCACTTTACTGTCATTTCGGAATGGATAAAAAAGTCCCATAGAATTGCTGCCGCCTCCGACACAGGCAACAAGATGCGAAGGCAACCGCCCCTCCTTCTTCAACACCTGTCTTCGAGCCTCTATGCCTATCACCGTCTGAAAATCCCTTACCATCATGGGATACGGATGAGGGCCGGCCACAGACCCGATAACATAGAACGTATTACGTACATTGGTTACCCAGTCTCTTATGGCCTCGTTCATAGCGTCCTTGAGCGTGCACGATCCGCTCTCTACCGGGATCACTCTCGCTCCCAGAAGTTTCATCCGGAACACATTGAGGTTCTGCCTTTCGATGTCTTCGGTACCCATATAAACATCGCATTCGAATCCGAAAAGAGCCGCCACTGTAGCCGTAGCCACACCGTGCTGCCCCGCGCCGGTCTCGGCTATGAGACGCTTCTTGCCCATCTCAAGCGCGAGAAGAGCCTGCCCGATAGTATTGTTTATCTTATGCGCACCCGTATGAAGAAGGTCTTCCCTTTTTAGATATATCTTTCCTCCGCCGAGCTTTTTAGTAAGTGCTTCAGCAAAGTACAAAGGCGTAGCCCTTCCGGCATACTCTGACAGATAGTACTCAAGCTTTTTTCGGAAATCTTTCGTCCGGGCCGTCTTCCTGTAAGCTTTATCAAGCTCCCTGAGAGAAGGCATCAACGTCTCAGGAACATATTCCCCTCCGAACTCACCGAAATATCCTTTTTTATCTGGAACGTTAGGCTTCTTTCGCATTTTTTATAAACTCCTTTAAAAGGTCTTCGTCTTTTTTTCCTGTCTCGATCTCTATCCCACTTGATACATCCACTCCGTAGGGCCTCACTGTCCTCACGGCATCCGCCACATTATCGGGAGAAAGCCCTCCCGCCACAAAAAAAGGTTTTTCTATACCGCCTTTCGCGGCCTCCAGGACTTCCCAGTCAAACTTCTCTCCTGTACCGCCATCCATGTCGGGATGAAAAGTATCAAAAACGAACATATCCGCGGCTTCGTAGCCTACGGGTGAGATCCCTCCTACCGGAAGTATGTTCTCCCTCACTTTAAAAGCCTTTATGATCTTCACATCGGCTTTATTCTTTATCTCAAGGCAGTATTCCGGGCTTTCGTCCCCCTGCAGCTGAACATGATCCAGTCCGCAAGATTTGACCGTCCGGAAAACCTCCTGCGCAGCCATATCCTTGAAGAGGCCTACTTTACCCGCTCCTCCGGCAATATCCGACGGTATGCCTTCAATGATATCCCGGGCCTCATCGACGCTGAGTACTCGGGGAGTTCCCTCGATAAAGATGAACCCGAGAAGATCCGCGCCCGACTCGCAAGCCAGCACGGCATCCTCAACGCTTTTCAACCCGCATATCTTTACCTTTACCAAACTACCCCCCCCCATTTATAACCTGGTTAGTTTCTGCCAGATTAAATCTTTTATGGCAGGAACTCAAAAAGCTGCAAAAAGTTATCCACAAGTTTAACCTGGTTAGTTTCTGCCAGGTTAATCCACTGAAATCCCAATTTTTTATCCTACAACAGGGATGTCTTTCTGCGCCGCGTCTATCAGTTCCTGCGGCAGTTCGAAATCTTGAAGCTCACCCGAATAATAGGCGTTGTACGAGCTAAGATCAAAGTGACCATGTCCGCTGAACATCATAACTATACACTTTTCAGAACCTTCTTCTTTGCACTTCAGTGCCTCGTCTATGGTCGCCTTTATGGCATGCGCTGTCTCCGGCGCCGGGACTATTCCTTCTGTCCTGGCAAAAAGTGTCGCTGCCTCAAAAACACTGTTCTGGTGATACGCTCTCGGCTCCATTACCTTCTGATCTACCAAGAGACTCACTAAGGGAGCCATCCCGTGGTACCTTAACCCTCCCGCGTGTATCCCCGGCGGTACAAAATTGTGGCCCAGCGTATGCATCATAAGTAGAGGCGTCATATGCGCCGTGTCACCGAAATCATACCTGTACGGCCCTCTTGTCAGGGTCGGACAAGCCGTCGGCTCGGTAGCTATGAGATCTATGTCTTTGCCGTCGAGCTTGTCTTTTACGAACGGAAACGCGAATCCCGCGAAATTGCTGCCCCCACCGCAACAGCCGATGAGCACATCCGGATCTTCTCCCGCTATTTTCAACTGCTCCCTGACTTCCTGGCCGACAATGGTCTGGTGCAGGAGCACGTGATTGAGCACGCTGCCGAGGGAATATTTTGTATCGTCGTTCTTAGCCGCTATTTCAACGGCTTCGGATATGGCCATTCCCAGACTTCCGGTAGTCTCGGGATCCTTTTCCAACATCGCTTTGCCCGATTCGGTACGGTCGCTCGGCGAGGGATAAACGTTCCCGTTCCACAAGTGCATGAGGTACTTTCTGTAAGGTTTCTGCTCGTAACTTACCCTTACCATATAGACTTCACACTCAAGGTCAAAGATATTACACGCGAAAGAAAGAGCGCTGCCCCACTGTCCAGCTCCCGTCTCCGTAGTGATCTTTTTTACGCCTTCTTTTTTGTTGTAATACGCCTGCGCGACAGCCGTATTCGTTTTGTGGCTTCCCGGAGGGGAAACACTTTCGTCCTTGTAATATATCCTTGCCTTCGTACCCAGCGCTTTCTCAAGATTTCTCGCGCGTCTGAGAGGAGTAGGCCTCCACAACCTGTACACATCCATAAGTTCATCAGGTATGTCGATATATTTCTCCATGGAGACTTCCTGCTCTATAAGGCTCATCGGAAAGATAGGAGCAAGCTCCTCTGGACCTATAGGCTGGCCCGTTCCCGGGTTCACCGGTGGCTTAAGCGGTGCCGGCAGATCTGGCTGTATGTTATACCATCTCTTAGGAATATCTTTCTCGCCTAGCAGAATTTTATAGTCATCCATTTTCCCTCCTTTTGTACATTAGGGTCTCAGAGCAAACTTACTAAGATTAAGGTTTAGGTTGAGGTCGGCACTCAATACTGTCCTGGTTCTGCCCCAAGACCCAGAACCAAATTACCCTGATCACTTCCATCGTTGATCGGTTACGCAAACACAGGTTATCGGGGACTGGGCTATCGGGTTATTGGGATATCAGGGACAGAACCTTTTTCCGATTCCCTGATTTCCTAATACCCTAGTCCCTGATCTCCTGATCCCCCGATGTCCTGAATCTGTTCACAGTTAACAGTTCACCGTTTACAGTTTACCCTCGCCCCTATTCTCGCATCAACTCTCTTACTTTTTCACCGATATTCTCCGCACGCATGAACGTCTCCCCTATGAGTACGGCATTGACCCCCATACTCTTGAGGAACATGATGTCCTCATAACTTTTAATACCGCTTTCGGATACTATTACTTTGTTTTCGGGTATCATCCTTATAAGTCTCTGCGTCACAGATACATCCACGTTAAAATCGTTAAGATCCCTGTTGTTGATACCTATTATGGACGCGGGGCTCTTCAACGCTTTCTCGACCTCTTCCTCATTATGGACCTCGACCAGAACATCCATACCTAGATCTTTGGCCAGAGAATGATACCTGTTAAGTTCCTCCTGCGTAAGTATATGCGCTATGAGAAGTATTGCGTCCGCCCCGCTTACGGCGGATTCGTATACCTGATATTCGTCGATTATAAAATCTTTTCTCAGGATAGGCAGCGAAACCCTCTCCTTTATCATCTTAAGATACTCCAGTTTCCCCTCAAAGAACCGTTCGTCGGTAAGAACGCTTATAGCCGAAGCTCCCGTGGCGTGGTATGTAAAGGCTATCTTCAGTGGGTCAAAATCAGCCCGGATTATTCCCTGTGACGGAGAACTTTTTTTCACCTCCGCGATAAGGTTTATATGCCCTTTTCTGGAGATGCTTTTCTTGAACATACTCTTTATGTAACCGGACTCCGCCATTTCCTTCATCTCGTTCAGAGATACCTCTTTCTGAGCAAGATCGACTTCCCGCCTTTTTTTCTCTATTATCCTTGATAATATCATCGTTTCGTCTTCCCGAAATTACAAATTCGTCATTACTATCAGTTTCTCGAGTGCTTCCGCAGCTTCACCCGAATCTATACTGAAAGCTGCCATCAACACACCTTCTTTAAGATCTTTTACTTTCCCCGCGGCGACAAGCGCCATCGAGGAATTGATCAATACTACATCCCTCGCGGGGCCCCTTTTCCCGCTCAGTACATCCTTTATTATCCAGGCGTTCTGTACGACTGTTCCGCCTTTTATATCCTTCATCGTGGCTTTTTTTACGCCAAAATTCGAAGGAGTCACATTATAAGTCCTGACCCTGCCGTTTTTAAGTTCGCTCACCTTAGTGCGCCCGGCAATCGACACCTCGGCTATCGGACCATCACCATGTACCACAAAAACGCGCCGGGAACCGAGTTTCTTAAGGACTCTTGCCATCACCTCGGTAAGCTCCGGGTCGTATACTCCCAACAGCTGACATCCAGCCGCAGCGGGATTGGCCAAGGGCCCCAGTATATTAAATATCGTACGGATCCCTATTTCTTTTCGCGGCGTGACCGCGTATTTCATCGCGCCATGGAACAAAGGAGCGAAAAGAAATCCTATTTTTATCTCATTCACACATTTCTCGGTCATCCTGGCGGATACGCTTATCTTCACACCAAGTTCCTCCAGGACATCGGCGCTGCCGCAGTGACTCGATGCCGAACGGTTACCATGTTTAGCGACTTTCACGCCGCAACCGGCAAGAACAAAAGCAACGGTGGTAGAGATGTTAAAAATGTTCGGCCCTGACCCTCCCGTACCGCAGGTATCCAGAACTGCTCCCGCTCCGCCCTTTATCTTTATCTTCTTCGCTTTCTGGCGCATGACTTTCACGGCACCCGTGATCTCGTCAACGGTCTCACCCTTCATCCTAAGGCCCGTTATGAACGCGCTTATCTGCGCCGGCGTCGCCTGGCCGCTCATTATCTCGTCGAAAACCGACCTTGTCTGGCTTTCTGACAGATCTTCGTATCCCGTAACTTTTTTTATAGCCTCTATAATTTTCATATCACACCTACCTTTTTATCAAAATTCAACAAAATTCCTTAAAAGGTTCATCCCTTCCAAAGTCAGTATCGACTCCGGATGGAACTGCACGCCCCATACAGGCTTATCCTTGTGGCGTACGGCCATTATCTCTTTCTCTTCCGTCCACGCTATAAGTTCCAGTGGTTCTTTAAGGCTCGACGGTTCCACGACAAGCGAATGGTACCGTGTGGCGTCAAACGGAGAAGGCAATCCCTTGAAGATCCCAATATTGTTGTGATAGACAGGACTTACCTTGCCATGCATTATGCGGTCTCCCCTGACAACTTCTGATCCGTATACCTCCGCTATGCACTGATGCCCGAGACATACCCCGAGTATAGGGACCTTGCCCTCAAAACACCGGATCACTTCTTTCGAGACACCCGCGTCACTTGGCCTGCCAGGTCCGGGAGAAATAACTATTTTCTCAGGAGCAAGCTTCTGTATCTCCGCGATAGTGATCTTGTCGTTCCGGTAGACCACCACTTCTTTTCCCAGCTCGCCCAGATACTGTACGAGATTGTAGGTAAAAGAATCATAATTATCCACTACAAAGATCATTCAAGCCCCTTTTCCGCGAAAGCTATAGCTTTCATCATCGCCATGGCCTTATTCAAAGTCTCTTCATATTCTTTCTCAGGATCGGAATCGAGGACGATCCCCGCTCCGGCCTGTATGTACGCCGTGCCTTCTTCCATAAGTATCGTGCGAATAGTTATACAAAGATCTATATTCCCTGAAAAACTTATGTACCCCACGCTTCCGGCATAGGGCCCTCTGCGCACGTTCTCCATCTGGTCGATTATCTCCATCGCCCTTACCTTCGGCGCGCCGGAAACCGTCCCGGCAGGAAAAGTGGCGCGTATCAAGTCGAAAACATCCTTGTCCTTTTTAAGACTGCCTGTCACGTCGCTTACTATGTGCATCACATGCGAATATCGCTCTATATGCATCACTTCTTTCGCCTGTACGCTTGAATACTCACATACTCTGCCGATATCGTTACGTCCGAGATCAACCAGCATTATGTGCTCGGCTCTCTCTTTAGGGTCGGCCAACAGTTCTTTTTCAAGCCGCACATCCTCGTCCTCATCCGCTCCGCGTTTGCGGGTGCCGGCAATAGGCCTCACCTCGACCAGATCATCTTCGCATCTTACAAGTATCTCCGGAGAAGACCCCACTATGCGATGTTTCCCAAACTTCAGATAATACATATACGGTGACGGATTAATAGACCTGAGCGCCCTGTATATAGTGAAAGAATCCGCCAGAGTCTTCTTTTTAAGCCGCTGTGAAAGCACCACCTGGATTATGTCCCCCGCCCGTATATACTCTTTCGCATCCTCCACTATTTTGCAGAAATCCTTTTTTGTAAAATTTGATTCTATCTCCGCGGGCTTATGGACAGTTTTGACTCCCGCTGACGCGGTCTCCGCCGACTTCAGCTTTTCCACTATACCGTCGATCTTTTTGCATGCTTTGTCATAGGCATTGGCCGGATCATCTTTCTCCACGAGAGAATTCGAGACCACCTTAAGCTTGTGATCGACATGGTCGAAGATAAGAATAGTATCGGTCAGAACAAACTGCATATCGGGAATATCTATATCGGCAGCATTGTTATCGGGGATATCCTCGATAAACCTCACCATGTCATACCCCATATACCCCACAAGCCCGCCACAAAACCTGGGAAGGCCTTTTACATCGACAAAACTGAATTTCTTCATAAAAGTCCGGATCTCCTCGATGGGATCTCCGACAGCCTCGCGAGAGTCAACATTATCCCCACGGGTGAACGTCACGTTGTTGCCTTTGCTTTCTATGACCAGCGAAGGATTGCTTCCCAAAAACGAATACCTCGCCACATGTTCTCCACCCTCGACAGATTCGAGAAGATATGCGAAATCTCCCTCTTCTATTTTAAGGAAAGCCGACAGCGGCGTGTCAAAATCGGTCAACAGTTCCCTGTACACCGGGATGACATTGCCCTTCTCAGACAGTTTTATGAATTCTTCTTTGCTTGGATAATACATAGTTTCAGGTCCTGGGTCTTGGGTCTTGGTACGCAAACCTCTAACGCCTAACATCCAAGACCCAACACCAAACCACTCTTCCCCGTTATTTCTTATACACATCTTCCGGGTTAAATACTCGCTCCTCCTCAACAACCGTCTCTCCGTTCTCATCTATCCTTCCGAAATAACAGCTGAAATATCCTTCGTGACAGGCTGCCCGGTTCTGGTCTACCTTGAAAAGTATAGAATTATTCGCGCAATCGACGAATACACCTTTCACGTCTTGAGTGCACCCCGAAGTCTCGCCTTTGATCATAACGCGGCCTTTTGAACGCCTGAACACGTATATCTTTTTCTCCAACAGCGTCTTACCAAGAGCTTCTTTGTCCATATAGCAAAGCGTCAGAACTCGGGATGACGCCTCGTCCTGTATGATCGCCGGAATAAGTCCCTTATCATCAAAATTCAAATTTTCCACAAAACTCATATTCTCTTCTCCTTCTGTTAACGCTAAGTCAGCTGTTAGCTCAGAGGTCATGGGCTATTTCTATAAGCTATCAGCTATGAGCTATAACCTACCTTGTTTGACCAAGTTAATCTCTGACTACCACTCCCTTTTTCCTCAGGAGATCTTTCACTTCTTTTATCGAAAATTCCTTAAAGTGGAATATCGATGCCGCGAGCGCCGCGTCGGCTTTCCCTTCGGTAAGCGCCTCAAAAAAATGTTCGGGCTCGCCACAGCCTCCCGAAGCTATGACCGGGATGGTCACCGCTTCGCTTATGGCACGCGTAAGTTCCACATCAAACCCGTCCTTGGTACCGTCACGGTCCATGCTCGTAAGAAGGATCTCGCCCGCTCCGAGTCCGGCCACCTTGCGGGCCCATTCTACGGCGTCTATACCCGTAGCATCACGGCCGCCCTTTACATAAACTTCCCAGGAACCCTCGTCTTTTCTCTTTGCATCTATGGCCACCACTATGCACTGCGATCCGAACCTGTCGCTGGCTTCCTTTACGAGTTCAGGCCTCTCAACAGCCGAAGTGTTTATCGACACTTTGTCGCAGCCCGCGTTAAGCAGCTGACGAATATCATCATTTGAAGATATTCCCCCGCCTACGGTAAACGGCATAAAAACCTCTTCCGCCACGCGTCTTACTACGTCGACCATGGTCTTTCTTCCCTCATGGCTGGCGGTTATGTCTAGAAAAACAAGCTCGTCCGCTCCCTCGTCGTTATATATCCTGGCATTCTCCACAGGATCACCCGCATCAACAAGGTTAACGAAATTCACGCCTTTCACTACCCGTCCTTCAGTGACATCGAGACAGGGTATTATCCGCTTAGCCAGCATCTATAGCCTCCTTAAGATCTATAGTCCCGTCATAAAGGGCGCGCCCAATAATGACTCCCGACAAACCCAGACTCTCCAGTTTTTTCAGCTCCTTAATATGCTCTACGGTCTTTACCCCACCCGCGGAGATTATGTTTATATCCACTTTTTCCAGTATTTGCGTGAGCTGATCGATACTGGGGCCCGACAGCATACCGTCTTTCTGGACGTCGGTATATATGATCTCTTTCGACCCGAAAGATACGAACTTTTTAAGGACCTCAAATATATCAAGATCGATGCCGTCTTCCCATCCGTGTATACGCACTTCAAGATTCTTGGCATCGACACTGAATATCACCCTTTCGCCAAAGGTCTCCAGACAGCTCCTCGCGAAATCCATCTCTTCAAAAGCCTTGGATCCTACAATAACTCTGCTAACACCATGGTCGAGAGCGCCTTTCACCTGAAGCACTTTCCTAAAACCTCCGCCTACTTCCACGGGGATGGTAACCGCTCTTGTTATCTTGCGCACCGTCTCGACATTGGACGGTTCCCCTTTTCTAGCACCATCAAGGTCGACGATATGTATAAGTTTCGCCCCCTGGGCTTCCCATTTCCTGGCGGCCTCCACGGGATCCACGTCATAACTAAGCTGACGATCGTACTTCCCCTGCTCAAGCCTTACTGTCTTTCCTTCTATCAGATCTATCGCCGGTATTATCTTCATAATTTTATAAAATTCTCCAACATTTTGAGGCCGTTCACCTGAGATCTCTCCGGGTGGAACTGAACGGCATACATATTATCCTTCCATACGGCCGAGGTGTACTTCACCCCATACTCCGTTATACCGGAAGTAAACTCGTCCCCATCGCTCTCGCAATAATACGAGTGAACGAAATAAAAAAAGCTCCCGTCCTCTATTCCCTTAAAGAGCGGGCAGTCATCTTTTGTCTTGGCTACGGTATTCCAACCTATCTGAGGGACCTTGAGATCTCCTCCTCCCGGAAAAAGACGGACGTCCCCCTTTAACAGCCCCAGACAATCGCATCCCCCGCTTTCTTCACTGTGGGTATACAAAAGCTGCAGCCCAAGACAGATACCAAGAAAAGGTTTCCCGTCTGAAATACTCTTTTTAAGCGCGTCGATCATACCGCGAGAGGCGAGCCCCTCCAGGGCATCCCTGGACGAACCCACACCGGGAAGGACCACCTTGTCCACTCCAGAGAGCTCCTCACCCTTCTCGCACACTTTCGCGTCCTGCCCTAAATAGCGGAATGCGTTGTATACGCTTTTCAGGTTACCTGTCCCATAATCGATTATACCAATCATAACCTTCAGGTTAAGATTAAGATTAAGGTTTAATTATATATTCTTCTCAACCTCAATCTTAATCTCAAGCTCTCTTCCTGTTTAATTCTATAAAATCCCTTTACTCGACGGTACTTCCCCTGTCCTGCGGGGATCCACTTTTGTCGCCCTGTCCATCGCAATACCCATCGCTTTGAAAACAGCTTCAAGATAGTGATGCATGTCCCCTTCGCCCTCTATCTCTATGTGAAGGTTAATGCACATCTTCTTCGCGAAACTTTCCAGCATATCTTTCGCCAGCTCCATCGAATAGCCCTCTTCCACCGGTATCACTGACGTCCCTTCATCCCTGTTGGCTTTAAAACTGAAAGCCGGCCGGTTTGAAAGATCCACCAGGACCTTCGCGCTTGCCATATCCATCGGCACATCAGCCGAAGCGGTCCTGACTATGCCTTTACATTCTCCGAGCGCCTGCTTGAAAACTTCCCCAAGAGCTATTCCGATATCCTCGTTAAGGTGGTGGTTATCCACATGCGTGTCACCGGAAGCATTCAGTTCGATATCAAAATACCCGTGATACGCGAACAGCGTGAGCATGTGGTCAAGAAACCCTATAGATGTCGATATCTTGCTTTCTCCCCGTCCATCCACGTTAAGAACCGCTACTTCTATATCGGTCTCTTTTGACTTTCTTTCATACCCTTTAACTGACCTGTTCTGGTTTCCTTCTTTTTTCTGAAAAATACCCATTTAATCCTCCCTTATAACTGATCACTTTTCGCTGTTCACAGTTTACAGTTTACTGTTTACTGTTTACTATTCACACCTGACCTTGACCGACTCCCAGTGCTTTTCAAGTTTTTCAAGTTCGGTAAGTTCCCTCACCCACTCCGCGGAACCGCAAAGAGCTTTGCGGGAATACGAGATAATATGCGAACTCTTCATAAAGCTCCGCAGATTAAGCCCCGAAGAATATCTTGCCGTACCGCCCGTGGGAAGTACGTGACTCGGACCCGCAATATAATCCCCTATAGGCACAGGAGAATACTGCCCCAGAAACACAGCCCCCGCGTTGGTTATCTTTTTCAACAGCCTTTTTGGCGTTTTCACCATGAGCTGCAGATGCTCCGGCGCGATAAGATTCGAGACATCCGCCGCTTCGTCCAGATTCTTGACCTTTATTATGTATCCCGAGATCTCATTATCACCAGAGAGCGCGGCGAAAACCTTCTTCGAGGGAGTTACAAGAACTGACAACCCCTTATGATGTTCTTCCTGCGACAAAAGATCTTTTTTAATATGGTCTACATTCGCGTGATTGTTCGCGATTATGAGTACCTCGCTCGGACCTGCCATCATATCTATATCGCAGTATCCAAATACCTGCCGCTTTGCCTCGGTCACGTACTCATTCCCAGGTCCGACTATCTTGTCCACCTTCGGCACCGTCTTTGTCCCGAAAGCAAGAGCCGCCACAGCCTGGGCACCGCCCACTTTATATATCTCATCGACCTTCAACAGGTTCGCTACCACCAGTATATGCGGATCTATACTGTTGTATTTGTTCGGCGGTGATACCATAACTATTTTTTTCACTCCCGCTATCTTAGCCGGCAATACTGTCATGTAAACGCTTGAGACCAGGGGCACCGTACCGCTCGGCACGTAGACTCCCACGTTCTCTATAGGCCCGAACTTCTCCCCAAGCTCTATCCCGGATTCATACCTTATCGTCCACGACTTAGGCAGCTGGTTCTTGTAGAACTTGTTGATGTTCTGTATGATCTCCTTCAGGGTATTTACCATTTCCGGTTTTATATCCTGGTAAGCCCCGCTTATCTCGGCCTCGGTAACACGGAGATCCTTTTTGCGCATGCTTACCCTGTCAAACCTTGAGGTGTACCTTAAAAGCGCGGCGTCACCTTCGGTGCGCACGCCTTCTAAGATCCTCGCTACTTTTTTCTGAAGACGCATCTTCCCCGAGTCGGACCGGTTAACTATTTTGTCGAATGCTTTACTTCCTACGCTTACTATTCTCATCTTACCCTCTCTGTTCTATGTATTTCTTTGCTTCCTGTATCGCTTTCTCAAGCCCCTCGGGCGAGCTTCCGCCCGCCTGGGCAAAAGTCTCCTTGCCTCCGCCCGAACCGCCTATATTACCGGCTATCGAACCGACCATCTCTTTCGCGCTTATTCCCTTCTGGGACAGATCTTTCGGAACGGCACATACAAGATAGGCCCTGCCGTCTCCGCTTCCTCCCAGAAGCACTACCGACGAAGCAGACCTTTTTTCAAGATATGTAGCGGCTCTTCTGAGGACCTGCATATCCACGTCCCCCAAAAGACAGCTCACCAGATCAACACCATTAATACTTTCCGGATTCTCCGCCGCGTCATCCATCTTTATCTTCAACTCATCAAAAGCCCCGGCCTGTTTCTGCTTTTTCATCTTTTTCGCCGTCTTCTCAAGTTTTTCCTTTATCCCTAGAAGTTCCGGACGCAGCTTTGTATCAAACTCTTTTATCAGGCTGCTGTCTACATCGACCCTGCCGTCCGCAATGTCCTGCGCCGTGCTTATTATCTCTTCATGGGACACCGTATCGGAACCTTCTGTCGCCCTGATGTTTTCCAGCATGGTCTTAAGAGAATCCCTTATCCAGCCCTGCACCTCTTCTCCGGTAACTGCTTCCACTCGCCGTATACCGCTGGCTACGGAACTTTCAGCCGTTATCTTAAAAAGACCTATATCCCCGGTATTGTCCACATGCGTACCGCCGCATAGTTCTTTTGACTTTTCACCGACGGTGACTACCCTGACTGTATCTCCGTATTTCTCTCCGAAGAACGAAAGCGCGCCTTCTTCCTTTGCCTGTTTTATCGATTTCTCTTCCTTGCACACATCTATTCTTTCGAATATCCACCCATTCACCTTTTCCTCGACCTTCAGGGCTTCCCTGTCGGAAAGTTTTTTCATATGAGTAAAATCAAATCTCAATCTCCTGTGATCAACCAACGACCCTGACTGTTTAATATGTCCTCCAAGAACAACCATCAAGGCGGCCTGAAGAAGATGGGTCGCGGTATGGTTCATCGCTGTTCTTGCTTTCTTGTCCGCGTCAAGATCCAGCTTCACCTCTTCTCCCGCTTTTACGCTGCCCTTTTCTACACGGACATGATATATCTTTCGCCCGTCAGACTGCAGGGTATTTAATATCTTCATGCTCCCGTTCTCTCCGGTAAGAATGCCTTTATCTCCGACCTGCCCGCCCGACTCGGCATAAAAAACACTGCTTTGAGGGGACGTTATCAGCTCTCCGGAATCGCCTTCATTAAGCGTATCTCCGTCAGATCCATCTTTTACCAGAAACGCCACGGTAGCGTCCAAAGGCAGATCGTCTGAAAATTCCGGCTTGGGCGCGTCATCAAAAAGATCTGGCTGAAAAATGAACTCGCTCTCCAGGTCGCTTCCCTTTCGGGACTGTTCCTTGCGCTGCTCCATCAAAACTTCGAACTCTTCCCGTTGGACTTTGACATCTTTTTCCTCGCAAAGGTCCTCGATTATCTCAAAGGGCATCCCGTACGTGTCTACGAGCTTGAACACCTGCTCGCCTTTCAGTTCTTTAGCTCCGCCTTCCAGCATGTTCTCAAAAACCGGCATAGAAGAGAGCAATGTGTTATTAAACCTTTTTTCCTCTTCTTCGACTATCGCCGCTATATGCTCCCTTTTCTCTTCAAGCTCAGGGTACACTTCCCTAAAAAGCCCCGTGACCAAAGGTACAAGGTTGAAAAGAAACGGCCCTTCCGTTTTCCCCTTTAGCCATGCTCTCCTTATGAGCTTGCGAACGACATATCCCCTCTTCTCATTTGAAGGCGATACCCCATCGGCTATGCAGAACGTCGCCGCCCGGATGTGGTCGGCAATAAGGTTCAAAGCCGGCTGCTCCAAGCCATGCGTGACTTTTTTTATGCTGTCTATCAGGGGAACAAAAATATCCGTATCAAAATTTGTCCTCACATCCTGAATGACAGAAGCTATCCTCTCAAGGCCCATTCCCGTATCTATGTTCTTGTTGGGAAGAGGAACAAGGCTGCCGTCGGGTTTTCTCTCGAACTGTGTAAAGACAAGGTTCCATACTTCGACAAACCTTCCGCAATCACATGAAGGGTCGCAACCCTTTTCACCGCATCCTACATCTTCTCCCCAGTCGTAGAATATCTCGGAACATGGCCCGCACGGTCCATTCGGACCTTTGGTCGGAGCGTCCGCCGGCCAAAAATTATCATGTTCTCCCAGCTTGACTATTCTTCCTGTCGGAATACCCACTTCGTTAAGCCATATCCCGTAAGCTTCGTCATCATCGGTGTAAACGGATATCCATAACTTCTCCGCGGGAATACCCATGACTTCCGTCATAAATTCCCACGCCCAGATAATAGCTTCCTTTTTGAAATAATCCCCGAAAGAGAAGTTACCCAGCATCTCGAAAAAAGTATGATGTCTGGGAGTCTTCCCTACATTCTCAAGGTCGCCCGTACGCAAACACTTCTGTGATGTAGTCGCGCGAACATAGGTCACATTTTTACCCATGAACTGTTCCTTGAACTGGTTCATCCCCGCGCCGGTAAAAAGCAGCGTGGGGTCATCCTTGGGAACAAGAAGATCACTGGCAACTACCGTGTGCCCCTTTTCCTTGAAAAAATCCAGGTATTTCTGTCTTATTTCTGAAGTTGTCATCAGTATCCGCTGTCTGTTCTTATTTTATCCGGCCGCTATAAGCGCCGCTTTGACTTCTTTCTCTATCTGGTTCAGCACCTTCACGTTATCTTTGAGATACAACCGCGCGTTCTCTTTCCCCTGCCCTATCCTGTCTTCCCCGTAAGAAATCCAGGCACCGCTTTTCTTGATGATACCTAACTGCTCGGCAAGATCTATAATACTTGAAGATCTGGAGATGCCTTCGTCAAACATAATATCGAACTCCGCCTGCTTGAACGGCGGTGCTACCTTGTTCTTGACCACCTTCGACCTCACCCTGCTGCCGATGACCTCATCGCCTTTCTTCAGAGACGCTATGCGCCTTAAGTCTATACGTATAGATGAATAAAACTTGAGCGCCCTACCTCCTGTAGTTGTCTCAGGATTACCGAACATGACGCCTATCTTCATCCTGATCTGGTTGATAAAGATAACACATGTCTTCGACTTGCTTATGGCACCCGTAAGTTTCCTGAGCGCCTGGCTCATAAGGCGCGCCTGAAGGCCTACATGCGAAGCTCCCATTTCACCTTCGATCTCTCTTCTCGGCGTAAGCGCTGCAACCGAATCTATTACCACTACATCCAGCGCGTTACTCCTGACAAGCGTTTCCGCTATCTCCAGCGCCTGCTCACCGTTATCTGGCTGAGAGACCAGAAGACTATCAAGATTAACACCTATCTTTTTCGCGTAACTCGGATCAAACGCGTGTTCCGCGTCTATAAAAGCGGCTTCTCCTCCGGTTTTCTGCGCGTTGGCCAGGATATTAAGCGTAAGAGTGGTCTTCCCGCTCGATTCAGGCCCGTATATCTCGACTACCCTGCCTCTCGGCACACCGCCGACGCCCAGGGCTATGTCAAGTCCTATAGATCCGGTAGGAATAGATTCTATTTCCATGTTAAACCCTTTGCCCATCTTCATTATCGCGCCCTCACCGAAATCTTTCTCTATCTTGCTGAGAGCCAGCTCAAGCGCCTTAGCTTTGGGCGTGCGCTTGGCTTCAGCGGAACCGCCTGCGTCTTTCTTCGTATCTGTACTCGTTTTCTGCTTCTTTACCATTGTATTACCTCCTATGTATGTTATTAATTATTATTATAATTTCCTGATTATTATACTGACAGTGAGCCTTTTTTGCAATTTAAATATGTATATTACAGACCATGGGCACATCCCTTGTAAACTGTAAACAGGAAACTGTAAACAGTATAAAAAACTAGTTCCTTTTTAGCCTTTTCTTCAATGCCTTTATCAATCCAAACAGTAACTTTTTGACTGTTTCCGCATTACTTAGTAATTCCTCATCCTCCTTGGAATATCTAAGTCTTTCAGATAAAATCAACTGCGTTTTCACTTCTGATATTGACCCTAATGCGATATATAAAAAGCGGATAAATTCCTTAGTGGTATCTCGTGCAGCACCTTCTGCTATGTTGCTTGGCACAGAAACAGCAGCTCTTCGCAGCTGATTTACTAACCCGAACTTTTCTTGATCTGGAAAACTTTTAGTAACTACATAAATCCCTTCCGTAAGAAGCATACTCTGCTTCCATGCCTCCAATTCCTTGTGCATACTGCCCGCCCTTATCTTTGCAAGATCCCGTTTACCGTTTACTGTTTACCGTTCACTGTTCACTATCCCTACTTCTATAGACAAGTTTTAGCCCCATTTTCTTGCACTTTATTTTTACCGTTAGGGCAACAGAAATGTCTGCATTTTTAACCTGGTTATAAATGCGGGGGTAGGAATAATATTATTCCACGCCATGCAAATATAACCTGGTTAGTTTGGGGAGGGTTAGGAAAGCTCAAAATCCTAAATTCAAAATCCAAAATAAATCCAAATCATTAAATCCAAAATGCAGATATCTTTTTACCCTACTCTTGTCGTACGGGTAAAATTTGCACATTTTGTTATTTGGGTTTTAGCTTTCATTTGGGTTTTGGATTTTGTCATTTGGATTTCAAGTTGAATTTTTCAAGCGGCGTGTGGATCGCCCCTTCTCTAGTAAGTTCGGACTTAAAGAGGATTATGTCAAAAACGGGGACGGGGACAGGTTTTATCTCGATATCTCTCGCGATTTTTTCCAGTTCTTCTTTGTTCTTCGGAGATCTCACCCTTCCAAGAGTGAGATGGGATTTAAATCCTCTCGTCTCTTTTCCAAAACCTAAAGAGGCCATCGCATCTTCTATTCTTCCCGCTATTCCTTCAAGCACCCCTTTCGCTCCATCAATACCTACCCAAACAACACGAGGCCGCTTCCAATCCGGGAACACTCCGACCTCCCCCAGAGTCAGGTCAAACGAAGAGATGCTTTTTGCCACTTCATTAATTTTTTCGGAAATAGAGGATAATTTTTCTTCCGGGACACTACCCAGAAATTTAAGCGTAAGGTGGACCGTCTCGGGCCTAACCCACTTAACGTCCGCTCCTGACTTCTTGAATCCAGCAGTGATACCGGCAAGTTCGTTTTTGGCTTCTGATGGAAGTTCGATCGCTATGAAGGTTCTAATGGTAGGCATAGTAAGGGATCTTGGGTGTTCGGTCTTGGGTCTTGGGATACAACCTAACAGCTAAGACCTATTCACAGTTTACATATTATCTAGTATCAATTTCAGGACCGCGTCAGAAAACTTTTTCTTCAGCGCTCCGCGGTCACCTTTGTATTGGAGCTTTTTTGTTCTTGTCTTTTTGCCGTCAGAAAATGCTATAAAAGCAAGCCCTACCGGTTTCCTGCCGGTCCCTCCGGAGGGACCGGCCACACCGGTTACCGAGGCCGAAAAGTCGCTGCTCGTACGGGCTTTGGCTCCTTCGGCCATGGCCTTTGCCACTTCCCTGCTGACAGCTCCGTTCTTTTTTATGATATTACGCGGTACATCAAGAACGGACATCTTCACGTTGTCAGAATACGCGGTCACACCGCCCAGAAAATAATCGGAACTTCCTGAAAGGTCTGTAATGCGACTGGCAATAAGTCCGCCTGTACACGATTCCGCCAGAGAAAGCGTCTTTTTTTTCTTCTTAAGAATTTTCGCCAGTCTTTCTTCAAAGGAAATAGTCTTCATGCTAGTATTATACAACAGTAAACTGTGAACTGTAAACGGTGAGCAGTGAATAGTCATCAGTATTGGGAAGCCCGGTTCCAAAAAACCGGGCTTCTCAAACTTCACCCGCCACTATCATAATCTACAACCAGGATGCCCTCAGCGTTATTATCAAAAATAGCGCAGCATATTTTTTTAAGGTCTTCCATTACTCCCCCTATTACGACTGCCCCTCACCCAATTCCGGCACGTACGTACACACCCTGTTCTTGCCTGTCTGCTTCGCCTGGTACAATGCGAGATCCGCTTTTCTAATAAGATCTTCTTTTCCCTCACTGTCGTAGGGACACACGGACAAACCAAGGCTTACAGTCAGCTTGACCTTATCGGGAACAGCAGCATCGTTTTTGAACGATTCTTCCACTTCCTTCCTCAGGCGTTCCGCTATCATCTGTGCGCTGTTCCTGTTTATCCCCGCCATAACTATCGCGAACTCCTCACCGCCGTACCTGCAGCAAAAGTCCGTGCTGCGGGAAGACCCCTTGAGCGCCGTCGCAACCCTTCTTATGGCATCGTCGCCTCTCTGATGGCCCAAAGTATCATTATACTCTTTGAAGTTATCTATATCTATCAGAAGAAGGCTGAGCGCGCTTTCATCCTTCGCCGCCATCTTGATCTTTTCATCAAGTACGAAATTAAAATGCCTGGCGTTCCATAGCCCCGTCAGCCAATCGGTCTGGGAAAGATGCACCGTCTTCCCGTAAAGGCGCGAGTTCTCTACCGCCAGTGCGGCGTGATCGGCGAACATATTGAGTATGCGTATGTTGTCTTTAGTTATCATCGTGCCGGAAGAGATATTATCCACCACTATAGCGCCCAGAGTGTGGGCTCTAGTCTTAAGCGGTATCGTAACAAAAAGGTCCATGTTGAGTAGCGACCTTATCTCCGCGTTCACCATAGCCTTTGCCTCGTCATTGGCTACCTCAAAAGACATGCCCTCAAGGATCGTAAGCGCCAGTATACCCGCGTCCTCACGGATCGGTATAGAGATACCCTTGACCACGGTGTTAAGCTTTGATTCGGGATCTGTCTTAAATTTGTAATATGAATCGATAAGGTTTCTGAGTGAGAGTTTATGGTTCTCTATGCGCTGCCATAACCTGTCCGCCTCGTCCGCGGAGTGAGGCCCTATACCCATTTTCCCGTCCAGGGTCCGCTCGTCATCATTGACCAGAAAGAACATCGCCCTGTCAAACCCGAGCCCCTGATGGGCCGTCAGTGCCGTAAGGATCGTGTACAACACCTGGTCAAGCTCCAGCGACTGCATCATCGCGTTCGTTATCTCCGACAGTAGCGTCATCTCATGCTTTGTTCTCTCGTAAAGCTCTTTAAGCTCTACTTTGGAAAGCAATTCTTTTTTCGTCTTTATCTTTGTCGAACTCATTGGGGTCCTCCGATCCGGTCAAGCTTACGCGGACGCGGGAATTTCGACTTCGTCTTTCATCTCTTTTTCTTCAGTAAACTTTACGGAGACTATTTTGGATACGCCTTTTTCTTCCATAGTGATACCGTAAAGGACATCGGCAAGCTGTATAGTCATCCTGTTGTGCGTGACTATAACAAACTGGGATAATTTAAGAAACTCCTGCAACACACGGCAGAAACGTACGATATTCGACTCATCAAGAGGAGCGTCTATTTCGTCAAGCACACAGAACGGGCTCGGGTTGACCTTAAAAATAGCGAATATCAGAGCTATGGCAGTCATGGCCTTTTCTCCTCCGGAAAGCTGCATTATGTTGTGCAGTTTTTTCCCGGGAGGACGGACAGATATGTCTATGCCGCATTCCAGAACATTTGATTCGTCCTCCAGCAGTAGCTCCGCCTTACCTCCGTTAAAAAGCATACGGAAATAATCGTTAAACTCTTTTTGTATCTTCTCAAAAGTCTCCATGAACATCTTACGGGTGGTCCTGTTTATCTTCTGTATGGCCTGAAGAAGAGCGTCACGTCCGTTGGTAAGGTCTTCGCTCTGTTTAATGAGGAACTGATACCTCTCCTCAAGCTGCTTGTGCTCCTCTACCGCGCCAAGGCTGACTTCACCCATTTTATCCAGCTGTTCCTTAAACTCTTTTATGCGGGAGACCATATCTTCCCAGTCCGTACCTTCTTCGATCTCCATGGTCATCTCTGATATATTGACCTTATACGCGTTCATGATCTTCTCCACCAGCGCGTCCCGCCGATACTCGACTTCTTTCGTCTTTATATCTATATCTCTCGTAAGGTCTCTCAGGTCTTCGAGCGTATGCTCTTTGCCTTTAAGGGTTATCTCTTTCTCGCTTATTTCCTGCTCAAGAGAATCTTTCCTTTCCTCCCTGTCGGATATCTCCCGGCCTTTGACCTCGGCCTCAGCCGAACCTTCAAGGTTGCGCTCTTTAAGTTCCTTTATCTCATCGTCAAGAGCCTTTATCCTGTCGCCGCTTTCCTTCACGCGAGACCTCTTCTCTTCGACACCCTGAAACACCCTGCTACAGGACTCCTTTTCCCGCTCGAGGTTTTCCGAAAGATTCTCCTCTTCTTTACGCAGCGCGAAAAGTTCGGCCTTAATATCGGACATACAAAAGAATGTTTCTTCCCTCTTGCGCGTACAATCCTGTATGATCTCCTGCGCTTCCTCAACAAGCTGCTGAAGCCTGGACGCTTCCAACTCAAGTTCGACCAGCCGGGCCTCAAGCCGTTCTTTTTCACTCTGAAGCTGACCGATAGCTTCTGTCTCCTCTTCTATGTCTGTGTCGAGTATCAGCATCTCCTCTCCAAGAGAGTTAAACTTTTCCTTTATTGAATTCTTTTTCGAGGATACATCGGCAAACTCAAGCTGCCTCTCCCTAAGTTCCGTCTCAAGTTTTCCCTTCTTAGCTGAAGAATCCCGTAGCCACTGCTCGAGTTCCGTTATCGATCCCTCAAGCAGACGCACCTTTTCCCCGATCACCCTTTCTTCTTCCAGAAGCTCTTTGACCTTCTCTTTTCTTCCAAAAAGAGGAATGGTCTCTTTCGCCGAATAGTTTCTGCTACGCCTTAGACCCCAGCGGTAAACTTCACCCTTCTCTCCTATTATCCGTCCATTAAAACTGCTGTTGTCGTCCATAAAAATCTTCGCCGCGTCGGGAGAACCCGCCACAAAAGTATCGAACAATAGCGCTTTGAGCGCGGAAGAATACTCCTCCTGCGCGGCCAGCACATGAGTCACATCTTCCAGAGCACCTTTCCGCGCGTCAGATCCTCCGCCGGAAGCCATCCGCCTGAGCTCTTCCAGTATGACAAAATTCACGCTGCCCATAGCGTTATCCGAAAGAAAGGAAGTCACCCTCTCGGCTACCGCAAGATCCTCGACCACTACGGCATGAGCCGCGTCAGCGAGAATAGATTCCATTGACTCCTCATAATTCTCACGCACGTTCACGAGTTCTGACAATATGCCGTGCACACCCTCGAACACGGGATCCCCTGATTCCGACCGTTTGATTATATCCTTTACGCTTTCCGAGACACCTTCGCGCTCTTCTATAAGCTTTTCAAGGAACTGCCTGCGGGGCTTGATCTCATTAAGTCTTTTTTCCTTCTGCTGCTTGTCGGCGTTAAGCGTCGTCAGTAGCTGCTGCTTATCGGCATATTCCCTATTAAAGACATCCACTTCTTCACGCTTTGATTCAAGAGCACGGGAAACACTCTCCACCTGGCCTTCTATGCTGCTAAGATCCTCGGAAACACTCTGTTTTTCGGCCTCGACACTTGTCCTCTCCAGTTTCAATCTCCTGAGCCTTGACTGGCGGTTCTGCGTATCCGCATTCACCTTGATCAGGTCGTTTTTAGTCTGTGTCTGCTCCGAAACAATATCAACCGTTTTCTCCCGGTTATTCTGCAGCTTTATCCTGTTCTGCTCAATGTGTCCGGCAAGTTCCCTTACATTGTCCTGCGCCGCGTTAAGAGCTTCATCTTTCTCATTACGCTTACCGCTGACATCGTTGAACCTGACTTCGAGCCCCTCTACCCTGGAATTAAGGCTTTCTTTGCGTTCGGTGGCTTCTTCTATTTCCCAATCAAGCCTTTCCACCGATTTCTGCAGTTCCTGTATCCTCTCTTCGTTGACTTCGGCCACATGCTTGTTCTTATCTATCTCCGATGAAAGTCTCATCACGTCGTTCTGGGAAGCCTGCAATTCCCTGAGCACCAAAGTGTACTCTTCCTTAAGCCGCCCCAGGTCAGTTATCATCTCCCCGATCTCCGAAGAAAGATCGTCTCTCTTCTCGTTCAGTTTCACATTCTCATCGTCGAGAGAGCTGTCGTCTGTAGTCAATTCCTTGTATTTCTTATAGGAAAGCTTGACCTCCATATCCTTAAGTTCCTCAAACCGAGCCTTATACCTCTCCGCCTTACGCGCCTGTCTCTCTATTGACTTTATCTGCCTTTCGACTTCCCTGACAATATCGCTGATCCTTAAAAGATTCTCTTTAGTCCTGTCCAGCTTAAGCAAAGCTTCGCGTTTCTTGGATTTGTACCGGGTTATTCCGCTAGCTTCCTCGAACACATGACGTCTCTCCTCAGGCTTAGAACTGAGGATCATGTCCATCCTTCCCTGCTCGACTATAGAATAGGAACTCGTACCTATCCCCGTACCCATGAGAAGGCTCCGCACGTCAGCCAGCCTTACGGGAGTCTTGTTAAGGAGATATTCACTTTCCCCCGAACGGTACAGCCTGCGGCTGATCGTCAGCTCGTCATAATCTACGGGCAGACTCCTGTCGGTGTTCGACAAAGTAAGAGACACCTCGGCAACGTTTACCGGATCCTGTCGTTCCGTTCCGTTGAAGATAACGTCACCCATCGCGGTGGAACGCATGGATTTCGGGGACTGTTCCCCGAGCACCCACTTGATCGCGTCAACGATGTTACTCTTTCCACAACCGTTAGGACCGACAACCGCCGTAACACCGGGCTCGAATTTCAGCTTCGTTTTATTAAGGAAAGATTTAAATCCTACTATTTCAAGTTTCTTGAAATGCATTTGTCCCCCTATTGCGTACTGGCAGCATTGCCTTCAAGTATCTCTTTAAGATACTCTATATCTTCTTCAGTATATTCGCGATAACCGTTTATGTGATTTCGTTTCGGTGGCGGGAATATTTCCTTCTTCTCATAATTGATCACAGTCCCGCGGTAGATACCGAGGATGTCGGCTACCTGCTGGACTGTGTACTTTTTTGAGCTGCTGGCTATCATATATGGCTTTGCTACGGTTTGAACAACTTTATATAGGTTTGAATAAGTTTATTCAAGTATACACAAGTAGGTAGTAGTTGTCAAACATAAAATAAATTATTTTTAAGCTGTTTGATTGTAATCACTTATGATGTAGGGTAATGCCAGGCAAGACTGTATTAGGACAGGATGTCCTTGAAATGCTTGGTAAGAAGCGGAACTACCTTAAAAAGATCGTCCACTATACCGTAAGTAGCAACCTTAAAAATAGGCGCTTCCGGATCTTTATTTATGGCCACTATAATATCGGATGACTGCATCCCTATCAGATGCTGGATCTGTCCGCTGATACCACAGGCAATATAAAGTTTCGGACAAACAGTTTTACCCGTCTGGCCTACCTGATGCGAATACGGTATCCAGTCAGCGTCAACGGCGGCGCGTGAAGCTCCAAGCGCGCCCTTAAGGCTAAGCGCAAGATCTTTTATGAGACTGAAGTTCTCCGGCCCGCCTATACCTCTCCCCCCCGAAACGATGATATCCGCCTCGGTCAGGTTCACAGTCTCTTCTATCTCTTCTACTATATCTATGAGTTTACTGCGGGAGGTGTATATCTCTTCGGAGTACTCCTCTTTAATTATCTCACCCTTTCTTTTCGGATCGGGATCAGACTCTTGCATCACCTTGTGCCTTACAGTCGCCATCTGCGGACGGTAATCAGGACTGATGATAGTCGCCATGATGTTTCCGCCAAAAGCGGGACGCGTCTGAAGAAGTATCTTATCTTTATCGTCGATGTCAAGGCCGGTGCAATCCGCGGTGAGTCCCACCCTCAAGGTGACGGCAACACGGGATATAAGACTTCTCCCGATAACACTCGCGCCGCAAAGGACTACTTCAGGTTTATATTTTGATATCAGCTCATTAAGGACCTTTGTATAAGGATCGTCCTGATATGCTTTGAGTTTAGGTGAATCTACCAGGTAGACTTTATCCGCGCCTCTTTCGATAAGTTCCTTACAAGCCTCATCCATATTGTCGCCAAGAAGTACGGCGCAGAGGTTAACACCAAGCTTATCCGCCAGTTCGCGTCCTTTTCCAAGAAGTTCAAAAGCGATAGATTGGACTTTGCCTTTCTTCTGCTCCGCGAAGACCCATACATCTTTATAGAGAGAAAAATCTATCTCGGGTTTTTCTTCCTTTTCCTCCATTACGATCGCTTCGAATTTACATTCCGTTACACACGCTCCACAAAGAGTACATTTCGTAAGGTCGATGACGGCTTTTTTTTCCTGCATCTCTATGGCGCCGAACGGGCACACTTTGACGCAGAGCGTACAACCTACGCATTTGTCATTAAGTACTGTGATGGGATCTTTGTCTGCCACTCTTCCTCTTATCCTATAATTGCGTCTTTCAAAAGCTCTGTGAGCTCTTTTGCTTTATTTTCCGGTTCGCCCTCAAGTATCCTGCCGCCTTCTCTCGGCGCCGGAGTGAATATTTTAACAACCCTCGTCGGGGAACCATCCAAACCTATTTTATCATCGTCACAACCCAGATCTTCCGCTGTCCACACCGGGATCTCCGCTTTTTTGGATCTCATCTTTCCCTTAAGCGAAGGCAGCCTCGGTTCGTTTATCTCTTTCACCACCGTAAAAACGGCCGGCAGCGGGGTCTCTACGATGTCGTACCCCTCTTCCGTCATCCGCTCAACGGTAGCATTATCCGCGTCTATTTTTTCTATCTTCTTCACGTATGTGACCTGCGGTACGTCCAGGTGCATCGATACTCCCGGCCCTACCTGCGCGGTATCACCGTCGGAAGCCTGCTTGCCGCAGAATATCAGTTTAAAATCGCCTACTTTCCTTACCGCCTGCGCTAAAGTGTAGCTAGTCGCCCATGTATCGCTACCCGCGAACTTCCTGTCCGAGAGAAGCACCGCACTGTCGCAACCCATTGAAATGGCTTTTTTAAGAGCTTCAGTGGCCTGCGGTGGGCCCATACTTATCGCGACTACTTCAGCACCTTCAAGCCTGTCCTTGACGCGCAGAGCCTCTTCGATGGCGTACATGTCAAACGGATTAATTACTGATTCGACGCCCTCGCGTATCAGCGTATTTGTTTCCGGATCTATCTTTACATCCGTAGTATCCGGGACTTGTTTTATGAGCACTAATATTTTCATATTATTCTTGCCTTGTCATTTCGAGCGAACGACTATGTCCGCCATAGCTTTAGCGAAGGCGGAAGTGATTCGAGAAATCTTTTTTTAGATCCTTCGACTCCCCCCGCTGCTGCTTTGTGCAGCAAAGCGCGGGGGTCGCTCAGGATAACAGTTGAACTCAGGACTTGCTTCTCTTCTGAGATCCCTCGATTCGCTCCTCTTAGCGTCATTGCGAGGAGCCCTTTACGGGCGACGGAGCAACCTCTTGTTTCTGAGATCCCTCGCTTCGCTCGGCCTTCTGAGATCTCTCGCTTACGCTCGAGATAAATTCGACTTTGTAACTTATGTTCACTTCGTTCCATAAGCTACAGTCTCATTTATTTAGCGAGCCCTTCTTTAATAAGCGCTGACGCGATAACGCCTCTCTGTATCTGGTTAGTACCTTCATATATCTGTGTTATCTTGGCATCCCTCATAAGCTTCTCCGCAGGATACTCTTTCATGTAACCATAACCGCCGAATATCTGCACGGCGTCGGTGGTGACTTTCATCGCGGTATCGGACGCGAACATCTTACACATAGCTGACACCTTGGCCACATTCTTCTTCACACCGGCATCTACCATTCTCGCAGCGGAATAGATCATCGCCCTTGAGGCCTCTACCTGTGTCGCCATGTCAGCCAGCATCCACTGTATTCCCTGAAAAGAGGAAATAAAACTGCCGAATTGTTTTCTCTCATGAGAATAACGCACGGCCTCATCGACCGCTCTCTGCGCTATACCTACCGCCTGGGCGGCCACACCGGGTCTTGAGTGGTCAAAAGTCTTCATCGCAATGATGAACCCCAGGCCTTCTTTACCCAGAAGGTTTTCCTTGGGAACTTTTACATCCGTGAAAATGACTTCTCTGGTGGTAGAACCTCTAATGCCAAGCTTGTTCTCTTTTTTACCGAAACTTACGCCGGGGATATCCTTATCCACTATAAAAGCGCTCGCGCCGCGCGGCCCCTTAGTTTTATCCGTCATAGCGATAACCGTGTAAACCTCAGCCTCTCCCCCGTTGGTTATCCACTGTTTTGTGCCGTTGAGTATATAATTGTCGCCGTCTTTTTTTGCCGTCGTTTTTATGCCTCCCGCGTCCGAACCGGCTTCCGCTTCGGTTATACAGAACGCGGCGAGCTTTTTACCGGCCGCTATATCCGGCAGGTATCTAGCTTTCTGCTCGTCGTTCGCGTAAAGGAGTATCGGATATGTGCCAAGACCTGTAGCAGCGAAAGCGAGCGCTATGCCGCCGCAACCCCATGAAAGCTGTTCGGTAGCTATTGCCATCTCCATAATGCCGCCGCCCATTCCTCCGTATTCTTCCGGGATATACACGCCGAAAACATCAGATTCGGCAAGCACCTTTACTATATCCCACGGGAATTCCTCGTTCTCGTCATATTCGGCCGCGACGGGCTTTATCTTTTCTACAGCTATCTGGCGGCAGAGTTCCTTGACCATCTGCTGTTCTTCGGTCAAAAGGTAATCCATATCAGGTCTCCTTGGTTTTCTTTTTTAAGTCGATAAAAATAAAAAGGCCGGCAGTCGTTCAGCTGAAAAATATCTACGCTGAATGTTCACGCCGGACCTTCATCATCCCTCAAACCTTTTTACCACAAGAGTAACGTTGTGACCGCCAAAACCCAGAGAGTTGCTTATCGCGACATCTACTTTCGCTTCCCTGGCTACATTGGGAACGTAATCCAGGTCACACTCGGGATCGGGGTACTCGTAATTTATTGTAGGCGGTATAACATCATTTTCTATCGCCTTCGCGCAGGCTATAAGTTCCGCAGCCCCGGTCGCACCCAGAAGATGTCCGGTAACGCCCTTCGTAGAACTTACAGGTATTTTGTATGCCCTGTCACCGAATACCGTCTTTATCGCTCCCGTCTCCGTCTTATCGTTCAGAGGAGTGGACGTACCGTGCGCGTTTATGTAGTCAACGTCGTCAATGTTCAGTTTCGCGTCATCAAGAGAGGCCCGCATGCACCGTACAGCTCCGCCCCCGGAAGGATCGGGAGCCGTCATGTGATACGCGTCGCCGCTCATTCCATAGCCGGCCATCTCGCAATATATCTTCGCGCCGCGCTTTTTGGCATGCTCAAGCTCTTCCAGCACAACGACAGCGGAACCTTCTCCCATAACAAACCCGTCTCTTTCCCTGTCAAAGGGACGCGACGCGTGAAGCGGATCATCATTTCTCGTGGAAAGCGCTTTCAAGGCACAGAACCCGCCAAAACCCATCTTTGTTATCGCAGCCTCTGATCCGCCGCCTACCATTACGTCGGCTTCGTTCCTTTGTATGATCTTAAACGCGTCTCCTATAGAATGGCTCGCCGTGGCACAGGCTGTAACAGCGGCGGAATTAGGGCCTTTAAACCCCAGTTCTATCGACACCAGCCCTGACGCCATGTTGACGATCAGCATCGGAATGAGAAAAGGAGATATTTTAGAAGCCGCTTTTGCTTCGTCCACCGCTTTAGTCGCCAGATATTTTTCATGCTCGACCTCGACGGTATGCAGACCGCCGATACCTGACCCTATATAGACACCGGCTCTCTCTTTGGTTACTTTCTCCTGGTCCATACCGCTGTCTTCAATGGCCATCTTCGCGGCGGCGATAGCGAACTTGACGAACTTGTCAAGACGTCTCGCCTGCTTAGCGGTCATATACTGCGTGGCGTCGAAATCTTTGACTTCGGCGGATATCTGGGAATAGAAATAAGTCGGGTCAAAGGCGGTAAGGCGAGCCACGCCCGTCTTACCGTTTATGACGGAATCCCAAAAATCGTTAGCATTGTTCCCTACGGGAGAGACAACGCCTACTCCCGTAAGGACTACTCTTCTATTAGTCATATTCGATCGGATCTTTTTTGTTGGATGTTACGCTGTTGCTTTTTCGTCTATGTACTTGATAGCTTCACCAACAGTGGTCAGCTTCTCGGCGTCCTCGTCCGGTATCTCTGCCCCAAATTCCTCCTCGAGAGCCATAACCAGTTCTACTGTATCCAGTGAGTCGGCACCCAGATCATCGATGAACTTAGCGTCCTCTTTGACCTCTTCGATCTTCACACCAAGCTGTTCGGCTACGATTGATTTTACCTTTTCAGCTACCTCTGACATGTTTCCTCCTTATTTCTGGTTCACTAAACAACCATTGACTATTCGTTCTTCTTTCTAGACCCCGCTCTTTTTACAAAAGAGCGGGGTAAATTCGTCTTCACAACTTATGTCGCTTCGCTCCCCTTAGCGTCATTGCGAGGAGCCCTTTACGGGCGACGAAGCAATCTCTTGTTTCTGAGATCCCTTGGTCGGTTTACGCCTCGCTCGGGATAAATCCGCATTTACATGACCATGCCGCCGTCGACCTTGACGACCTGACCCGTGATATATGAAGCCGCATCGCTTGCCAGAAAAAGTGCCAGACTGGCCACATCCCTGGTGCTGCCCATGCGCGCCAGCGGTATAAATGCCAGCAGCTTATCCTTTGCCTCTTCAGAGAGCTTATCGGTCATATCCGTCTGGATAAAACCCGGAGCTATCGCGTTCACGTTGATGTTTCGTGACCCCAGCTCCTTAGCTATGGTCTTGGTCAGGGCTATCAGCCCGCCTTTCGAGGCAGAATAGTTGGCCTGACCCGCGTTACCCATCACACCTACAATAGAAGCCATGTTCACTATCTTGCCGCTTCTTTTTTTCATCATCGGACGGGTGACCGCCTTTATACAGTTGAATGCCCCTTTAAGGTTAACATCAAGTACGGCATCCCACTCCTGCTCGGACATCCTCATGACAAGATTATCTCTGGTGATGCCAGCATTGTTGACAAGTATATCCAAACTGCCGAAATTGTCAAGGGTTTTCTTAACGAAATCCTCCACATCTTCGGATGATGTGACGTCGACTTTCTGTACAAAGACCTTGCGGCCGGTATTCTTCTCTATCTCGGCTTTCATTTCCGACAGGGCTTCCTCATTAACGTCGCATATGGCGAGGTCCGCCCCCTCTTCGGCAAAGAGAGAAGCTATGTCTTTACCTATTCCCCGAGCTGCTCCGGTGACGATCGATACCTTGTTTTCCAGTTTCATTTACCCCTCCGTTATTTATTTGAGTAATTCTAACAGTAATATATGTTTTGTCAAGAAATTTCCGGCGGAAAGAGGTTTATGCTACCGGCAGACTCGTTTTGAGAGGGATATCATACAAAGACGTATAGATATAATATTAAAAAGCCCGATCCGTATAGACCGAGCTCCTTAAACCGCACCTGCCACTATCCCGGGCTACCAGGGGGATTTTATACCTCAAACCTGCCCGCTTATTAAACTCTTTGCTCATAGGACAGTTCCTGGAAGCTATAGCCTTCCCCCTCTAGAGCGTGCGAAAATCCCCCGCCCGTCAACGCGTCGATATATCCGGTGAGTTCCTCGATCCGCAACAATTTTTCCGGAGCAGCACCCTTTTCAACCTCCAGAACCAGCCGCTTTCTCTCAAAATATAAACGCGTCACTTCCTCAAGTATTTGATCACGGAGCTGGACCATCAACTTGCTCCTGACGTCAATGGACGTTTGGGACTCGTTCCAGATAAGATCCGACAAGTCCCAACTGAGATCTATATCCCAATCCTCTCCCCTCTCCCTGGGGCCGGAAGCCACGTAATACTTGGTCGAACTTTTATAGAGTTCAATATTATCATCACACGACTGTGAAAAACCTACTGACAGTTTTGGGAAAATCGCCTTCCACCTGGCACCCTGCCGCCATTTTTTTATTTTTTCGGGACTAACCTCCGCGTATTCTATGGCCATCTTGTGTACTTCCGAAAGCGGTACGTGAGGCACGTCTACCACTAACCGTTTCTCTCCAAAGAATTTTTCCACTTTCTCCGTGGTTATCTTTTTTCTGTACAAATATTTTCCACCGGCGACCCAAAGCTGCCCTTGCCCAGAAAAGCCCCCCTGCCACTTCAAACAACTTATCGGTTCTGAAAAAGATCTTTCAAAAACAGTTTTCCAGGTCTCTCTCTGCTCGTCGTAAACAAAAACCCTACTGTCTGTCGCGACAAAAAGATCGTCGTTCAAGCACTCCACCTTTCTCACATTGCCCGCTGGAAGCCCCACAGTTACGAACCGCGCGAGCACCTGCCCTTCAGCGCCGATGACAAACACTCCCCGCCCTGTCGCCACCACGACTGACCCCACGCCAGAAAGGCTCATATCACGCACGGCAGGAAACCGCGCCGTAATCTCCTCACCCTCCGGGATCATATCAGGGATCTCCCCATTTATGTGTTTTGCAACAAGCTGGATCTTGATCCAACTCTCCCCCGCGTCCTTAGACATGTACACACTACCTCCGGCACCGACAAAAATAACACTTCCCGGACATACCACGTCGACTATATCATCCCACTCCAGGTCCAACCCTATCCTTTGCCAGCTATTTCCTTTTACTTTGAAAAGTTCTTTGCCCGACCATGCCAGTAGCGCATCCTCGTCCATCCCCTCAGAGACAACCACGCCATCAATATTTTTTCTCCCCTGCAAACGCTTCCAGAGTGATTCACCTTTCTTCAAATAGACTCCCCCTGAACCTGCAATAAAAATGTTACCCCCGGACAAAGCTATCCGCTTAACATCCCAAAGTTCTTCATCCGAACGCACCTTTTCCATCACACCTGAGGCAACCTTGAACAACCCGTATTGAGCACCTACATAAACAACATCTTCCCCAACAGAGCTCTCGATCGAAAGTATTTTTCCCGTTGTCCCGTCCGAGATGTTTTCCCATTTTCCCTCCGCGGCAAAGGCCCCGTCCACAATAAACAGCGATACTAAAACTATCCATATAAATTGAGTCTTTTTCCCTCTCATTTTACCCCTCCCTGTATTCTTTAATGCCCCTATAACCCCTTAAAATCGGGTGTCTCCCGCGACAATACTTACTCCTTGACTTATACCTGTCATCTGATAAAATAGTACTTGTCAATGAAACGCGGGTCCAAACTGGATCTTTCGCGTGACAAAGGCGGGTGAACATCCCCTACCCTCACCCGCCTTTTATTGTATTTCTCTTTTGATGTTTTGTCAACATATTTTTAATCTTTCACGAAGTGTAGGGACGTTTCTCGTTTTAATACTGGACCTGTCCCTGATTTTATGCCTAGGCCTGTCCCCTTCTTGCTACAGGGAACAATAAAAGGTATACTAATTATCATGAACGGTTCATTTCCCAAAAATTTCTTATGGGGCGCTTCCACCTCCTCACATCAGGTCGAAGGCGACAACTTTAACAACGACTGGTGGAAATGGGAACGGGCTGGTAATACCGAACCTTCCGGGAAAGCCTGCGACCACTACAACCGGTTCCGCGAAGATCTTGCTCTCGCCAAGGAACTCGGACATAACGCGCATCGCTTCGGCCTTGAATGGAGCCGGCTTGAAAAAGAGGAAGGCGTCTGGGATGACGCGGAATGGGATCATTACAGGAATGTCATATCCGAACTGAAGAAGCTAGGCATAGAACCTATCGTCACGCTGAATCACTTCACCCTCCCTCTCTGGCTGTCACGAAAAGGCGGATGGACTATCGATGAGTCCGTGAACCTCTTTTCACGTTTCGCTGAAAAAGCCATAGAAGAACTGGGCGATAACGTCCGGTACTGGATAGCACTTAATGAGCCGCACATCCTTGCTTTCCTGGGATATTTCCTTGGAGAATGGCCTCCGTGCAGGCACAATTTCAATGAAGCTCTTCTGGTATTAAAGAATATGCTCAAGGGGCATGTCGAAGCCTACAGGCTTATGAATGAGGCCGCTGAAGGCTCGTCGCGAATAATAAAACCTGAGATAGGCATATCTAAGGCAGTAACGGCATTTCATCCCTGCACTTCATCTCCGCTTGACCGCTTAGCCACACATCTGCGCAGTAGGATGCATAACCACAGTAGTATACGGTCCGCCATAAAAGGCCGCGTCCTTATCCCCGGCGTAAAGCCGGAAAAGCTTCCCATCAAGAACTCTATCGACTTCATCGGCCTTAACTATTATTTCCGCCAATTCATACATTACCAAAAACCATTCAGACAACATCCCCTCGGAGAAGTATGCTCTTACGAACACCATCCCGAAGCAGGCAAGACTACCGATATGGGCTGGGAAATATATCCGGAAGGACTGTATGAAGTAGTCAAAAGTTTTTCAAGATATG
>JAVCCB010000052.1 GCA_030765685.1 Candidatus Tantalella remota | reverse complement strand
TTATATCATCGTCCACGGCGACACCGGCTTTAAGCACTTTCTTATCGGCCAGGATATCTATAAGAAGCTTGTGCACGGTAATGTGACTTAGTTGGAACACGTAGACCCGGTCGCTTGCGGCAAGCTGTACGAGGGAGGGTGCGTAGGATTCCCCCTTCTTAAAAGCGGGCCTCGTCTCCGTATCGAACCCCAGGACCTTCTCGCCCCTCAGAGCTTCCGAGGAGGCGGCCATCTTTTCGTCAGAATCTATCAGATGGACAGGACCGGTGTATGCCTTGACCGGCAGGGTGTTTATTTCACTTTTTGATATAGTATGTCTGTGCACGAAAACATTATACTCGTGACAACTTTCGGAAGCAAGGGGAAGCAAGGAAAACATGCCTGACAAACAAAAAGCCGCAACTGCCTGTGTTTTAAGACAATTACGGCCATCTTGTTTTAACCCAACGCTTTATGAAAATGTATGGCGGAGAGGGAGGGATTCTCCTCTATCTCCCTCCGCGCCCCCTGTCCCCGCTGCTAGTTTCTCCTGAATGGTTCTGTTCCGCAAGGACCTTCAGGAGAAACAGCCAGACCAGATAAGCGCCCGTGGTGGACGGGCAATCTAAAAACAAGGAAAAAGGAAAAAGGAAAAAGATTAAAAGCTGTGAATTGGGAATAGATGAGTCAGGATATCAGGGGATGTGAAATGGTACCGGGTATAGGGTACCGAGTATCGGGTTTTAAGGATAAAGTAAAAAGGAAAAAATATCTAGTTTTCAGTGATTCCCGTTTTCACGGGAATGACGACGTTTAGATCCTTCGACTCGTTCGCTTCGCTCACTCGCTTCCGCCTTCGCCATCCGCTTTCGCTAAAGCTTTAGCGGACAAGAGGCTACGGCGGACGTTGCCGTAAATTGTAGTCTCAATAAAAAAAGTGAAAAAAAAGTGCAAGAAAAATGGCATAAATTTTGTCTATATAAGTAGAGGGACTAAAACTTAACGAAGGAGGAATTTATGGGAAAAGCATTGGGACGAAAAAAATTTATTGAACAAAGAATATTTCTTATAAGGGGGCGGCGGGTGATCCTTGGTCAACACCTCGCTGAATTATATGATGTGGAGGCAAGAGCACTAGTGCAGGCATATAAAAGGAACGTTGAAAGATTTCCAAGAGATTTTGCTTTTCTGCTTACGAATAAAGAAGTTACAATCTTGAAATCACAAACTGTGATTTCAAGATGGGGTGGTTCAAGGCGAGTCAATTTTTATGTATTCACTGAGCAGGGCGTGGCAATGCTCTCGAGCGTTCTTAGAAGCAAGCGCGCAATTCAGGTTAATATTGCGATAATGAGGACATTTGTCCGGTTGAGAGAAGTTCTTTCTGCCAATAAAGAACTTGTTCTAAAGCTGAGTCAACTTGAGAATAGAATTGAAAAACATGATGAGGATATCTGTGCCATATTTGAGGCTATACGTCAATTAATGGAACCGCCCCCGAAAAAGCCTAAGCGGCAGATAGGGTTTCATGAGGAATAGTGAACAGTGAGCAGGGAATTGGGAATAGAGAATTGGGAATTGATGAGTCAGGATATTGGGATATCAGGGACAGTAGGCGCAAGTTAGATTCTCGATGCTAGATTCTTCCTCCTTTGCCAAGGCTACGGCGGACAAGAGATGCTCGTGAGGAGGTGCAAATTTAGATCCCTCGACTCCCCTGCTTCGCAGTAGTCGCTCCCGCCTTCGCCATCCGCTTTCGCTAAAGCTTTAGCGGACAAGAGGCTACGGCGGACAGGCGCAATGACACTTTGAAGGAAAAAAGAAAAGGTAGGGTCTGGGATACAGGGATTGTGAAGTTTTTTAATTAAATATCTAAATTAGGAACGTACAAACTCCAACAAAGGAGTATAATCGTTATCATCTGCAGACCGCAAAGCTCCCATATAGCGATTTCGGCATTTCCCCGCACGTATTAAGTCACTTCTACCCCACGTGAATTCAGGCTTGCCTAAAATATGCTTTAATAGGAGATCTGCCATCAATCTTGCATGCCTGCCATTGCCATTCGGGAAAAGATGGATGGATACTAATCGATGATGGAAGCGAACGGCAATTTCGTCAGGAGGATAAGAACCACATTCGAGCCATTTGTCGACGTCGTCACATAAGTTTTTTAATTGTGTCGCTATTTGCCAGGGGTGTACACCAATATTCTTTTCGGTGGTTCTAAAAGTCCCAGCCCATCTCCAAACATTTTCAAACATTTTTTTATGTAGTTTGCGAATAAAAGTTTCGTTGAGAAGATCCTGTGGCTTATGTGCGCTAAGCCACTCATATGCCTCATTGATGTTTTCTTGTTCCCACCTATTAAGTTCACTGCGCGTTGTGATATGTAACAAAAGAAGTCCGCCTACTTCTTCTGGATTTAATGGTGTAGCACCTTCTGGATATCTAAACTTCATAGAATTAATCCCACAACGATTTTGGTAAGGTTTCAGTAATATCAACGATCATATTTTTAAGAATTTTTTTTTGATCGTTAATTGTTAATTCCTGTTTTTCTAACAACATAGTATGAGAGGTGCGCGCTATGCGATTTTTTGCAACGTCGATAGCTTGTTTTTTAATAATATCAAATAGACTTTTTTGAGGGACTATTCCGTAAACAAATTTACAATTTAAAGCTCTCGCAGCTTGCTGCATCATTTTAATAGTTGCGGATCCAGCAATTTCATCTTGTTCAAGATAAGTCACTCTGGGCGCACTAACGCCAAGTCGCTTTGCAAATTGTTTACCATTCATTCCAAGTGCAGTACGAATAGCACGAAGCCACCCCCTCTCAGGAGGGTTAATAGCTTTTAAGGGTTGAAAACGTTTTAAGGTTGAGTCCAATTGTTGCAGTACAAGTTTTTTATGTTGAAGTTTCATTATAAAACCTCCCGCAGTTGTTAATGTATAAGTTAATAAACATGGAACAAGCTTAATGTATAGATTAATACATATTCAAAAATATAAACCTATAAGTTAATATACATGGTTTTTTTGAATATGTCAACATTTTTGGCAAACTTTTTAGAACCTCCCAAAAGATACAACAGCAACACCTTATAGCACAATAACTTAGGTTGATTCATGGATACTTAAGAGGTGTCTTTCTTTGCTACACCCCTTGCTAGTTTCTCCTGAATGGTCCTGTTCCGCAAGGACCTTCAGGAGAAACAGCCAGACCCGATAAGCGCCCGTGGTGGACGGGCAATCTAAAAAACAAGTAAAAAGGAAAAAGTAAAAAGGAAAAAGATTAAAAGCTGGGAATTGGGAATGGAGAATTGGGAATTGATGAGTCAGGATATCAGGGGATGTGAAATGGTACCGGGTATCGGGTTTTAAGGAAAAAGTAAAAAGGAAAAAATTTCTAGTTTTAAGTGATCCCCGCTTTCCGCCTTCCACCTTCGCCAAGGCTACGGCGGACAAGTCGGCGGACAGGCCGCGGGGATGACGACGTTTAGATCCTTCGCTCCGCTTCTCTCGGCTTCAGTGAAGCTTTGAGGACTTCGTCAGGATGACAAATGTCAGGAGCGGTATTCTACCGGTTTGATGTCCCGAACGGTACAAGATTTACCCTATAATCAATTTTAAATTTTCGAGGTCTTTGAATTTTTAGTTTTTTAATAACTTCAATCAACGTAATCTTTTATGATGTTAATAAACATTTCACCATATTTTTTAAGCTTTGCTTCCCCAACACCGCTTATTGATAAAAAACTTTCCGCTGTTAAAGGCTTACGTGCCGCCATCTCCATCAAAGCGCGATCGTGAAATATTACATACGCAGGCTTTCCTATTCCCTGAGCTATTTCTGATCGTTTTTGTTTTAGTTTGTTAAATAAATCCGCGTCGTAGCTGGAAGCATACGCATTGATCCTTTCTCTGCGACCTCTCATTATCTCTCTGGTTCGGACAACAACCGGAGGTTTGGCCAAAACCGGTATTACTTTGCCATCTAGAATATCTTTGCCTTTTTGAGTAACTGATAATGTCTGGTACTCGGGATCTCTTTCCAGTATTCTCTGGCCAACCATCTGCTCGATTATGTTACGAATATACTTTACTGAAGGAGACTCGCGCATCGAGCCAAAGGTTTCTAAGCTCTGATGATCACACTGCCTGACTTTTTCGGTATCTTTGCCGTACAGCACATCAGCGATATGACCACCACCGAACTTTCTCACGCCTGTTACACATTTAATTATTGTCCTGGCTATGTCAGCGGCATCTCCGATCAGATCTATCTCCTTGAGACAATAATCACATGCCCCGCATCCGTCTCCTTTA
Organism: Candidatus Tantalella remota; assembly: GCA_030765685.1. Classification (GTDB taxonomy): domain Bacteria; phylum Omnitrophota; class Gorgyraeia; order Tantalellales; family Tantalellaceae; genus Tantalella; species Tantalella remota. The sequence goes on along the minus strand of JAVCCB010000052.1, from coordinate 1,549 downwards.
TACTCCTGACCGAAATATTCAACTAAACCCTTGTGCCTACACCCGGGCACCGCGCAATAATTATAGATCAGATTAAGCTTGTCCTTATTGATATCGCCTCTCTCTTTGTCCTGCTCTATCCAGTAGGCATAATCGCGGTAATCCTTCGCAGAATAGAACATGTAGCAAAATGATGGTAGGTTATCTCTACCTGCTCGACCGACTTCCTGATAGTAGGCTTCGGTACTTTTAGGCATATTGGCGTGTACTATGAACCTGATATTAGATCTATCAATACCCATACCAAAAGCGATCGTAGCAATCATAAGGTTGATCTTCTCTCCCTTAAAAGCTGCCTGGTTATCATGCCTCTCTTTATCAGCCAGTTTACCGTGATACCTTAAGTTTTCAAAACCACGGGCCCTCAGCTGCTCGGAATACTTGTTAACATCATCTATCTTTTTGCAATATATTATGCCGGGTTGGCCTTTGTGCAATTTCAATATGCTGGCTATTCTACCAATATTATCTCCTTCACGCAGATTAACGCGATACGTCAAATTGGGCCTGTCCATATATCCTTCCAACAGAGCCGGTTCTCTAAGATTTAGCTGTTTTATGATATCCTTCTGCACGACTTTTGTAGCAGTAGCGGTAAATGCATGTATCCCGCATCCTTTGAAAAGTTCTTTTAATGTGCCCAGTTCGGACCTGTAAAGCGGCCTGAAATCATGCCCCCACTGGCTCACACAATGCGCCTCATCGATAACAAAGAACGATATATCAATGGACTGCAACATTTGTTTTGTGTAATTGTTCTGCAATCCTTCTGGCGCCAGATATAATATCTTTATATCACCTTGTCTGATCTTCTTTTCGATAGATCGTTTTTCTTCAACAGTAAGGCTTGAATTCCAGACATCAGAAGATATGCCCATCTCCTTAAGGCTATCTACTTGATCCTTCATCAAAGATATCAACGGTGACACAACAACTGCCATGCCTTTCTTGATAAGTGCTGGCAACTGATAACACAACGATTTTCCACCACCTGTGGGCAGAATCGTTAAACTATCCCGCTTTGCCATTACTGCCTCTATGGCTTCTTTTTGGTATGGTAAAAAAGAATCATATCCCCAATATTCATGTAAAAGTTTATGTATGTCCATTTAATCTTTCTTGTTGATATTCTTTGTGTTCAGAAATTGCCATCCATACATATTGGATTGAAGATCTGATGACCCCGTATTCATGAGTAAATTTCACATTTTAAGGGCTGACCCCGATCTTCCCGCTATATCAGGGACACCTTTAAGAACAAAAATGGGGACCATGTACCACGTAGGGTACATGGCAAGCACTTGTAGCTTTAATTTCGCAAACGGTACAAAATCTCCCACCATCGTCCCCCTAAACATAAGGGCCGGGACTTTGTCTCCAGAGAGCGAAATACAACTCTCTGCATACCCACGCATCGGTAGCGGCGTAAGTTATTTGCGCGGGTGTAAGTGTTTTCGTGTCCCAACGGGAACACTGTCTTCCTTTGGATATCCTGAAACCGAATAATAAC
>JAVCCB010000096.1 GCA_030765685.1 Candidatus Tantalella remota | reverse complement strand
TCCGGATCCGGAGTGGAAGTCACGAAGGACTTAAAAGATGGCAAGTGTGCGGGGTGCGGTACGGAGATAGGTGGGGTTTGGGAATAGGGAATTGGGAATGGAGAAGAGGAGGATATCAGGAGATCAGGATATTAGGGGATTGGGGACAAAGGACAGGAACGGTTCTGTCCCTGATATCCCGATAACCTAGTCCCTGATGACCCGATACCCCGATAACCTTTATAACAACGGAGGTTTAATGAAAGTTTTTGGTATAATTCTTCTGGTGATATTTGTCGTAGCTATATCTGCTTTTTATATTTTCAGGTACGATATCTTTCAGTTCTCCGCGGAGACTATAATAAAAAAACTTCTGCCGGATTATGTTCATGTGGACAGGATAATCTTCGACCTTGAGAACAATGTGCTTAAGGTTGATGGTTTCGGCCTGCGGAACCCCAAAGGGTTTCAGAACAGGTATCTTGCGAGCATTGAAACGATAGTCTGCCATTACAAGATGAAGGGCAAGAATATCCTCGACGGTATAGAGGTGACAAAGCTCGAGGGCAGGCGTCCCGTTATAAATATAGAGAGGCTTCCTGACGACACTCTGAATCTCACCCAGACGGGAGAGATGATGAAAAAGGAAGGGGCAAAGGAGACCTCGGTAACGACAGAGGACGCCAAGACCGGCAAAAAAGATATCGCTGGAAGAAAGCTGTCGGATATGGTAAAACTGCCCGGAAAGATAGATATAACAGACGGGAAAATAACGTTTCTTGACAGGGCGGTCATGAGGAGACCGTATTATCTTACGTTCGAGAACGTTAACGGAGATATCGGTCTTTCGCTGAACTCTGATTATACCGAGGTAATGGCGATGTCTACTAACGGAACAGGGTATGTAAGCGGAGATAACAAGCAGAGGATAGACTGGATAGTATCCATGAATCCCCAGACGCCGGAACTCAGCATGGGGAACAGGTTTGAAGTCCAAGGGGTGGACCTGATGCTTTTTAAGCCGTATTATGACAGATATCTTCCTGTCGATATCCAACGGGGGAATTTTTCGGGAACGCTGGTATGCGATTTTGATAACGGCAATGTGGGGTCTACCAACACAATAGTTCTCAAGAACCTCCAGTTTGTAGAAAAGCAGGGAGGGGGCGGGTCGGGAGCTTTCTGGGACGTCTCGATAACCGACGTGGTGAAATATCTAGAGACCTCCAGCGGTGATATAGTTTTTGATTTCAAAGTAAAAGGTACGATGGAAAACCCGCGTTTCTTTCCCGGTCCTCGCGTAAAGCAGGCAATGCAGAGCATGATCGTAAAAACCGTTACGGATCTGCTGAAGCCGAAGGAAGAGGGCGCGGCCGAAGGAGCGGCTGAAGGATCTGCCCTTCCCGCCGCGGAACCGAAAAGTGACGCTGAGAGAGTTGTGGATATTATACAGGGACTGATGAATCAATAAATAAGGCCACAACTTATGGGGCGGCAGCGACATAAGTTGTAAGGCCGCATTTACCCCGCCCCTTTGTTTATTAGAAGCGCAGCTTCTGAATAGTAAAAAGAGGCGGGGTTGAATTCGCTCATACAACTTACGCTTTTATTAGGCGCGTAAGTTGTATGAGCTCATTTAAAAAGGAGGTAGCATGGATCTGATCGTAAAACTGATAGGGATCGTGGTCGTGGTGTACGGATGTGTTATTGTTTTGAGGCCGAGTACTTTGAAAAAGATACTCGAGTTCGCGAAAGAGGAAAAGAACATCTATATAGGCAGCGGAGTTAAAATAGTTATCGGGGTGCTCCTGATGCTGGCAGCTTCATCCTGTCTTATCTCCTGGGTGGTCATGTTCTGGGGAGCGCTTACCGCTTTTGGCGGCGTAGCGGCATTTATCATAAAGAAGAGTGTGATAATGGATGTGATGAATTGGGTGGAGAAACTTCCGCCGCGCAAGGTCTATTATATAGGCGCTTTTGCTCTTGTTGTCGGTGTGTCTCTCGCGATGGCGGCGTAAGGAAAAAGGATACAGCAAGGAGGAGCAGATGAGACACTTATCGTGTTTTAAGTGTTCGTTGTTTGTGGTTCTTTTTGTATGGGGGGTGGCCATGTTTTTATCCGGTGAAGCTTCAAGCCTGGAATTAAGCAGTACTTCTTTCAGCAATGGAGGCGATATCCCGGTGCGGTATACAGGCCGCGGCGAGGATATTTCTCCCGAGATGTCCTGGGGCGACGCGCCTGAGGGAACGAAAAGTTTTGTTCTTATCTTGGATGATCCAGATGCCCCGATGGGAAGCTGGGTGCATTGGGTCGTTTATAATATACCGGCGGATGTTACAGTTTTGGAGGAGGATATTCCTCAGGTTGAAGTGCTGGACAACGGTGCCAGGCAGGGAACGACCAGTTTCGGAAGCGTCTGGTACAGAGGTCCGGCACCGCCGCCGGGACCCGCGCACAGATATATTTTTACGCTGTATGCTCTCGATGAGATGCTGGAGCTGCCGTCCGGAGCCGGGAAGAAAGAAGTATTGAGTGCGATGAAGGGTCATGTGCTGGCGCAGTCGGAGTATATGGGGCTTTTTAGCAGCTAATTAAGGAAGAATATAAATGAGACTTTACGGTAAAAAACCTGTCCTGGAGAGGATAAAGTCCGATCCCGGATCTATTAGAAAACTTTATCTCCAGAAAAAGACGGACATGTCGGAAATAGTCAAGGCGTCTAAGGAGGCAGGGATCACTTTTGACTCTGTCGAAAAAGAAGTCCTTGTCTCTATGTCGGACAACGCGAATACGCAGGGCGTGATGGCCGAAGTAGACGAGTTTGAATACGCCTCTTTTGATGAAGTGTTGTCGGAATGTCTGGATTCGAAAACGGTTCCGGTATTTCTGGACGGTGTTACCGATCCGCAGAATCTCGGTTCGGTAATAAGGAATCTGGCCTGTATGGGCGGGTTTTCGGTTATTTTATCTGAACATCGTTCCGTGCAGGTGACAGAGACGGTGCTCAGAGTAGCGTGTGGCGGTGAAAACTATGTAAAAATAGCTAAGGTCATGAATCAGACTACTACCATAAGCGCTATAAAGGAAAAGGGCATTTTTGTCGCGGGAGCGGTAGTCGAAGACAGCGAGGATATAGCTAAAACAGAATTCAAGTATCCCCTTGCTGTGGTTATCGGTTCAGAAGGCAAAGGCATTCGCCCTGGCATCCAGAAACACCTGGATATAAAAGTGTCTCTTCCGATGGCGGGAGCGGCACTGTCATATAACGCGGCAGTAGCGACGGCGCTGTTGTGTTATGAGATCAGTAGAAGGAGAGTATGAAAACCAAAATCCAAAGCCCAAAATCTAAAAGAATCTTTAAAAACCAAAATCCAAAGTAGCTATTTTGGGTTTTGTCATTTGTCATTTAACGCGAACAAAAGGATCTAAAATGAAGAATAAGCAAACTCTAGATTTTTTAGCTGAAGCCGGAATGCTTAAACGCGTGAAGCGGAGCGGATGGGATGTCCTGGGTATTCCACATGAGGAAAGCGTCGCCGAGCACAGTTTTCGCTGTGCGGCTCTAGGGTACGTTCTGGCGAAAATGGAAGGGGTGGATCCTTACAGAGTGCTTTTAATGACGCTTTTTAATGATCTGCACGAAGCTCGGATAGGAGATCAGCACAAAGTGGCTCATAGATATCTCAATGTTAGGGAAGCTGAAAAGAAAGCTTTTGCCGGACAGGTAGAGGCGCTTGAGTTCGGGATGAAAGAAGAACTCCAGGGGATGCGTGAAGAGCATGATGACCAGAAAACTCCGGAAAGCCTTATTGCCAGGGACGCGGATATACTTGAATGCCTCCTGCAGGCAAAGGAATATACAGATATAGGGTTCAAAGCGGCGGAGAAATTTTTTCGCAAAGCGCCAGACCACCTGAAGACAGACAGCGCGAAAGAACTGTGGGAGAGCACGAAAGACTGGGATTCCAGCGTCTGGTGGGAGAATTTGGGTAAGTTTGAGAGATAATGGGTAAAACGTCATCCCGGAATCCGCGGAAGCGGATATCCGGGATCACATGAAATTAGTAATTACTTTTATTGGATCCCCGCTTAAAGGTCGAAGCCCTCGGGCATTCGGCACTTCCTCCGGGATGACGATGTTACTTTTTTACTGAATACCAAATACTACATACGGAATACGAGATAAATATGAATAAAATATCCAAACAGGAACTAAGAACAATACGATTACTGTTACGCGATAAGTCCACCCGTGATAAAGAGGGCGTGTTCATCGCCGAGGGTATCAAAATAGTGAAGGACATTCTTTCTAAGGACCACGCGATACGCAAGGTCCTGATCTCTTCCAAGGTCCTGACTTCTCCCGCCGCGAAGAAGGTAACAGAACTCGCGGAGAACTGTAAGGTCGATATCTCAAGAGTTCCCGCGGCCGAATTTGAAAAACTTTCCTCTCTTCGCAACTCGCAGGGTATCCTTGCTGTGGTCGAAAAACCCGCCACTGAAGAAAAAATAGCCGGAGACAGATTGGTTCTTTGTGACGGAGTTCAGGATCCGGGGAATCTGGGCGCGCTTATCAGGAGCGCGGTAGCGTTCGGCGTGGACGCGATATTGCTTACGGGAGAAACAGCGGACATGTTCAACCCCAAGGTCGTGAGAGCTTCAAGCGGTACAATGCTCGAAATACCCGTTTTTAAGGTTTTTTCCGGCGACATAGACGGCCTGAAAGGACACGGGTATAAGGTTCTCGGCGGAAGCATAGATCCTGAGGGAGGGTCGGAAGACATAAGTAAAGTTAAGGACGTAGGGGGCCCTTTGATAGTATGTTTCGGGAGCGAAGGTAAGGGGCTGTCAAAAGAGATCTTAGAGAAAGTCGATGTGTTTTATAATATTCCCATAGATCAAAAAATAGAATCGCTCAATGTTACCGCCGCCGCCGCGATAACGTTGTATGTGCTTCGCGGTAAACAGTAAACTGTAAACAGTGAACAGCGACAGGAGGATTGGAGGATTATGTCGGATATATGTTTTATTTATAGTACGGTTGCCGGAAAAGAAGAGGCTCTGTTGATCGCGGACGCGATCGTGTCCGAGAAGCTTGCCGCGTGCGCGAATGTTATTGATAACATGACGTCGGTATACTGGTGGGAAGACAACCTGCAGAAGGACGAAGAAGTGGTCCTGATATTAAAAACTACCGTGTCTCTTTTGATAAGGTCGAGAAAAGAGTCCGCGAGCTGCATAGTTATTCATGTCCGTGTATAGTGGCCCTCCCGATCGAGAACGTGAGTAAAGACTACGCGGAGTGGATAGTAGGTGAAACTTCAGGAAATCGGGAATAGGGAATTGGGAATAGTACCGAGTCCCGGGTCCTGGGTACCGGGAAAACCCGATACTCGGTACTCGATACCCGGTACCAGTAGAGATCAAGCGAACTAAACGCTATCCGCTATACGCTCTACGCTAAAATTATGAAAAATCTCTCCACAAAGATCTCTGTTGACTCTGACAACCGGCTCCTTCTAACCGAAGCCACCCTCAAGCCCCGGAAAAAACTTCGTAAATTTCTCCTTGAAGGCGAATGGTCTCTTTCTGACGATCATCATCTAAAGATAAAGTTGCGCGGCGCGAAGTCTCCCTACGCGGGCAAGACGCTGAGATTTACCGGGGATATCCAAAAGGTAGATGGATCGTCCCTGGTTTTTAGGGCACGCGGCAGCGATACTTTGTCGGGTATGCGTACGTCCGCGATAGAGTTAAAGGGAGTATGGCAGGCGGACAGGAATAACCGGCTGGTCTTCAATGTTTCCAGAAGTCGGGGTATGTATGATGTTTTGAGGTTTCAGGGAGCCTGGAAGGTAAATAAGAGAAATGAACTGTCCTATCGATACCGGAGAACGCGGCTTAAACGCGGGGTTCGGAAGCTGCAAACGCTTGTTTTTAAAGGGTATTGGGAGGCAGGAAAAGACAGGATCGTTTACAGGGTGGAGGGTAATAACAATTCGTTTTTTGCCTTTAGAGCGGCCGTGCAGACAAAAAGTCTCATGGCGTCACGGGGTAAGATAAAGTATCAGGTAGGAATAAAATATTCGCGTGGCAGGGTTTATAAGGAGATAGTAAGGACCGTAACTATATTCGGGAAATGGAAGCTGAACAAAGACTTGAGCGTTCGGCTTGAGGTATCACGTGTCGGAGGAAAAAAATATTCTGTGAATTTTGGAGTTGAAAAAGTAGTGTGGGATAATGGGAGGTTGGACATCTCGCTTAAGGCTTCCGACGGAAAAGCTCTTGGAGTTAAGGTAAGTTTTAATAAACCATTCGGCAGCGATGCCGAATTTTTCTTTACAGCAAGCCGTTTGCCTAAGGAAAGCAGACTCGAGGGTGGAGTAAGTATTAGATTTTAGATGCTCGATGCTAGATTCTCGTAGCCTTCTGACGAAATACGATATACGAAATACGATATACGAGAAAGAAAGGATAATTATGAAGTCACATCGAAAAGAACTATGGTTTACAACGCCGCAGAGAAGAGACTATATTAACATCACGCCTCAGGTCGAGGAGGTCGTTCGGGAAAGTGGTATAAAAGAGGGGTTATGTCTTGTGAACGCGATGCATATAACGGCAAGTGTTTATATAAATGACGATGAACCCGGTCTCCTGCAGGATTATGATGACTGGCTCGAAGAACTGGCACCGCATGAACCGCTGGACAAATACAGGCATAACGGATATGAGGATAATGGCGACGCGCATCTTAAACGTCAGGTGATGGGCAGAGAGGTAGTCGTTGCGATAACAAAAGGGAAATTTGACTTTGGCCCATGGGAGCAGATATTCTACGGTGAGTTCGACGGCCGGAGGAAGAAGAGAGTGTTGGTCAAGGTTATTGGGGAGTAGGAGTTTAATGCCAAAATCCAAAATCCAAAATAATCTTTTAAATCCCAAATCCAAAGACGCTATTTTGGACTTAGTCCTTTGGATTCCATTTGTCGTTTGGGTTTTGTCATTTGGAGTTTTCCACAGTTTTACTGCGGAATCTGGTCTTTTCATTTTCATATGGTATACTTTACGGTGAGAAAGCGGCCCGTCCTGAATCGGGCGTATACCAAGGGTGAGAAGACATGGCGAACATTGAAGGGCTTACAAAAGAAGAAATAAAGGACCTTGTCATAGACGAGCTGAAGGGGTCGGCTGTGGACGTCGGAGATATAGAGATAGAGGTCCTCGATGGACCGCGCATCATACTTAAAGGTACGGTCGATTCCATAGGCGAACATTATCTTGTTACAGAGACGATAACTGGTATCGTGGGCATAGAGGATATAAGTGATGAGTTGATCATAATAAACGCGCCGGATGACGGGTCTGAAGATGACAGGTGTGATGACGGTGGTTTGATGAATAGGGATGACGAAGAGATAGGCACGGAGGATGCTTTCCAGTCGATGGAGGATGGCATACCTTATATACCGCCCACAAGCCCGTCGTATAAAGAGTCATCCGAGATAACGGAATGGAAAAAGAAGAAAAGGAAAAGGAAATTGTAGAAAGACCGGAGGAACTGGCCTGGTATTTCAGGGGATGGATGATAGTCTCCGCTATATTGGTTTTCGGACCGCTGGGGCTTCTTCTGTTATGGTTTCGTCCCGGAGTCAGGATGTATATAAAAGTATTGGTGTCGGTGGTGGTCATAGGTTTTACGGTTTGGATGAGTTTTTGGATGGCGGAATATTACAACAGGATGATGGACCATTATCGTGAGCTTGCGGATTCTTTGGATAAAGGCTGACCCCGCTGTTATAGCGGGATAAAGAAAGGGGAACGGCATATGTTCGGACTAGGGTTGCCCGAAATATTACTTATACTTGTTATCGCGCTTCTCATCTTCGGGGCGGCGCGCCTCCCAGAAATAGGAAGAGCTCTTGGTAAAGCTCTGAGCGAATTCAAAAAAGGCACGCAGGAACTTGGCGATGACGCTCAGAAAGGCGAGGGAAAAGGGGAAGATAAAGAAAAAACCGAATGAGCTCTTTTTATCCGGAAGAATCAAAAAAACTTGATATCATAAGCCACCTGGAGGAGCTGCGCAAAAGAATTCTTTTTTGCCTAGTGATCCTTATGGTAGCCGGAGTCGTTGCGTTCTGGAAAGGCGACTATATTATGACCCTCGTAAGGCGTCCTATAAGCGGCCTTACAGGGGAGCTCATTTTTATCAGTCCGACCGAAGCTTTTGTGGCCTATATTAAGGTAGCTCTTCTTGCCGGTCTCATCGGCAGTTTTCCGTTACTTCTATATCAGGTGTGGGCATTTTTGTCTCCGGCAGTGCCAAAAGAGATGAGAGGGCGCATTGCCGTCTGGCTTGTCTTCGCGTTTTTACTTTTTATTGCCGGCATATCATTTTCATACTTCCTGGCTATTCCCGCCGCTTTGGATTTTCTTCTCGGGTTTTCCAGCGGTATCGCGGAGGCAAAAATAACACTCGGCAAATACATCTCTTTTTTTGGAGCGCTTATTATGATCGGGGGAATAGCTTTCGAGATCCCCGTCGCGATAGGCCTTCTTTCCGACGCGGGTATCATTGAACCCGAACTTTTGAAGAAGAAAAGACACATAGCTTACCTAGGCATAATGATCTTTGCCGCGGTTATAACGCCGACGCAGGATATTCTTAACATGCTCATTTTCGCGCTTCCTATGGTGCTTTTGTACGAAGCGGGCATCATAGTGGCCCTCCTCATAAAACGCCGTAAACCTTAACCTGTCAGGACCTAACCAGGTTAAAAATGCACGGCCTTTCTAAATATCTTTACTAAGCCCCCGCGAATATAACCTGGTTATTTTAAAAGAGGTTAGTGCGACTCTCAAAAAGTTGCTTTTTGTACTTTTACATGATAAATTTAAGAGAACAGAAAGTAATCATTTTGGGAGTCATTTATGGGAAGTGTGGGCAAAAAAAATATATTGAGGACATTTTTTATCGGGACAGTTCTGGTCGCGAGCCTCTTTGTATTCACAGGCGTGACATCAGAAGCCGGTTTTACTTATCTCGAAGGGGTCGCGTCGTGGTACGCGGAATTTTCTCCGGGCATTAGGCAAACCACAGCAAATATGGAGATCTTCGATCATGATAAAATGACATGCGCTATGTGGGGAATGCCGTTCGATTCGGAAATTGAAGTCACTAATTTGGATAATGGTAAAAAAGTTACAGTAAGAGTTAATGACCGCGGACCAGCTAAACGTCTTTTCAAAAAGGGACGCGTGATAGACCTTACTATGGCCGCTTTCAGGGAGATCGAGGACCTTGACGCGGGACTTGTGAGAGTGCGACTCAGAAGGATTAATTGACCACCTGCCAAAAATTTTACGTCAGACCTTTACAAATCCCATTCTATTATGTATCCTTACAGTGAGTATTTTGAAATGTTCAAATAAAATTTTGACTGTATTCTAACTATATGAAAAAAAACCTGACATTTTTAGCCATCCTTTTCGTCGGGGCGATCCTGTCGTCCTGTACCGTAAAGCACATAGATCATACACCGGAAGCGGCCACGTATACATGTCCCATTGATACCGGAACGTATAGACAGGGTATCTATCACTCGGTAGCTCCGGGTGAGACTCTTTGGCGCATATCCCGGATGTATGGAGTAGACTCAGACGTAATACGTAAGGCCAACAGTATAAGAGACGCGCAGGATATAGACATCGGCACGCGCCTGTATATACCTGACGCGGCCTCACGGAAACATGTCGTAACGTTGTACCCTAACGATAAATGGCAATATATAATTATTCATCACAGTGCTACCGAAGAAGGCAGCTCCACGGAGTTCAACTCGGCTCACCTGAGACGGGGATGGAAAGGGGTCGGATATCATTTTATTATCGATAATGGCACCTGCGGCAAGGCCGACGGACAGATCGAGACGTCACCGCGCTGGCTTGAACAGGCAAACGGTGCCCATTGTAAGGCCGGGGGCATGAACGAAAAGGGAATAGGGGTATGTCTTGTGGGGAATTTTTCGCAGGACAAAGTCAGTCGTGCGCAGATGAAATCTCTGGCGTATCTCGTGAACACATTATCGGACTATTATAATATTCCCCAGAGCAGAATACTGGGACACGGTCAGGTTTCCGGAGCCCATACCGAATGTCCGGGCAAGCGTTTTCCCTGGAAAACTGTTCGTTCCCGCCTTAATTAGTTGTTTCCCGCCATAAAGAGCGTCATTCAGAAAAATCCTTGACTTTAGGACGAACCAGCCTTATTATAAGTACATACCCAAATAAAACCCACGTTACATTGAGTACATACTCATAATAACGTGGGGTTTTAATTTCTTTAAAGGGTATGGGGTACTTATGATCAGAAAAGGCAGACCTAAAAAGAAAAAAATAATACAGGAAGAGCCGCGTATAGACCATTTTAGTCCGCGGGGGCGTCCGGGCAGGCCCGATGAGGCCATCGTGGCTATGGAGGAATATGAGGCTATCCGGTTGCATGATTATCTGGGCATGCAGCAGAAACAGGCCGCGGAACTTATGGGCATATCGCAGCAGTCATTCAGCCGCATTGTCCGTGACGCGCGGAGAAAAGTCTCTGATGCTATTGTCAACGCCAAGATAATACGGATAGAAGGCGGACATTATATAAACAAGAGAGCCATGGAAGTGGCAGACAAACTACGGCGTTCACAGGACGTTGCGTGATAAAGCACTTATTTATAAGGAGAGTTTGATGAGAATACGTGAACAATTAGATGGGGACAGGTTGACATTGTTTTTGGAAGGTACATTTGATGAAGGTACAAGCCCCGCCGTCGAGGAAAAACTGGAAGAAGCTCTTTTAACAGACGCGTCAAAGATCTGTTTTAATATGAGCAAGGTGGATTATCTCTCTAGTGCGGGAATCCGGGTGATGATAATCGCGCACAAAAAATCAATAAAAAGCGGAAAAACAATAGAGGTCGGAGAGATGTCTGACAAAGTCCAGGATGTCCTGGAAGTCGTTGGCATTCTTCCTCTTTTCGGAGACCCAACGAGGTAACGTGGTAGTAAGACATGAAAAACATATGCTGCGTGCCACGATGGTCAGTCTTTACTGCAACATCGTTCTCGTCATAATTAAATCGACGGCACTCGTCCTTGTCAACTCACTGGCTATAGCGGTCGATCTCGGTATATCTTTTGTCGGCCTGGCTGTTTCGGTCATACTCTATTACTCGATAAAACTCGCTAACAGACCCGCGGATCTGGGGCATAATTATGGATACGGGAAGGTGGAGCACGTTTGTGAAGCTATGGAAGGTGTGGTCCTGATTGGTATCGCTATGGCAATGTCTTCACAGGCGGTACTTCATCTTATGCATCCGAAGGATGTAACGATGCCGTTTGTGGGTTTTGCTTCTTCGCTTATCAACGCGTCGATAAATTTCGGCGGGTCTTATTATATCTTTAAGATGGCCAAGAAGAGCGGTTCTCCCGCGATACGTGCCGAAGGCGTCCATTACAGGATGGAGGGAGTGATCTCGGGTTTGATAGGTATTTCTTTCGTAATATCAATGATTTTTCTCCGTACAGGACACGCTTTTGACGCGAGGCATGTTGACCCGATAGCTGCGTTAGTGGTAAGTCTGGTCCTTATTGTCCCTTCCTTCAAGCTGGCAAGAAAGTCCTTTTTTCAACTTCTGGACGCTTCTGTTGAAGAGGAAAGCCAGATGGAGATATTGAAGCAGCTAAGCAGGTACCTCAACAGGTTCTGTGAGTTTAAAGACCTAAAAACCAGAAGTTCGGGACGTAATAAGTTTGTGGAATTTAAACTGGTGGTCCCGGAGGACATATCCTTCAGGCAGGGGCATGAGATAGTCACCTTTCTGGAAAGCGGCATAAAGTCAAATATCCCCAACTGCGAAGTCAATATCAGGATGGAGCCCTGCAAAAGGGACTGCGAATACGCCAAAAAAGGCGAAAAGTGTCCTTACCTCTGATCCAGAGTTTCCAAAGATCCCTCATGGATACAACAGATATATCCCTCAAGACCCATATGTAGCAAAATATAGCAATATATAGTATTGTAAAATAATATAGAAGAAAAGTTGCTTTTCTATAGCCGAACCGCATACTCACCATAATTAGATTAATATTAGCAATGCTACGGATTCCTATCAGAGTAAAATCCAATAGGATCGTATTGGATATGGATATGGAAATCGAATATAGCCGAGAAATCAGAATATTGTGTATAGATAACCGCGAAGCAGCTGCAGTAATGGTTGAAAAGTAATTTTTGGGCAAAACTACAGAAAACTCTCTTTGAATGTGAATATGTCACGAATGGGAAGAGTTATGGCAGGAGAAACTCTTACTTGCAGAAGCCATTGCTAACTACTATGAATTGAAAGAGAGCTTTGAAGATACGAATGAGTTGATTTTTTTTGAAGAATAATTGAGGGGGGTGGCGGAAAGCATGTTTGAAGCACCCCGAAATTCCTAAATACAGATTGGGTGAGATGAGATAGCGGGTTCATTCTACGATGTACCTGTTTTTTTTACCACATTTATAAGTATATACTCACAAAGCATTCCTGATGATTTTTTGAAGTTTAGCGGAATAGAACGATAAAATTGGGTCAGGATCCAGTGGGATAGGGCCCGGAAATTATAAAAGTCCGTGTTTTTTTGGACAAAAGAGGGCCTCAGGAAGCCGATTTTCGATTAATCCTAAATACTCAAGTTGCAAAATGCAGACAAGTAGTTGACAACTTAGATTTAAGGAATATATGAAAGTTATCAACTACTTGTTTACAACTTGTTGACAACTTTCTATTTACAGTGTATACTAAAGTTGTAAACAAGTTAGGAAGGAGGAGCGGAAATGGATGTAAGAAAAATGATCATTAAGGAATTGTCCAAGAAGGGCGAGGTTAAAGTTTCTGATATTATCGAGATTACAGGTCTTTCTCGAGCATATATTAATCGATTCCTGCAAGATTTAAGAGCGGAGGGGATGATTCTGCTTGTGGGAAAAGCAAACAAGGCAAAGTACATTCCAGCTACAGCGGAAGCTATTAAAACTGAGAAAAAGAAAATACTGAATAGTCATAGGATATTGCATAATGATGGTAAACTCCAGGAAGATCTGATTTTCGCTGATATTGTTAATAATACGGGCATTTTCAATAATGTGCATAAAAATATTATCAGAATAACTGAATATGCTTTCACGGAAATGCTTAACAATGCAATAGAGCACTCCGGATCAAAAAAAATTGAAATTCTGATGGAACGACACAAAAGTAATATTCTTTTTACTGTACAAGACAGGGGTATTGGCATCTTTAACAATATAAGGGTGCAAAAACATCTTTTGAGCGAGATGGAGGCTATACAGGATCTCCTTAAGGGCAAGTTGACGACAGCACCGTCATTGCATAGTGGAGAAGGTATATTTTTCACATCATAAGCAGCCGATCTGCTTATGATCCAGAGTGATGTAAAAAGACTTATCTTTAATTACTTGCTTAACGATGTTTTTGTCAAAGACGTAAAGAGTATCCCGGGC
>JAVCCB010000043.1 GCA_030765685.1 Candidatus Tantalella remota | reverse complement strand
ATAATGATCTTTACCGGATCACTAACCCAAAAAAACTTATCTGTTTTGAAGATCAAAAGTTTACAGAGATAAAAAGTTTGGGCAGTTTAAGGATAGTTGCCCTGGGGGGATCTTCTGTTCAATTTTTGGGTTTGGGTGAGCATTTCGATATTTTAGAAAGGGACTTACTGGAGGAGTTTAAGGGTAAATATAAAAGAGTAGAGATCATTAATGCCGGAGGAGCGTCTTACGGAACGGGGCGGTTAGTGTTAGTGCTAAAGGAAATGCTCCAGTATGATCCAGATATGGTGTTACTTTATGCGGGACATAATGAGTTCGAAGAATTGGCACAATTGAAGTTAGTCAAAGTAGGATATGTTCGTTTTATGGATTTCATGTCAAATTTTGCTATTTACAGGTTTTTTCGCGACAGGCTAACCGATGTATGGATTTCTATTTTAGAAAATGAACATAATAAAAGGTTGCTTTCAATGTACGATCCGGTCATTCAGCCGGCTTGGCATCATAATTTTACAGAAGAAGAGGATTTGGACAGGATGGAAGCATATGAGAATAACTTGTCGCTGATCATCAATATATGTCAAAAGAATGGCATCTCGTTGGTAATAGGAACAGTTTCATCTAATTTAGTAATGCCTTTTTTGCCGGAAAAAGAAAGGAAGGAATACTACGTTGTATATGGATTAATCAAAAAGAAGGAATATAAAGAGGCTTTAAAAACAGCAAGAGAAATATTGAAAGCAACTCCTGGAAGGCACCAATCTTCAGATCTTGAAAATGAGATAATCAGGAAATTGTCAAAAAAACATAATATTCTTTTGGCTGATGTCGAACAAAAAATTATGGACAATGAGCCGCATGGGATCCCTGGAGAAAAATTATTTGCAGATCATTGTCATCTAAATAAAAAGGGGAACGTTCTTTTAATAGAAACATATAAGGACTCGATAATAGAGATTGTAGAAGATGAACAAAGATGAAGGAAGTATTCCAAGGACAATAAGGTGCCAGGTGGGATAAGTTAGCGCTACACTGCATTGCGGTCTATTCTCGATTTTCCATTTTCATAAAGGCACCGGGTGTAACTTGGCAGAAACTAACCAGATTATAAATACTGGCCTTTCGATTGAGCTAACGAGCATCGAGCATACAGAATCGAGCATCCAACTTCTGATCACTGATGACTGGTGACTGATCACTGTTGTCGGATCTTATGGTATAATAACTTACGCCCGCAAAAGTCAGCATAAGTTGACATAATCGGCCCTTATAGGACTAAGACTTAAACCAGAGGTGATCATGAAACCAGTAACAGCAGACATAATGTCAGAGATCGACAGACGAGCGCAGGAGGAGTACGGCATCCCGCAGGCGACCCTGATGGAGAACGCCGGCCGTTCTGTGGCTGATGTTATCTCCGGGGATCTGTCGGATGTGAGAGATAATCGCATCGCGGTTCTTTGCGGTAAGGGGAACAATGGCGGAGACGGTTTTGTTATAACCAGATGCCTGTATGAAATGGGCGCGGAGAGCGTGGTAGTATATTCTTTTACGGTTGATGAAATGCGACAGGGGTCAGCTAGGGACAACTTCGATAAGGTCCGAGGTATGGGGGTAAAGATGAAACCTCTGGAGGATATTTTATCTGAGGCAGGGCCCGGGTTTACTGTGCTGGTGGACGCTCTTCTGGGAACCGGTTTTAAGGGCGAATTGAAAGAAGAAAGTGTCAAAATAGGACAGGCTGTCAATTCCTCAGAGATTAAAAGTATATACGCTGTAGATGTGCCTTCAGGGCTCAATGCCACGACAGGGGAAGCCTCCACCGGATGTATAAAGGCGGACAAGACGGTTACTTTCGGACTTCCCAAAAAAGGCTTATTCGAAGCCGACGGTCCTGTGATGTGCGGCGAAGTGATCGTCGCCGATATCGGGTTTCCGAAAGAGCTGCTTGAACAGTATCAATAGTAGCGCTTACATTCCACAATTCAAGTAAAAGGATAAGCGTCATCCCCGCACGTTTTAAGCGGGGATCTAATAAAAATCATTACTTTCATTTGATTCCCGCTTCGCTGAAGCCCTCTGGCTTTCGGCACTTCCTCGGGGGCCTTTGCCCTTCGGTCGCGTGGGAATGACGTTCGAGTTCGTCCCTGATATCCCGATATCCTAGTCCCTGATTCCCAGATCTCCTGATGTCCTGTTCCTACGAGCATCTGACTAAGGATTATAGATCCCAATTCCCACTAATTAACGCCTATTTTTGCCTTTTACTACTTTATATGCTATATTTTGCCTATCATGAGAAAAATAAAAGTTGATCTTGACAGTAGAAGCTATTCTTTGACGGTCGGCACCGGCGCGGTCGATAAACTTCCGCAGGTTCTGAAGACGATGGGATTCGAAGGACCCGTGGTTATCGTAACCGATACAAATGTGATCACAAAGACAAAAAGAATAATGGCGCCCGTCCTCAAGAAGATACCTAACGATGTCATAAAGATAGTCGTTCCCGCGTCCGAGCAGTCAAAGTCCCTGAAAGTCTTCAAGGATACCGCCCAGAAAATAAGCAAAAAGACCAGGACCCACACTCCTCTGGTGATAGCTCTGGGAGGCGGAGTCGTCGGAGACCTTGGAGGGTTTATAGCGGCCAGTTACAGAAGGGGAGTACCGCTTCTCCAGATCCCGACTACATTGCTTTCCCATGTAGATTCTTCCATAGGAGGTAAGGTGGGGATAGACCTGCCGGAAGCAAAGAATCTTATAGGGGCTTTCTATCAGCCGTCGCATGTTTTGATGGACACCCGTTTTCTGAAGACTCTGCCGGTAAGGCAGGTAAAGAACGGGATGGGCGAGGTAATAAAATACGGAGTTATAGCCAGCAAAAAACTGTTCGCGTTCCTGGAAGAAAATTTGGATGACATATTGGTGCTTAAGGATAAGCCTCTTGAGAAAGTTATATATGAATGCGCGTCCATAAAGGCCAGGGTAGTTGAGAAGGATGAGTTTGACGCGAAGGGAATACGGATCGCGCTCAACTTTGGACATACTGTCGGTCATGCTATAGAAACGGCGGCAGGCTATTCCAACGCGTATAATCACGGAGAAGCGATATCTGTGGGAATGCTTGTCGCGGGAGAGATAGCTGTTAAACTTGATATGTTCGCCCGGGAAGATCTTGATCGAATGAAGGCGCTTATTGTCCGGGCGGGGCTTCCTGTCCAGGTAAAAGGAGTGTCTCTCAAAGAGATCCTTGACACTCATAAATATGACAAAAAATTTGTGGGAGGATCCAATCGATTTGTCCTTCCTGTAAAGATAGGGTCGGTCGAGGTCATTGAGGATATCCCCTGGTATCTGATCAAAACCGCGCTGAAAAGTTATGTCCGATAGTTTTCATATCCTAAAGGTATCATCTTCGAAAAGAATAGAGGTGCGCGATATAACCGCCGGTGTCGCGAAGCTGGTCGCTTCCCGCGGCATCAATGACGGAGTATGTTATGTTTATGTGCCGCATACTACAGCAGCCGTTACGATCAACGAGAATGCCGACCCGGATGTTAAGACGGATCTTATAAAAGGAATAGAGGCGATAGTTCCGGAGGATCTCGGATACGACCATGACGAAGGGAATTCTCCGGCGCATATCAAGACGACTCTTGTGGGGAACTCGACCACTATTTTTGT
>JAVCCB010000083.1 GCA_030765685.1 Candidatus Tantalella remota | reverse complement strand
TCGATGAACTGGTAAAAGACTTAAAAAATGCGGATGCCTTCACACGTAAAGAAGAAAAACCGATCGCCATTCAACGCGACCGAGGGTGGCGATAAGAATTAAAACCATTCTAATCAAATTAGCAAGAGCAGCTTGGGGGAGGTTAGAAAGGGGACGAATCATTTGATTTATTAAATAGGGACAGACACTATTTAATCTCCCTATTTAATCGCATATGATGACCAGGGAACAATGCTGATGTTTTTGTAACTGTGTTTTTCTGTGATGGGGTATATTATCACGGGGTTTTTAGTTTCAGCACTGAAGAGGTTTCGCATAGTTTCGAGGACACAATACCTAATTCTCTGAGTGTTACAACTGTGTGCCCAAAACGTGCTCATCGAACACCCAGCTTGCAGAAAGCTACAGCAACTTACGGTAAACTACTGGATACCTTAACTTTTTCAACCATAAGCAGTTATTGCCATAAGTCGTTAGTTTATAGGTAGTTACCTCTCTTCCCAAGATTGTTTCCCTGCCTCTCCGCCAACGATAAAAAGGGTGTTCTCTGTAACGCCCATAAATTAAGCAGAATAGGCTCAAGTTCTTGATAAACAAGGGTTTGGGCTTTTTCTTTGTATGCACTCTGTTTTCTCCTGTTAGCTCTAAAGGTGTATGAAAAGGGCATAAATCTGACAGTATGACTAGGATGTATAGGTATCTTAAGCCTGACTTTCTGGGAGAGATGATGAAGGGATTTGAGTATTAAATCTGGAAAAGGTGTACAAAAAGTGTATACCTGGGGAGAAGAAAATGCTATAATCCTTAATGGAAGAGGGGTATGGGAACACAGGGCGTACGCTCCCTGCCTCTCCGCCATAAATTGCGCTAGCGCAATTTATGTAAAACGATCGGCCGCCCGTAAAAATAGCGAACCGACCGTTTTTGATATTTCCTCGACGCCACGTGTAAAAACAAGTTTTTCCACGCTTCTTCTCGTCAATATCTTGCGTAGAGTCGGGGGCCCCTTCGGCTTTACTTTGGTCAGCCTCGGTGTCCCTGCCTTTTGTGGCCGAGAGGAAATCTCACAAGGAGAGGCAGGGATGAGAAGGGAGCATCTGAGCTTTTAATGCAACGAAGTATCCGAACTGGTGAGGATGCGAGAACAACCGAAGATGCGGGTGGCCGACCGGAGGGCGAAAGTGAAATCTGATACGAGCGTTAGCGAGGATCAGTAGAATAGAAGTAGCCCGAAGGCGCCGAATCCCTAATAGGCAAAGATCTTTTACATAGGCTTGTGTTCTAGGCAATATTTTGCGGAGAGGCAGAGATGAGAAAGTATTTTCATCGGTAAGGATCCTAAATTTTACAGTTCTTTTTCATAGATGCTTTTATAGAAGCGCATAAAAAATCCCCCCTGAAAAAAACTTAACCTGGAAGAAAATAACCTGGTTAAAAAGGGGCGCTTTTTGGCGTAAATAGTGGGAAATCCGGCATTTTGCCGTGTCAAGGCAAAAGAGCCAACTTTTTTGATGCTAACTATATGTTGTGTTTTTCTTGACAAGGCACTCAATATATGGTATTTTTTGTTCGGTTCTTCAAAGGGGGGCTTCTGAAAAACCGCAGCAAATTTGAACTTATCAGAACAGAAAGACATTCGAAAAAAAAGATCACTCTCGGTGGCGAAGAACAAAAGAACAACAATAAAAAATATCGTATTTTCCACGCGATCAGATAGCAGTAGCAACTGAAGTAACAAAGCAACCACTTAGGAAAAGAAAGGAAGTAACATGTATTCAACAGACATTAAATTCATCAGGAAAAGGGACGGACGGTTGGAATCTTTTGATCCGCAGAAAATGGAAAGCGCTATTTTCGCGGCAGCCAAAGCAGTAGGCGGGGAGGACACAGAAAAATCACAGGAGATAACACGGCAGGCCATTTCTTTTCTGGAAGTCCTGTATAAAGATGATCGTGTTCCCACGGTGGAAAATGTTCAGGATCTTGTTGAAAAGATCCTGATAGAGAACGGTCATGCCAAGACGGCCAAGACTTACATTCTGTACAGGGAGCAGCACTCGAAACTGCGCCAGACGAACGTGCTCTTGAGCGATGCCGTCAATATGGTAGATAATTATATTCAGCAGAAAGATTGGCGCGTTAAAGAGAATGCCAACATGGGATATTCCCTGCAGGGCCTTAACAACTTTATATCCACAGCCGTATCCAACAAATACTGGCTCGACCGTATCTATCCCAAAGAAATAGCCGAAAGACATCTGGAAGGGGATCTACACGTACATGATCTGGGATCCATAAGCGTTTATTGCTGCGGATGGGATCTGAAAGATCTGCTTATGAGGGGGTTCGGCGGGGCGTATGGGAAAGTGGAATCTAACGCGCCAAAACATTTCCGTGTTGCCCTGGGGCAGATCGTGAACTTCTTTTATACACTGCAGGGCGAGGCCGCGGGAGCGCAGGCGTTCTCTAACTTTGATACGCTCCTCGCTCCCTTCGTACATTACGATAAACTGGACTACTCGCAGGTGCGTCAGGACATGCAGGAGTTTATCTTTAATATCAACGTTCCTACCAGGGTAGGTTTTCAGACGCCGTTCACTAATATCACTATGGATCTTACGATCCCGGAATCGTTCAAGAACGACGCCGTGGTGGTAGGCGGAGAGATCAGGAATGAGAAGTATGGGGACTTTCAGCACGAAGCGGACATGATCAACAAGGCGTTTTGCGACGTGATGATAGAGGGGGATGCCAAGGGCCGTATTTTCTCCTTTCCTATACCTACGTATAACATAACCAAGGACTTTGATTGGAAGAACCCCGATCTTGAAGGATTGTGGCAGATGACAGCAAAATACGGGATTCCTTATTTCTCGAACTTCGTTAACAGTGATATGGATCCTGATGACGCGAGAAGTATGTGCTGCCGGCTGCGTCTGGATAACAGGGAGCTGAGGAAAAGAGGCGGAGGACTTTTCGGATCCAACCCTCTTACCGGGTCTATTGGGGTGGTCACGCTTAATATTCCGCGTCTGGCGTATATGTCCAGCGACAAAAATGATTTCTACGCGGGACTTGATGAACTTATGAGGATATCCAAGGAAGCGCTTGAGCTCAAAAGGAAGATCCTTGAGCAATTTACCGAACAGGGCCTTTACCCGTATTCCAAGCACTATCTGCATGATATAAAGAAGAGGGACGGGACTTATTGGGGAAATCACTTCTCTACAATAGGTGTCGTGGGGGTCAACGAAGGATGTCTGAATCTTTTAAAAGAGGACATCAGCACGGACAAGGGGAGAAGGTTTACCCTAGAGCTTCTGAACTATATAAGGGACAGGATGGTAGAATTTCAGGAGGAGACGGGCCATCTCTACAATCTGGAAGCCACTCCCGCTGAAGGAACCACTTATCGCCTGGCTAAGATGGACAGGGAGAAGTTCCCCGGGATAGTTACTCAGGGGGCAGAAGAGCCGTATTATACCAACTCTACAAACCTGCCCGTGGATTATACGACTGACTTGTTCGCGGCGCTGGATCACCAGGACGAGCTGCAGTCGCTTTATACGGGAGGAACGGTATTCCACATGTTTCTCGGGGAAAGGATGGAGGATGTGGAGGTATGCAAAAAACTTATTCGCACCATCGCCCAGAACTACAAGATGCCGTATTTTACGGTGTCTCCCACATTTACCATATGTTCTACGCACGGGTATATTCCCGGCGAACATTTTGTTTGTCCGCATGAAGGATGTGACGAGCATTTACACGATAAATCTAGCAAGGAGGTCACAATATGAGCGCGCAGAAATGTAATGTAGAGGTTTTTTCAAGAGTAACCGGGTTTTTCAGGCCGGTACAGTCATGGAATAAGGGAAAAGTCGCGGAATTTAGCGATAGAAAGAAATTTGATGTCGACAGAAAAGAGATCGAGAACAAAGATGGTAATTGCAGGGTTGCAGAACCTCTCGCTGGTTGATTATCCAGGATGTCTGGCTTCAACGGTATTTCTTCAGGGATGCAATTTTAGATGTGGATATTGCCACAATCCGGATCTTATTTCTATGGGAAAAAACTTCGAGTTCACCGAAAAAGAGTTCTTTGATTTCGCTGATCAGCGAAAAAATTTTATAGAAGGAGTCGTTATTTCCGGAGGGGAACCTACGCTTTACGAAGAAATCCCGGAATTTATAAAACGGATAAAAGATCTCGGATTCAAGGTCAAACTGGATACTAATGGGTCTAATCCCGAACAGCTGGACATGCTACTGAGAGAACGGTTGCTGGATATGGTAGCGATAGATATCAAAACGTCTTTCGAGAGGTATTCTCTTGTGACTGACGACGAGAATATCCAGACCAAGGTTACCAGAAGTATTTACCTGGCTATGCTTTCAACGGTACCGTATGAATTCAGGACCACGTGCGCTCCCGGCATAGTCTCCGAAGAGGATATCCGCAAAATAGCCGAGACCGTGAATGGAGCCGAGAATTATTGCCTTCAGCAATTTCATCCCCGCAGCACTTATGACACGGATTTTCAGGAAGTGACCCCGTATGAAGGGGAGACTATTAAAAAATTCAAGTCTATCCTGGAAGAGCATGTTAAGGAAGTGACAATAAGGGGGGTCTAAAAACCCTCCGCCCGCAGCAAAGATTCAAAAGGACCTTTTCTCAAGCGTACAGGCGGTTTGTATAGGGGATCCCCGATGAGGACCATTTTCCACGAAAGAAAAGGGAGGCTTTTGTAATAAGCCTCAACGAGAGTATATTTCCCCCCGCTAAGAAAGTAAAAGAACTCGGAAGGAAGCGGAAAAGCGTTGATGTAGGGCTCTCCGCAAAGGCGAAGAGATCGGGCTTCGACGCTGGCAAGGTGGTATCCGACGGAACCTTTTTTCCAGGTAAAAGCCGGTACATATTTTGCCAATGAATACCAGCCGCAGTAAAAAACGGCATCCGGAGCGCTTCCTTCGGGAAAGACATCCGGGGTCTCCTCAAGGACTACATTTAAAGAGCTACGTCTCTCGAAAAAATCGGCACATTTTGCCAGAGATTCATTATAAGCGGCGTATCCCCTGCCGCGTTTACCCATGGCATCCATGTATACCGTTCCCTCTAAAGGCGCTCATTTTTCCACTTCAACGGCGTCATCTATCATGCGCATGACGTCTTTGTGAAAGGGCTCATCAAGGCGGGAGACCATAACGTCTCCGCTGCGCGTGTTCCACATCCTTAAGGTCGTGTTGGGAATAAAAATAATGCAAAGGGTTAAGGATGCCCCGTTCGAAGGAGTACTCATCCCAGAAGAGCAGAGACAATTCACTGTCGAAAGATGCTTCGGACTGTGTGACTTGTAACGTTTTTAATTCTTTTTTTCTATCCGCGAGCATCTTGCTGATATTTTTCGCCTTTTTCGTCTCATTTCTTTTTTTGTATCCCCTTAGCGTCGTTTGGAGGTTTTCGATCTCACTCTCGAGAAAACGCACCTTGCCCGCGGGGCCGGTTACAGCGCGCAGTTTCAGGGGAGTACCATAGATAGTGAGGATACATTTAACGGATCTTGTAAGGCCTTTTTTATCAAGAGATGAGAGGAGGTGGTCTTTTATGTTCGCGAAAGTATCGCGGCCGATCAGCTCATCCTGAGACATCGGGATGCCTATGATATTCCGGGAAGGGACATTCCTTTTTGAAGCGTAATAAAGGGCGATCTCCATAGAGCGGGGGGATTCCGAATTAGCAAGGATGACCAAAGTGCGCGGATCGATGTCACAATGGGAAACGTAGACCGACCCGAAAAAGAAAAGGAGAATAACGAAGGTATATATAATAAGTTTTTTCATAAGTGCCAAGCTGGTGGAAAGGATGATATTAACAATAAAATGATAATATGAAAAAGGAGGAATTCACAGTAAAAGGATTGTGAGTGTCTAGGGCAAGAGGGGGCTGAATACAAGCCCGAACGAAGAGAGGGCGAAGGATCCTGGACGGGGACAAGTGCCGGAAGACTTTTTTGGCGAAGGAATACGCTGCGCTGTCGTGTATAAATTGCTTCAAATAAAAAGGATGAAGGCACGGATAGTTTATTCACGCGAGTGTGGAAGTTGTATGACCTATCAAGCCAGCTGAACGTAAGTGAAAAGGTCGATGCCGGACTGAATACAAGCCCGAACGAAGAGAAGGGCGAAGGATCCTGGACGGGGACAAGTGCCGGAAGACTTTTTAGGTGAAGGAATACGCCGCGCCGTCGGGCATAAATTGCTTCGAATAAAAAGGATGAAGGCACGGATAGGTTATTCACGCGAGCGTGGAAGTTGTATGACCTATCAAGCCAGCTGAACGTAAGTGAAGCTGGCGTCCCCGGACAGATTCGAACTGTCGCTCCTGGCTTCGGAGGCCAGTACTCTATCCAGCTGAGCTACGGGGACGCGAATTATCTTAAAGAGTTATCATTATACTTCTTTTGCAGACATCTGTAAATTTCATTTAGACTCCCCGCGAGAAATGCCAGGTTGGGGTGGGGGCAAGGCTGTTTCCAGCCGTAAATAAGACCCTCAGCATATCATAACGCTATAACCCCTACGGCGACTGATTAATATTGACAAACTAAACTTTTTTTAGTATATTGTCCAAGTAGAAAGTTTTTCAATCTAAAAGGAGGTGTTGTATGAACAAATCAGAATTTATCGAATCAGTTGTAAAGACAGGTCAGTATGACACGAAGTCAGAAGCTACAAGAGCCTATGAAGCAGTTGTAAGCGCTCTTAGCGGCCGCTTGAGCAAAGGTTCCGCGAGTTCCAGAGTCATCCGTCTTCCTGAACTGGGTACGTTCCAGATGAAGACGAGGAAAGCCAGAATGGGTAGAAACCCGCAGACCGGCAAATCAATAAAGATAGCGGCTAAGAAAGTTGTTACTTTCAAAGGCGGCAAAAACCTGTCGACAAGCCTCTAATATCTCTGAATAGAGATAAGGCGAACAGCCCCTATCCTTCAGGATAGGGGCTGTTTTTGTTTTGGAGCCGGAGACATTAATTTTTGGATTTTTTCTTTTGCGTAATGTATAATGAAGCGTATCCGATAATAGCAGCAAAACAACCAAAGGGGCAAAATGTTCACAGTCGATCAGATAGCAGGTTTAGTAAAGGGCGAGGTAATAGGAGATGGCAAGGTATCCATCAAGGGGATGGCCGCGTGCACTCGCGCGGAAGAGGGCGATATAACATTCGCTACCGATGCCGCAAGCATGGAATACGCGGGCAAAAGCCAGGCGTCGTGCGTGCTTACAGAAGCCGACATAGAAGGTTTTTCTAAAACGCTTTTAAAGGTCAAGAACCTGAAAGAAGCCGTGACGGTCCTCTATAACGCCATGCTGGAGGTTCAGCAGGCGCCGGAAGGCAATATTCATCCGGAAGCGATAGTTGATGTCAGCGTAGGACTTGGAGAGAACGTGGTTATAGGTCCCGGAACAACGGTAGGCGCGGGAACGGTTATCGGAAAGAATACTCAAATAGGCGCTAATTGCGCTATCGGCAGCAACGTTGTTATCGGGGAAGGATCCAGGATATATGCCACCGTAACGGTATATGACGGGATGCAGATAGGAAATAAAGTCATGATACATTCCGGCACAGTTATAGGCGCGGACGGTTTTGGATATGTCCCCGCCGGCGACAAGATATACAAAGTCCCACAGATGGGCAGAGTCGTTATAAAAGACAATGTCGAGATAGGCGCCAATTCCTGTGTCGACAGGGGAACATTTGCCGACACGGTAATAGGAGAGAATACCAAGATGGACAATTTTGTGCAGATCGCGCATAACGTCAAGATAGGGAAAAACAATCTGCTAGCTTCTCAGACGGGGGTAGCCGGCAGCACCTCCACCGGAGAGAATGTTATGATGGGGGGGCAGGTAGGCATTGCCGATCACTGCAAGATCGGCAATAATGTTAAGCTGGCCGCCAATACGGGTATTTCCGGTAACATAGCGGATGGTGAGGTGCGGTTGAGATATCCCGCGCGTTCGCCCCTTGAGACAAAGAAACTGGACAGACTTATGATCCTGATGCTCCGGAACGCGGAAAAATTCGGAAAATTTTTGAAAGACCTCTCAAAATAACATTTAGTAAACCGTAAACGGTGAACCGTTAACGGTTTATCGTTTATAAGCGGAGCCAAATATTCAGTTTTAGCGGACGAGGTAACGGGAAGATGGGGAGAACATGATCATTCTAACAGGCGGCGCGGGATTTATCGGCAGCTGTTTTCTGTGGAAACTGAATGCCGAAGGTATAGATGATATCATCGTAGTGGATAATCTTGATGATTCCGGCAAAGAGAGGAATCTTGATGGTAAGAAGTATAAAGATTACATCCATAAAGAAGAATTCCTAGAAGCTGTACAGTCAAAGAAGATCTCAAAACCCGAGCATGTGGTCCACATGGGCGCATGCAGTTCGACCATTCTCACGGACGAAGAATATTATATGAAAAATAATTATGAATATTCCAAGATCCTTGCCGAATGGGCACTGTCTCAAAGCGTACCGTTCCTGTACGCGTCGTCCGCCGCCACGTATGGTGACGGCAGCCAGGGTTACAGTGACCGCGATGAGGATACGCCCGCCCTTAAACCGCTTAACCTGTACGGATATTCTAAACATCTTTTTGATATGTGGGTTCTCGAGAACAAGCTGGCCGACAGTGTCACGGGACTTAAATTCTTCAACGTTTTCGGCCCGAATGAATATCATAAAGGCGATATGATGAGTATTATCTGTAAGAAGTTCTCACAGATAAAAGAGGAAGACCGAATAACGCTGTTTAAGTCCTACAAGGAAGATTATGCCGACGGCGAACAGAAACGGGACTTTATTTATGTCAAGGACGCGGTTGAGGTGATGTATCATCTTTTCTGCAATCCGGACACGACGGGGATCTTCAATTTAGGAACCGGACAGGCTAACAGCTGGAACAGTTTGGCAAAAGCTATGTTCAGCGCGATAGGGAAGAGCCCGGCAATAGAGTATATAGAAATGCCTGATCACCTTAAGGATAAATACCAGTATTTTACCCAGGCAGACATGTCAAAACTCAAGGGCACCGGTTACGAGCCAGGTTTTCGGTCGCTGGAAGAATCCGTAAAAGATTACGTAAGCTACCTGGAAACAGGCACCTGCCTTTGACTCTCCAAAGTCCCTCGATAATATAAGTTAAGGATATTGTTTGAACTCTTTTGTAGCAGGATTGTAGATAGTGATACGGTTCCGCCCGTTGTCTTTGGATTCATAAAGGGCGTGGTCGGCCTGGCCAATAAGGTATTCCGGTTTATAATCAGGATCTCCTCCGTAGGAAGAGACCCCCATGCTGAGAGTGACGGTCGCATGAGTGTGGTCTATCTTGATCTTCGTGTGTGCTACCTTGTCTTTTATCCTGTCAGCCACTTCCATAGCCTGGTCAGTTAACGTCTTAATCCGGTTCGCCACGCTTTGAGCTTCTTCATGGCCGGCTTCCATCAGAAGAACAGCGAATTCTTCCCCGCCGTATCGGGCTACGATGTCGGAAGTCCTGACGCTGTCAGTGATTATTTCAGCTACTGTCCGCAGCGCGGCATCTCCCGCTAAGTGTCCGTGGGTATCGTTAAACTCTTTGAAGTGGTCAACATCGCACATTATAAGGGAGAGAGGGCGACCGTACCGGTGAGACCGGCTTATTTCTCGCTCCAGATGTTCCTTAAAGTATTTCTGGGTGTAGAGTCCCGTAAGGCCGTCATGTACCGCCTGATATTCGGCGATACGTTTGTCATCTTCTATTTTCGCGCTGTATTCACGATAAACAAGAACGGACATGATCAACAGGAGCAGGAGAGCGAATGAGATCCTTGTTATGTTGATCGTGTTATTGTATTCTTCGAGTCCGCGTTTGTATTCCTTGTTGATGTCGTAGACCAGGAGTGTTCCGACCTCCCGATTGCCATAGCTTACCGGATAGACGTATTCAGAGTTCAGGATGTCCACTTCTTTGACGTTTTTTAAAACGCTTTTCATGATTCCCTGCTTGTCCTGGTATACGAAATTTACGCTTAAGAACGGGATGTCATTATACTTTTCGATAAAAGCGCTGATCTTAGCCAGAGACGGCTCAGGTACCTCTTTTTTGAAGCTCTGATATATGGATGACGAAAGTCTTTCTGCGCGTTCCAGGTTGTAGGAAGCGGGTTTCTCAATGAAGTATTGGTACATGATGCTGCTCTGTCTGTTGAGCAGGAAGTTAAAAAGGAACCAACTGAGGACCGTAAGAAGGACCAAGTAACCGATAAATCGTGTTTTTAAAAAGGAAAATTTCACTTATGATACCCCTTGTTCTCGAAAAAAGTGGTGATAATAGATAAATATATTATATATGCGTTAGAGCGAAAAGGCAAAATATTTTACCGCCACGTTTAATACTCTCCGATTGAAATTTGAGTGTATCTATGTTATATTTGCACTATCAAGTGACAATACAACTACCAAGGAGTTTAATATGAATGAAGTCTATACAGCGAAAGATATCATAAAAATGGCAGTGCAGGCCAAAGAGAGGGGGCAGGAACTTTATCTGGCTCTGGCCCGGAACAGTGAGAACTTTCATGTGGGGGAGCTCTTCACCGCGTTTGCCAAAGATGAACACAGGCATAAGATGCAGCTTGAAAAATGGTTGGATGAGCTTGGCTCCGAAAAGCAGGAAGAGGCATACCCGGGAGAAAGAGCGTTATACCTGAAGGCTCTGGTGGATGACAATGCTTTCAAATGCGACGCTACCACTAGGCAGTCTTTGGAGACTACGATAAACGAAGAAGAAGCCTTGCAGGCAGGCATAAATTTCGAGAAAGATTTCATGCTTTTTCTGCATGACCTCAAACAGCATGTTGTGCCCGAAGGAGGGGAAACTATAGACGAGCTTATCGACGATGAGATAAAACATCTTCGGGAGATGTTCCACTTGAAGGAGAAGGTGGACAAGAAGTAAAAGGGAATTGGGAAGAGAGAGTGGGGGAATCGTAAAACCGCCGGTTCATGCCGGCGGTTTTTATTTATCCAGGAGTGCCGGCACCTGTTTTATCACCGAATTTATAATATAGATGTTGTCCGAGTTCAAAAGGTCTTCCTCAAAGAGGACCTTTTTCTGTATAGCGGGTTCCAGTGAGGTCAGGAGATAGTTCCTGTAAACCCCCGGCAGGAGGCCGCAGGAGACCGGCGGGGTATAGAGCATCCCGTTTTTCTCTATCAGGATATTGCTTATGCAGCCTTCTGTGAGTTCATTTCTTTCATTTAAAAAGATCGTTTCAAAGTATCCTTGTTCCCGGCCGGCGGTGAGTTCCTCGTTATAAAGGTCACGATCTGTGGTCTTATGCTGCAGGAGTTCCACTCGGTTGTCAACTCGCTTATCAGACAGGCGTATCCTGACTGGAACGTCAGGCAAGATGGCTTCCATTTCGGATGACGTGATCCGGAAAGTACCAGCCGCGTCAAGGACGAGTCGTACACGGTATTTCTTGTTATCGGAAAACGACCGAGCCTGATCTTTCAGGGAGAGAAGTAAAAGATCCCCATCAAGCGCGAAAGACAAAGCGGTCGAGCTTTTCTTTAGTCTTTCGAGGTGAAGTTTTAGGAGAAAAAAGTTCCCGTTCTCCCACAGTATGGTTTCAAGAAGTTGGAAATGTTTCATAGAAGTGTTACGCGTGAATAGTAAAATTACAGCTTATATTTTCTGGTCAGTTCTTTTTTTAAATAGCGGACTGCCGAATCGACATTATCTATGGTCTCAAAAAGAGAAAGGTCTTTATTACCTATCATTCCCCAGTGCTTAAGTGCCTGGAGGTTCAGGACCTCATTCCAGTACTCACTTCCATAAAGGACGACCGGCATGTTTTTTTTGGTCTTTTTTGTTTGGATAAGGGTAAGTATCTCGAAAAGTTCATCCATGGTGCCAAACCCTCCGGGGAAGACTACCAGGGCTTTTGCCAGATAAACGAACCAGAACTTTCTTATGAAAAAGTAGTGGAACTCAAACGCCAGTTCTTCTGACTGGTGTACGTTAGGGTTTTGCTCCATCGGCAGGCTTATATTGAGGCCGATAGACTTTCCGCCGGCTCTTTTCGCGCCGTGATTGGCAGCTTCCATTATGCCGGGACCGCCGCCGGAACATATCATAAAATTTTTACCTTTTTTCTTGAGCTGCTCGAACCAGCGTGTGAGTTTCTCGGAGATCAGGGCGGCATCCTCATAGTATTTGCTCATGAGAAGCGCTTTCTCCGCCTGCTGAAATTCCGCTTCAAGCTTTTTAGAAAAACTTTTTGCGTTTTTCATCTTGGTTTCAATGGCCCTGAAGTTAGCCAGGGCTTTTTTGCGCGGAAGAGTCCTTGCCGATCCGAAAAAGACGACAGTACTGTCTACATTGTGTTTCTTAAAGCGGTGTTTTGGTTCTTCAAGTTCCGAGAGTATCCGGACAAGTCTAGCAGCCGGACTTTTTAAGAACTTGTTGTTTTTGTATGCTTTTACGAGGAGAGGGGCCGAGCCGTTTTTGTTAGCCATAATTTTCCTTTTAGTAGGTGGTGAGAGTGAACATTTTCGTGCTTGCTTAATGATCTTTGTCTGATTATACTTATGAATGGTCTTTTTTGTCAATGTTTCTTCTTCAGCATAAAAATGACCTTCTTAAGGTATTCTCACTTGTTACAGAGCCATATAAAGGCAGCTGCCGGTACTTCTACGTAGGAGTTCTAATCGTCCAGGAAAACTACGAATATCGGATTCGGCACCTGCGGTCCCGCCGCTAATTTTGTTTTGGGCCAATTAATCTCGAGAGGAAGCGAGAGATCTTGTTAAGTTCTCTCAAGACCTCGCAGGCTCGGTCTTTCGAGATGATCTTTTTCTTCGTCAAAGATCACGGCCATTCGCTTTGTCGTTAGTAGTCAAATGCTCGCCAGCGCGCATTTTCCGTGTATTAAAGGCTCCAAAGCTCACTTCGAATCCTGCCTGGCGCGCCAATAAAAAAAGACCGGTAAAGCCGGTCTTTTTTTATGCATTGGCGTGCCAGGCAGGATTCGAACCTGCGACCAATGGCTTCGTAGGCCACTACTCTATCCGCTGAGCTACAGGCACGCGATTTAATCGAGTTTTATTCTATCATATCTTCGGCATTAGTCAACGGTGGCGAAATAAAGGGGTTTTCTTGACTTGTTAGCGGTTTAATGTAAAAATGTATAATATTCATATTACTATGCGATCCAAGGAAATGTAGCGCAGAAGTTTGATCATACTTACTATAACTTATCATGCGTAAGACAGACAAAATCATTTACATCACGATCATTGTTCTCGGGGTCATTTCGGTCATCCTCGAGAATGATACCACCAAGTGGCGTTATCTCGCGGCGCTGAGCCATGTCCTGGATTTCGCGATATGCTTTATCTTCGCGTCCAGATACCTCCTGGGTTACATAGTCTCACAGGATAAGAAAGAATATTTCAGGAATAATCTGCTGGAGATCTGGCTGGTGTCTCTTTTTCTTTTGGTGTTCATGTATGGAAAATACCATTTCTTTTTTATGAAGGCCCACGCTCTGCACGATCTTCCCGTAAAGATAATTTTTGCTTTAAGCATTTTTATCACATTGCGGGCGCTTGCCCAGACAAGACGCCTGGCGGTCTTTCTCCGGAATCTTACCGCGCATCCGGCACAGACCATTATGCTCAGTTTTTTTGGGGTCATAATAGTAGGGGCCATTCTTCTTGCGATGCCTATGTCTACGTATGACAATACCCGGATCGGGTTTATCAACGCGTTATTCACCTCTACTTCAGCAACCTGTGTGACCGGGCTTACGGTAGTAGATACGGCGACGAGGTTTTCCGGGCTTGGAAAGCTTGTGATAATGTGCCTTATACAGATAGGCGGACTGGGGATCATGATACTGGCATATTTCACGGCCTTTCTTGTCGGCAGGAAACTGTCGCATCAGGACCGGATGATGATGTCGTATATGCTGGACGAAGACGATGCCAGGAACCTGGGTACCGGCGTAAAGAACATAGTTCTGATAACGTTGATCCTGGAAATATGCGGCGCCGCGCTTTTGTTTTTTCCTCTAAAAGAGAGCGTGGGCGGAAATATGCGTACGGTTTTTTATTCTGTTTTTCACTCCGTTTCGGCGTTTTGTAACGCCGGGTTCGCTTTGTTCAGCGACAATTTCGAGAAATTCCGGTCATTCGGTTTTTTTAACATAGTCATCGCGGCGCTCATAATAGCAGGGGGTCTGAGCTTTATTGTGCTCAGCAATGCCTTCGGCCACATAATGTCGAAAGGTATCGCCGGGGTTAAGCGGGGACATAAGGTGCGAAAACTCACCCTTAACACGAAAGTGGTCCTTACCGTCACCGCTATACTTATAATTGCAGGGACATTGCTTATATACAAATTCGAACATAAAGAAAACCTGCTGCAGTATGACATAAAAACGCAATACCTCATGTCTTTCTTCCAGTCCGTAACGCTTCGAACGACGGGGTTCAACACGATGGACATGTCGAATCTGCGGATGTCGACATATTCGCTTATGATGCTTTTTATGTTCATCGGCGGCGCTTCCGGGTCGACAGCGGGCGGAATAAAGGTCAATACTCTGGGGGTAGCCTGGGCGTATTTTAAGTCGGTCTTTACCGGAAAGGATGACGTCGTTCTTTTGAAACACTCTGTTTCCAAGGATCTGATAAATCAGGCTTTTTTTGTGATACTATTGTCTCTTGCGGTGGTTTTTGGAGGCGCTATGCTTCTTACAATAACAGAGAAACACAGGTTTTACAGGATAATCTTCGAGGCTTTTTCGGCATTTGGAACAGTCGGGCTTACCACCGGCATAACGCCGGAGCTTACAAAAGCAGGAAAGATCGTAATAACAATACTTATGTTTATGGGCAGGCTGGGGCCGCTTACGCTTATAGCGGCTCTCGCGCGGAAGACCAGTGCGTCTCATATAAAATACCCGGAAGGAAAGATCAATATCGGGTAAGATCCTATTGGTAACAGTAAAGGAGATAGATCATGGAAAAAGATAAGGTATTCGCGGTATTTGGATTGGGAAGGTTCGGGGTGGAGGTTTGCCGGGTCCTTGCCAGTAAAGGAGCGAAGGTCATGGCTGTGGACCAGGAGCAGTCAAAAGTTGACCGTATAAAGGATATTGTCACACAGGCGGTGGTCCTGGACAGTACAGATGAGGATGCTTTGCGCAATGCCGGCATGCAGGACGTGGATATAGCGGTCGTGGCGATAGGGGACCAGGTGGACGGCAGCGTATTGACCACGGCTCTTCTTAAGAACCTGGGTGTTCCGCATATAATAGCGCGCGCCATCTCCGCCAATCATGGGCAGGTATTGAAACAGATAGGGGCGACGGAGGTCATAAGCCTCGAGCTTGAAGAGGGCAGGCGTCTCGCGAACCGCATACTCGCGCCCGACCTGAAAGATATCATCCCGATATCGGATAACCAGTCTATCGCGGAACTTCGGATCCCGAAATCCTTTATCGGAAAGACCCTTAGCGAATTGCAACTCAGGAAGAAATTCGATATTAATATTGTCTCTATAAAAAGGACGAAGACCGATATCGATGAAATGGGTAACCCTACAAAAGAAGAAGAGGTAACGATCCCCCACCCGGAAGACGTTTTGAACGGTAATGATGTCCTGATCATACTGGGGAGCGAACAGTCCATAGAACGAATGAAGGAGCTGTAAAATGATCCTGGTAAAACGTAAACATTTGTATATCCTTACTTTGCTTTTTTGCATTTTACTTATCTTCGGCGAAGTGAAGTTCTTCTACGCGCTTAACAAGCTGAACCTTGAGGGCAACTTGGACCTTAAATACGAAGTGGAGAACTTTATCTTTGCCGCCGTATGTCTGTTTCTTATAGTTTTTCTTTTTCTTGTCAATTTTATGAGGATGAGCAGGAACATATTGCGCAAGTTGGACAAAATAATAGAGTTGTCAGAATACGGACGGCTTGATATCAGTGAGCATTTGAAGGAGATAGGACCTATCGGGGACAGGGTGCGGTATCTTATCCACCAGCTTGAGAAGATGAACAGGATGAAATCGCTCAAGATAAGCTCTCTTTCGGGGATAAACAGCTTTCTTGTAAAAAGAGCGGCAGAGACGCTCTTTTATTTCGACTACAAAGGCAACATCCTTGATTGTAGCGAGACTTTCATAAAAAAATTCAAAATAAATAGGGAAGAAATGACAGGGAAGAACGTCAGCGGGCTCTTCAAGACCCTGGTCCCTAGCGCGTTGTTCTGTGAGCTTGAGAAAAAACGGTCCGCCCTGGTAAAAGATAACGAGAAGATCACCGTTCGTAACGAGGATAAGAGCGTGGAAGTGACCCTTTACCCAGTGATGAACGCTGACAATGAAGTGTCGCACGCGGTAGCGGTGATAGGGTAAAAATGAACGAGTATGAGATGTACATGAGATACGCTCTTGGTGAAGCGCAGAAGGCGTTTGACGAGGAAGAGGTCCCGGTAGGGGCGGTTATCGTCCACAAAAATGAGATCATAGCCAGGGCGCATAACCAGATCATAACGTTAAAAGACCCGACGGCGCATGCGGAGATGATAGCCATAACCCAGGCTGCCGCGCATCTTGGCAACGAAAGGTTGACGGATTGCGATCTCTATGTGACCATAGAACCGTGTTCTATGTGTGTTGGCGCGTCGATACTGGCAAGGATAAGGATGGTAGTTTTCGGGGCTGGTGATCCGAAAACGGGCGCTTGCGGTTCAGCGGTGGACCTCGCCGAACCAGGTAAGTTTAACCATGATCTGGAAGTAGTCGGGGGCGTTCTCGAGCCCGAATGCAGGACGATAATACAGGAGTTTTTTCTTAATAGACGCTGATAAACAAAAAAAGGAATAATCCATGAAAAAGATCAGAGTAGCGATAATCGGTGTAGGTAACTGCGCTTCTTCACTTGTGCAGGGTGTGCAGTATTATAAGAAAGCCAAAGAGGAGGACCATGTCCCCGGAGTGATGCATGTCAATCTGGGAGGATATCACATAAACGATATAGAGTTTTCTGCTGCTTTTGATATCGACAGGAACAAGGTCGGCAAAGATCTGGGTGCAGCCATTTACGCGCGGCCGAACAATACGAAGGTATTTGCGAAGGTGCCCCGCCTTGGCGTTAAGGTCCACCGGGGCATGACTCATGACGGTCTTGGAAAATACGTTTCGAAGATCGTCAAAAAAGCGCCGGGCAAGACCGATGACGTAGCCGATATCCTGAAAAGAACAAAGACGGATGTAGTTGTGAACTATCTTCCTGTCGGGTCGGAGGAAGCGACGAAATGGTATGTTGAACAGGTCCTTAATGCCGGGTGCGCTTTTATTAACTGTATTCCGGTCTTCATCGCGCGGGAAGATTACTGGCGGAACCGTTTTAAGAGAAAAGGGCTGCCGATCATCGGTGACGACATAAAATCGCAGGTAGGCGCGACTATACTGCACAGGGTACTGACGAATCTTTTTCTGGACAGGGGGATGCCCGTGGACCATACCTACCAGCTCAACACGGGAGGGAACACGGATTTTCTGAACATGAAGGAACAGAAAAGGCTTGTGTCCAAAAAAATATCGAAAACGAATGCCGTCGTATCGCAGATACAGAACAGGGGGCTAGACATCGATAAGGACGACGTCCATATAGGTCCCAGTGACTATGTTCCGTGGCAAAAAGACAATAAAATCTGTTTTCTACGTATCGAGAGCCGCCATTTTGGTGATGTTCCCATGGAACTCGAGTGCCGTCTTTCGGTAGAAGATTCGCCGAATTCCGCGGGTGTGGTTATAGACGCGGTCCGCTGCGCGAAGCTGGCCCTGGACAACGGAATATCGGGTGCGCTTCTGGGACCCAGCGCGTATTTTAAAAAATCCCCGCCTGTGCAGTATGACGACAATACCGCCCGGGATATGGTGGAAGAGTTTATCTCCGATTGCGGCAAAAAGAAAAAAAAGGCTAAAAAAACACAGCCAAAAAAGAAAAAAACCAAAGCTAAAAAGAAAAGGTCTTAAAGGAAATCTTAAGTGGCAGATCCTACAGGTAAGATCGTACGGCTTATAGCGAGAGCCCCGGGCGCGCTTTTGGCGAAGACGAAAATAACACCGAACCAGGTGACGGTTCTCGGGCTTCTGGTTAATTGTGTCGTAGCATATTTGATAGGGGCGGGAAGGGTGACATTTATAGCTGCCGGCATACTCATTTGGGTTGCCGGCTTTTTTGACGCTCTTGACGGCAGTGTGGCCAGGGCTACCGGGCGCATTTCAGTGTTCGGCAACTTCCTGGACTCTGTCCTTGACCGGTACGCGGATTCGGTTATTTATCTCGGCATATTGTTCTATTATTTAAAAGCCGGATCACCGGATCACGTTATCCTGGTCGTGGTCACGATCATCGGATCTATGGCCGTAAGTTATACCAGGGCGAAGGCTGAAAGCCTGTCTCAGAAGTGTGAGGTCGGAATGATGCCCCGGTCGGTCAGGATAATAATACTCGGCGCCAGTTTTTGTGTATCCCAGGTGTTCTGGGGCCTCTTGATAATCGCCGTTTTTTCGCATCTTACGGTGGTCCAGAGAATATTAAAAGTTCACACCGACCTTCACAACGAATAGATTATGTTTAAACTCATATTTTCATGCCTATGGTACCTGCTTCCCGCCGCGTTGGGCAATCATAATGCTTCCTGCGGGAACCGTTTGCCTTTGCCGGGGGTTTTTAAAAAGGCCCTGTCAAAGCTGGCGATACCTATCGATGGGGGCGGTCGGTGGCGTGGTACGGAGATCCTGGGGCCGAACAAGACCTGGAGGGGGCTCGTAGTGGGCGTGCTGACTGGCATCTTTATCGCGGGGATACAAGCCATTCTTTTTTATAATACCGATTTTTTCAAAAGGAACACCATCGTTGATTACACGCGGGTGAATTTTATACTGATAGGCGCCTTGATGGGCGGCGGGGCTCTTCTGGGAGACCTGGTCGAAAGTTTCATAAAGAGAAGGTTTAACAAACCTTCCGGCAGGCCCTGGTTTCCCTGGGACCAGATCGACTGGATAGTCGGGGCCATGGTCCTGAGCTCTATAGTCTTCGTTCCTTCCGCCGCGGTCGCGGGAGTCACCTTAGTGTTATACGTGGCCGTGCATCTCACTTCCGACCGTATAGTATGCCACCTGGGCATAAAAAAGAGAGAGGAAGTGAATTGATACCCATAGCGAGGTCTATTCACAGTGCTCTCTTCTGGGTCTTTGTCTTTCTCTCCAGCGGTATCATATATTACGCCTCCACAGTGGGAGCTTTTTTTATAAGAGACGAAGGCAAAAAAAAATTACTATATCAAAAAGGCGCTAAGCTCTGGGGGTCCCTGATCCTCAAAGTCTCGCTTATTCGGGTAAAAGTTTCAGGTCTGGAAAATATCCCCCGCGATACAAATGTTATCTACGTTCCGAACCACCAAAGCTATCTTGATATATTTATTTTGCTAAAATATTTGCCGTTTCCCTTTAAATTTACTATAATGAGGAAACTGTTCAAGGTTCCTTTTATAGGACAGCATATCACGAAGTCGGGTTTTCTCTCTTTAGATAGAAAAGACAGAAAAAAGGCGATCAAGACGATCCACAGGATAATTGATCTCCTGGAAGAGGGCCGATCCTTTGTTATTTTCCCGGAAGGGAAGCTGACCTTAGATGGAGAGATCAATAAATTCGGAAGGGGGGCTTCTATCGTTATCCAGCGCTCCAGAAAGCCCGTGGTTCCGATAGCGATCAGCGGGACCTTTGCTATTCAGCCTAAAGGGGCCTGGAAGCTCAATGTCCCGGCAGAAGTCAAGGTGACTATAGGTAAACCCGTTTATTTCGAAGATCATTATGAGAAGGTCAACAGGGAATCGTCAATGGAAGTGGGCAGAAAGCTCAGAGAGATCATTGTGGAGCTAAAAGGATAAAGTGAAAAAACTCTTAAAGTTCATACATTCGGTAATATGGTGGATAGATTGGCTGGTTATTCTGTCTTTGGGGCTGTTCTTTGACGCGGTCGTCTGGCCCGGGAACCGGGAGATGTATCGTAAAAGCGAGCAGTTCTGGGCCTGGACACTCATGAAGATCGGCGGGATAACCCTGGAGGTCGAGGGTCAGGAGAACCTGCCCGAAGATGAGACCGTAGTGTATATGCCGAACCACCAGAGCGATCTGGACTGGCCTATTATTTTCAGGGTCGTTCCGGGACAATATCTATTTCTGGCAAAACAGGAGCTTTTTAACGCGCCTGTTTTTGGGGCGTATATGAAGCTTCAGGAATATATACCTATAGAACGCAGCAATATCCGGAAATCATTCAAAACGTATCAGACAATAATAACTCTCTTAAAATCGGGAAACTCCATTGTTATCTTCCCCGAAGGGACGCGTTCTTTTGATCATAAGCTTGGGAAATTCAAACCTTCAAGTTTTTCAATTCTCCAGGACACAAAGGTCAGGGTCGTTCCCATAGCTATTAATGGCAGCACCAGAATACAAAGAAGGGGCAGTAAGAGTATTACGCCCGGCAAAGTAAAAATAAAGATCCTACCACCGGTCAGCTTTGAGGACCTGTATCCGTTGGAAAATAAAGCATTTTCCGCGGCGGCGGCAAGCCGGATAAGAGAGCAGCTCCTGACCGTTTTAGACTATGAAAGCTGATACATCTATGAAAAAACTGTTCAAAGACTCCACAGACAACGTATACGTTCAGATATTCCGGTATATCCTGGCGGGTAGTGTCGCGTACGCGGTAGACTACACCTCGCTTATTGTTTTCGTGGAGGTATTCAGGGTTTATTATCTTACTGCTGCCGCGGCAGCGTTCCTCCTGGGGTTGACGACGAGCTACATCCTCAACGTGGCCTGGGTGTTTTCAAATCGCACAATAAAGAACCGCAAGCTGGAGATACTGATCTTTGCCTCGATAGGCATAGTGGGGCTCTTGCTGAATCATTATTGTATATGGTTCTTTACCGAGAGCATGAAGCTGCACTACATAGGCTCAAAATTCATATCGACGATACTGGTTTTCATCGTCAATTTCTCCACCAGAAAATATTTCCTTTTCAGGTAAAGTTCTGCCGGCGAATAACCTTTATTGTACCCACCCGTCATGATAGAATATCTGTATTATGAATAAAATTATTACAAAGTTAGTCTGTATTCTTATACTTGCCGCGAGCTGCCCGGCATTTGCCTACGAAGACGTTGATAAAACCGAGTATGTGGGGCGGGACACCGAAGGTGGCAAGAGGTGGGAATCTGAGACCGAGATAAGGCAGAAAGAGGGCGATGTCTATATCCTGACAGAAAAGGGCGAAGGCGTGTATTCCAGTTTTGACGGCCAGATCTCCTGGGAGACGAAGCTCGAATTCGCGAGTACAAAAGAAAACGTTTTGCCGCTCAAGCTTGTTAAGCGTGTGTTCGACTCTGAAGGCAGCATGATAAGGCTTGAAAAGCAGGATTACAACCCCGAAAAAAATACCGTCACCTGTCTCCATGAGGATATCCCCAGAAACATATCCCGAACAAAAAAATTCACATTTACTAAAGATGCCGTTAACAGGCAGTTGCTGGGTCTTTATACACAAAAGATGCTCGAGAATGGCAAAAGACTGGCAAAGATACAAATGGTGAGCGAGGAGCCGGGAGTATATAACGTTGACCTCAGGGTTATCAAAACAGAGAACGTGGAGATCAATGGCCGCCAGAGACGCGCCTTTAAGCTTCAACTTGATCCCCGGCTTGGATTTCTCAATGTAGCTAAGGTATTTTTTCCCAAAGCCTATTACTGGCATTCTGCCAGTCCGGATTTCGAATGGCTGAGATATGAGGGCTTGGAAGGGGACATAAAGTCTAGTGAAGTAGAAGTAACGGTCGTCGATTAGGGGCGGATGTTCTTTAAGATAGGAAGAAAGCGGATATTATGAAAAAGACATTGTTGATCCTGGTTATTTTTGCAATGGTATGCATAGCGGCGTTAGCTGCTGTTATGCAGAAAGAGATAGTCGCCGAAGGTATGGCCTCTGGCATCACCACGGAATCCCGGAAAATGGCGGTTAATCGCGCATTGCGCAAAGCCGTAGAGCAGGGTGTCGGGGTTATCATAGATTCCGAGACCATGGTTAAAAATTATCAGCTATTAGACGACCGGATATATTCCACGGTAAAAGGGTATGTCACGGGCTTCGAAATTATTGACGATAATGGCGGAGAGGGTGGTTTGTATAAAGTCACAGTCAAGGCGAACGTGGCTCTGGGGGCGTTGACTAAAGACGTAAAAGCGCTGGGGCTTGTTCAGCAAAAACTCAATTATCCCAGGATAATGGTTTTGGTAAACGACCATGTAGACGGTCTCAAACAGCCGGGACATTTCGCCACGGCGGAAATAGGGAAGGTCTTCGCGCAGAGCAACGTGCCTGTTGTAAGCAGGGACCAGATGCAGATGATAAAAGAAAGAGACGCTACTCTTTTCTATGGCGACCCGGATAAAGCGGCCGCGCTAGGCCGGAGATACGGAGCTGAAGTCGCGATCGTAGGCCAGGCGACAAGCGAGCTTGTCGAAGCAAGCCAGCCGTACGGGGTGGAGGTATACGCTTACCAGGCGACGGTGGATGTAAAGGCGGTAAAGACTGACAACGCGCAGGTCATAGCGTTTGAGTCGGCTACCGAAACCGCACGGGGAAGTGGCCGTTTCCCGACGGCGAACAAAGCTATATTGGCGGCGTCTCGCACAGCCGCGGACGGATTGTTAAAGAGGGTGGCCGAAGCTTGGCGCGATGAGGTCTACAACGAGATGGTGATAGAAGTGATCGCCGCTGGAGCTACTCCTGTCGTCGCGGAAAAACTGAGGGATGCCGTCGGATCTCTTGAAGGGGTAAAGAGCGTCAGTATAAGGTCAGCGGTAAACAACGTCGTGGAACTGTCAGTACGGTTCTTCGGATCTATCGATCAGTTTGTCTCAGCCCTGGAGAGCATTAAGTCACCCGCCATTAAGATAACCGGAAGAACGCCCAACAGGGTAGACATAGAAGTGGCTACATACTAAAGAAAGGGAAATACAATGAGAGCGACAAGGACCTTAATAATATTGACCTGCTTTTTAGTGTCGTTGTCGGTGGTTTTGCCCGCGGTGTCGTACGCGAGGTCAGACTCGGACAGCAGGAATAAAAGCAGCAGGATAAAAAGCTCAAAAAAATATAAACTAAGTAAATTGCCTGAAGCGCAGGGCCCTAAGAAGAACATAGCCGTTATGGATTTTGAGAATAAAGCCGGTGTGGGGTCTCAGTGGAATCTTGGGACAGGGATGTCGGAGATGCTGACCACCGCGCTTGTGGACAGCGGCCGGTTCGTTGTCGTTGAACGCCAGGCGATCTCGGATGTTCTCGCGGAACAGGATTTTGGCGCCAGCGGCCGTACTAGAGAAGCCGGCTCGGCGAAGATAGGACAGCTGCTTAATGCGCAGGTGCTCATAAGGGGAGCGGTAACAGAATTTAGCACGCAGACCTCTGGCGCGGATACCGGATTTTCCATCGCGGGTATTGGGTTGGGTCTGTCCGGTTCCAGTTCGCATGTAGCCGTAAATCTACGCATGTATGATGTTATCACCGGTGAAGTTATAGACAGCATCAGGGTCGAAGGCAAAGCCTCTGGCGGTGGGCTGTCCGCGAGTTACAGCGGAGCTTTTTCGGTCGGTGGCGGCGGATTTGCCAAGACGCCGCTGGGTAAAGCTACCCAGAAAGTTATCAACGAAGCGGTGTTCAAGATCGCCCAGAGAATGGACAATGTGCCCTGGCAGGGGAAAATAGTTACAGTCAAAGGCGATACTATATATCTGAATGCCGGTGAGAATTCAAATATACTCCCGGGGTCAGAATTTGTTGTGTACAAAAAGGGCGAAGACCTGATAGATCCGGATACGGGCAGTTCTCTCGGCAGCGAGGACGTAAAAATAGGCCGTGTTCAGGTGAAGTCAGTCGAGGAAAAGTTCTCTAAAGCTGATATGGTTATGGGCAATTTAGGGTCGGTCGAACGCGGTGACATTGTCAGGATGAACTAAAGTGTTTAAAGAAGAGCTTCGTCGAAATATTTAAGGTCTTTCTGCGTAAGCCGGTCGGCTCCGGTAATACAGGTCTTATCAAAGATATCTCCCGTAAGAGGGCTAAGAGAGTCTTTTAGCTGGAGTCCCCGGATCTCCATAGTGATCCGTACGCTTCCGTCTGAAAAATAAGCTATCCCCATTTCCTGAGCACCGCGAACCAGTCCGCTTACAGTTACCTTTACTTCATTGTTTTTCTTGGCATAATCTCCCAGTACGGTTTTTGAGTCAATTACTGTACCGTATATTCTTGCCGCAAGATTGCGATAAGCGTCAGTTTCCGCTGTGCGCCGCGCGTGTATAAGGCCGTCGGGAGTATATATTCCCATGTAATCTTTTTCAGATATCTCTTCAATCTTTCCCTCCGCGGGCATATCAGTGGAAAAGCCTACACCCGTTGCATCGAGATAGATATTGTCCCAGGGCGCGAGCTCGCGCTCTTCGAGTTCTTTTACGGATACGAACTTATCGGGTTCTGTGATGCTTTCAAGGACTACAGAACTTTCCATAACGGCAAGGGTAGTCAACTTGGTATTTGCGTAATAAGATAAGGTGTATTTTGTTCCGCAAACACCGCATGTGGCGAGAGGCGTTTTTATCTCAAAAGATGACCCGTCTACAAGTTCCTGGATAGAGGAGAACAGTGTGCCATCAATCAGCGTAAGCTTGTCAGCACCCTTAAGCTGCAGGACGACATGGGAATTTGCTCGAACGCTTACAATATTGTTCTTCTGTGGATTGAAGGCAAGATTGACATGCGAATTATCGCTGGTCCGTATGCGGTTGCCCGAAATCAGCCGTAGGCCTGTTATCGCGCCTGTCCAGGTGTTTGTGACCGGGGAGAGTATATTGACAT
This sequence comes from Candidatus Tantalella remota, assembly GCA_030765685.1. GTDB lineage: Bacteria > Omnitrophota > Gorgyraeia > Tantalellales > Tantalellaceae > Tantalella > Tantalella remota. The sequence continues at coordinate 19,095 of JAVCCB010000083.1, read as the reverse complement.
CTCCAGAAAGGGAGATGATCTCCACCGATGCTTCGTCTACAGTTTCTTGTGCGGTGGAAAAATGACAGTAAAATACAATAAAAACCGCGAGCATTACAAATGTGATATATCTTTTAGTCAGTATGTATGTAAACATCTCTTCTCCCTACTCTTGAGTCGGATCCGTAGCTGACATAACTATGAAGGTTTCTAGGTGTTATCGGCCCCTCCCGGTCGTACGGATAGGAAGGGCCCCGGTAGTATTCGTCATACGCGTCGGTGTAATATATATACCCCTGGTTGCCGGTCTTTTGCGGCTCTTTGTTGCGGCCGTAGCGAATCTGTTCATCGGCGGACGCTCTTTCCGCAGTTTGGACCGTGTCGCTGGTATCTTCCGGTCCCGCTACGCTTTCACCGGCCGGTTGCCAGGCGCGTGAAGGAGCCTGTGCGGCATGGGTGAGGGTAGCAAAAGAAAATATTATTAAAATGAGTATCGCCAGTTTTCTCATAATGTCCTCCGGGGTATATAGACAGTATATAATATTCAGAGGTGGAAAGGCAAGAGGGGAGATTTTAGCAGTGTATGTCAAATTTAACCAGGTTATAAATGCAGGCTTTTTGATTGCTTTATCAGAGAAAAAACTCAAAAAAAGTGCAAGAAAATGCCCCAAAAATCTGTCTATAATAGTAGAGGCAGTTTTTGCGAAGGCTGTCGATTATTTTTGCAGGCGAGGACAATGGGTTAACCGGGCAGAAACTAATCAGGTTATAAACGAGGGGGGGATGAGTTGTGAGAGCTATTTAATTAAAACTTACACGCACAACCCTTTTTCTTCAGAATACTCTTTTGATTTTTGATGGAATCCACATATATGTCTTGTCTATTTTTCCCAGTTGCTTTCCTTTGCGTTAAAGGACTCTTATGATTGTATCCCCGCCTTTCCATTTCCTTGACCTCTTCCTCGTGGCGAAGATATAGCGCTTTGAGTTTTCCTTTCCACCGTAACGTTTCGGGATGATGTGAATAGCCCTTCTTTCCCGCGGCGAGTATACTCCATATCGCGTGTAGCTCTCTGTGTTCGCCAAGCAAATGATTTCGACAGAGTTTTGATGTAGGCATGTCCCATATTCTCATAGATGTAATTATATCAACCGTCCCTGTTTAGACACAAGGTCTAAATGGGTTTGAGCTCCGAGCATAGGGGATTTACGAGCAGCAATGCACCGGTATGAGCCGTACTTCTTATCCCTCTTGTATTTACAGAGAGAGAGTGATAAAATAGCTTTCACATAAATCAGTTCATAGTTCGTAGTTAGCACAATGAACAAAGAACTATGAACGATGAACTCACTTGCGGAGAGGTGGCAGAGCTGGTCGAATGCGCCGGTTTGCTAAACCGGTGTAGGGCAACCTACCGAGGGTTCGAATCCCTCCCTCTCCGCCATACATTTTACATAACCCCTACTGACCGTAGGGGTTATTTCTTTTTTTGACCGCTGCATTAAACCAACTTTGCCATTCCTCCGCAAGTACATAAGTATAAAATGCAGTCCTTGCAAGTTTCCGTGAAGGCTCCAAGAAATTCAAGGTTTACATAATAGCATAAGGTAGTACAATAAATATAAGAGACGTGTCTTATAATAAACTACTGGAGGCAAAGGTGGGTAACACAAATATAGAGGAAGTAATTAATTTTATAGAAGAAATGACAGGAGACAAGCATATCTGTCTCGTTTATGGAAAAGAAGAAGAATTAAATAATATTTTGGTTCCATATTTCGGAAAAGGTCTAATAAATAATGAAGTTTGTATATGGGTATTTTCAGGCTCCACTCAAATGGGAGATGCAAAAGAAGCATTAAAAATGAAAATCCCAGATTTAGATATTTATATTGAAAAGGGACAAATGATATTGCTGGATAATCAAGATTTATATGTAAAGGGTGGTGAATTTGACCCCGCAAGCGTATTACAATTTTGGCCGGAAAAGAAGAAACAGGTTTTAGATAAAGGATTTAAAGCTCTTCGGGTAAGCGGGGGCGGAAACTGGGCTCGGGGAAGACAATGGATTGAACTGGCCAAGTATGAAGAATTAGTGAATGCTTTCATTTTGGAAAACCCAATGAAAGCCATTTGTACTTATTCAAATAAGATAGCAGGTTTACCTGAGATACTATCTGTTGGCGTACATCACTCCAAGCTCATTATTTACCAAGAAGGTAAATGGCAAATCCTTGATGCGACCAATGCTAGGTTATTGTTAGAGAAGCTTGAAAATCCTTATCTCACAGATTATTTTCCTCTCGCAAGCCCCCTCATTAAACCAGCTCACCCACTCCTCCACAAGTAAATAAGTATCAAGTTTAGGCTCCATATGGTTCCCAGAGAAGATACACCAGTTCCTAAACTCCTCTAATGTCTTTTCATTCTTGGAAATTAATGATAAATTTTCCATATGGAAGATTTTATTCTAGATATAGGAATAGTTATTATTGGAGCAGCAATACTATCGTTTATTGTCGTACTTATCAAACAACCCATTGTTATTGCTTATATTCTCTGAGGGATTCTTATCGGACCGTGGGGAATAGGGTTGGTTAAGAATGTTGAATTTATTGAAACCATTTCTCATCTGGGAATTACATTGCTTCTTTTTCTAATGGGGCTTTCCCTGCATCCACAAAAGCTTATCGGGTTATTCAAAAAAACTGTACTGATTACCTTGGCTAATAGTTTCATAGCCTTTTTGATAGCGTTTTTCTTTTCACTGGCATTTCGGTTCAACATTATAGACAGCATATGTATAGGACTGGCCTTGATGTTTTCAAGTACGATATTAGTTGTTAAACTTCTTTCCACAACAAGGCTCCACCATGAAAGGATGGGGGCCATATGTATAAGCATTCTCATTCTTCAGGATTTATTAGCTGTAGCTGTTTTGGTATTCATAAGAGGCCTTAACACGTCAGGACCAACAATTATTAATTTTGGGCTAGTATCTCTAAAGATTCTAGCCTTACTTGTAATCCTGATTTTAGGCAAACAGATTTACCAAATTACGCATTCCGCAGAAACAGTACAATCAGAGCTAATTCTAGTCCCTAGATAGTCCCCAGAGTTATGGTTAACAAATTAAAGTAATGGGAGTATAATAATTAAAACAGGAGAGAAAAATGTTTGATGTTAAAAAATCTAACCAAATAGTAGAGTCAGTCCTTTCTAAGAGCGATGAAATAGAACAAAAAATACTTTCCCCATATGCTACAAGAAGTAATGATGCGATTAGAAAGATAAAAGAAAAAACTGACATTCGACAAAATTTCGCTCACAGGTTTTCAGGAAAGGCAGGTTCGAATGGAAACATAGATAAATTGTTTCAGGGCCTAACTGGGTATTAACGGCATTAAAAAGAAAGAATTTCTACAGCTTTTTTCTTATGGCTAAGGGGATAAGTGAGAGTATCTCAGGGGCATACTTATATTCTTATGTCCCAATAGTTCTCTTATCATGTTTAGTCGAAATTTTAACCATCCTACAATTATCGTAAAAACCCATGACAATCCCTTAAAGCGAGTTAAAATATAGGAATATAGGTTAATATGAGTTAATGTAAGTTAACATAAGGAGGAGATTAAGATGAAAGAGGATAGGGTTATGACTAGCAGAGAGTTGGCAGAATATATGAAATTGAACGAAAAGACTATTCTTAAAATGGTCCAAAACAAAGAACTTCCGGGTGCGAAAATAGGAAATCAATGGAGGTTTCATTTGGAACAAATAGATCAGTATTTGCAGAGTGATATTATTTCTGAAACCCCTAAGGATGAACTGGATATAATACTAAGAACCACGGATCAGATCATACCTTTATCCCGGTTGGTTAGTCCGGATCTAATGAGGCTGGATTTTAAGGCCAAGAACAAAAAAGGGGTTCTTGTTGAGTTGGCGGAGGTTGCTGACGAAGCAGGTATTCTTAGCGACAGAACGAAACTGGTAGATCAGCTGGAAAAACGCGAAAAAATGTTCAGTACGGCTGTGGGGAACGGAATCGCGATACCTCATCCAAGGCACCCTGATCCGAAGTTGTTTGCGAGGCCTAATATTGTGGTTGGACGTTCAAAACAAGGTGTAGATTTTTCCAGTCCGGACGGGGAGAAAGTACATTTATTTTTTATGACCTGCGCACCCACAATATTTGTTCATCTTAGGCTTTTGGCGAAGATCGCCAAATTGCTTCAGGTAGAAGGTGTTATTGATAAATTTATGCAAGCATCTGGGAGCGATGAGATAATCCAGTTGCTTTTAGAACTGGAAAGAAAACATCTTTTCCCATGGGAAGTGGGTAGAGAAGGAGTTTCTCAATGATCGATATTAGTCGGTATCTTAATTCTGATACCATCGCAACTAACCTGAATGCTTCTACGAAAGAGGAAGCGATAAAGCTTTTGCTGGACAAGATATACCAGGTGAAAGATCTTTTTGTTTCTCAGAAAGAAGCCTATAACGCAGTCATAGGCAGAGAGCGGAAGATGGTGTCCCATCTTTTTATAGATCAAGCTCATAAAACTGTAACACAATTCTAACACGTTGGGTTTTCGCACTTAGTAAGTTGCTTGTTTTGAACGAGTTAAGTCAAGGGGATTATACGCACCTCTCTCTTCGCCATTTTATCCTCTGGCTTATAAGGGGTTGTCTTTCAAGAGCTTGTACAAATCAAAAATAACTCTAATTTCTTTTGTGCCGATCTTGTGCCTAAAAGTTGCAATCTTTACTAAGAGGAGGTATGCTTTTGTGAAACAAGGAGACGATCATGTCAAAACTAACCATCGTTGCCAATATTAAAGCTAAATCGGACAAGATAGACATAGTGAAAGCAGAGCTCGAAAAACTCATCGATATTACGCGAGCTGAAGAGGGCTGCCTGCAGTACGATCTACATCAGAATAATGAAAATCCTACTCATTTTATGTTCTACGAGAACTGGGGATCTCGTGAACTTTGGCAGACACATATGGGCAACCAGCATTTGAAGGACTATATGGCGGCGACCGACGGAGCGGTTGAAGAGTTCACCCTCAATGAAATGACACACATCGATTAAGCGGGGAGTGTAAACATCTATTATGAGAAGAAAAAATCAGGAAATAACAGATAAAGAACTTCTGCATAAAATTATCGACCAGGCCGAAATTATGCGCCTGGGTATGTGCAAAGATAATATTCCTTATGTGGTTCCTTTGTCGTTCGGGTTTGACGGGGAGTATATATATTTTCATTCCTCGAAGTCCGGTTTGAAGATGGAATACCTCAAAAAGAATCCTAATGTATGTTTTGAGATGGAAAGTGAAGCCGAGGTTGTAAAGCATGAAACAGATCCGTGTAAGTTCAATTTTTCATATAGGTCTGTCATAGGTTTTGGTGAGGCTACCGAGGTTAAGGGGAACGATGAGAAACGTAAAGCGCTGAATGTGCTAATAAAACAGTATAGCGAAAAGGAATGGTCTATTCCTCTTGCTATGATTTTAGCGGTGGGTGTGTGGAGGGTGAGAATAACAGGCCTTTTTGGGAAACAGTCCAAAGACAATATTAAAAAAAACTAACGAGGTGTTAAAGGCGCTTTATGTAGCGATGAGAGACTGTCTTTAAAATGAGTGCGATCCTGACACGTATGTATTAGAACACACTTATTTTAAAAAGCATATAGCAGAGGGCTTCTTCCCCCGTCCTCTCCGCCATTTAAAATAAAAGCCATTCCCAGTTGTGGAGTAGCTTTTTTTTTGCGATCATCATTCAAGATGATATAATATTCCATACAAGGTTTTTATTTAAAAAAGGAGGGGAAAATGAGTGTTCAGAAAGGATCAAAAACAGAAAAAAATCTCAGTGCGGCTTTCGCGGGAGAATCTCAGGCACGTAATAAGTATACTTATTACGCTGAGATCGCACGGGAAGAAGGCTATCTTTATATTGCTAAGATGTTTGAAGAATCGGCAAACAATGAAAGGCAGCACGCAAGAGATGAATTCAGGTTGCTGGGAGGCATTGGTGATACAAAAGCAAACCTTAAAGCAGCCTTTGAAGGAGAGACTCATGAGACTTTAGAAATGTATCCGGAGTTTGCTAAAGAAGCTGAGGAAGAAGGGAATGCGGATGCCGCAAGATTGTTCAGGCAGATAGCAAAGATCGAGCAGCACCACGCGGAACGTTACAAGAAACTTCTGGAAATGGTGGAGAAGGATACTGTGTACAAACGAGAAACTCCTATAAAATGGAAATGCAGTGCGTGCGGGTATGTGTATGAAGGGAATGAACCCCCTCCAAAGTGTCCCTGCTGCCAGAAGACCAAAGAATATTATGAACCGGCAAGCTTGGATTTCTAAGAATACAAATATGCGGAGGTAAGGGTATGGCTGTGTATGAATGTGGTGTATGTGGACACCTTTATGATGAGGGGAAGGAAGGTGTTAAATGGGAAGATCTTGGTGACGATTGGAACTGTCCTGTTTGTGAGTCGAAAAAGAGTTACTTTCAGCCGATTTCTCAAGAACAAGGTTCCTTCGCGCCTGCAGAGAGCGATGATCCGATGGAATCATATTTAAGTGAATGGAGTAAAGAAAGTGATTCATTTGAAGATCATATGCAAGATATACACTCCATGGCAATGACCGGTAAGCCCATAATAGAGCCGATGCGTTCCCGCAAACCGGTAATATCCTGGGATGATCTGTTGATAAAAGGGGCACAACTCGCGAAGATGCCTTTAAACAAGGATATCAAGGTCAATACACAGACAGTTATAGGCCCCAAGGCAAAACATCCTCTTATTATTGAAACACCACTGTATGTAACTCACATGTCGTTTGGAGCATTATCCCGCGAGGCAAAAATAGCTATTGCCCGCGGGAGTGCTGCTGTTCAGACAGCTACATGTTCCGGTGAAGGCGGCATATTGATGGAGGCAAAGCAGTTCTCCCATAAATATATTCTGGAATATGTTCCAAACCAATACAGTATTACAGATGAGAACCTAAGGGGTGTTGATGCTATCGAAATAAAAATAGGTCAATCTACCAAGCCTGGCATGGGGGGGCATCTCCCCGGTAAAAAAGTAACTTCAGAAATATCGGATATTAGAGGATTTCCTGAAGGGAAAGACATTATAAGCCCGGCGCATTTTGAAGACATCCTTAACAAGGAAGATCTCAAGAAAAAGGTAGGGTGGCTCAGGGGGAAGTCAGAAGGCAAGCCGATAGGGGTCAAGATAGCAGCTGGTAATATTGAAGCAGATCTTGAGAATGTTGTTTATTCCTCCCCCGATTTCATAACGATAGATGGCAGGGCCGGGGCAACAGGCGCATCGCCCAAATTGGTCAAACAAGCCACATCTATACCAACGATATTCGCGCTTTATCGAGCGCGGAAATTTTTGGATAATGCCAAACGGGAGAATATTTCACTTGTTATAACCGGAGGGTTCAGGGTATCGTCGGATTTCGTTAAAGCTTTGATGCTTGGGGCTGATGCCGTAGCGCTTGGAACATCCGCTCTTATCGCATTAGGATGTCAGCAGTATCGTATATGTAATACTGGGAATTGCCCGGTAGGAATAACAACACAGGACCCGGAGTTAAGAGCCCGTTTCAATGTTGATATTTCATCACAGAGGCTTGAGAATTTTCTTAGGGTATCTACAGATGAACTAAAAGATTTTGCGAGATTAACCGGCAATGACGATGTTCATAGTTTGTCTATAGAAGATCTTTGTACGACAAATAGTGAAATATCAGAGTTTACCGAGATAGAGCACGTGTGATCAGTTTGTAGGATATACTAGAATAACAAAAATCATGGCACAAATATGATATGTTGAGTTTGTGAAATCCATATTAGACAACGAGATGCAACCAGTCACTTTGCACGCTCAAGTCTATCAGGGATGCTTGTAAAATAGTGTTTAACCCAAGGAGTTTATCGTGAGAAAAAATATCATCAAGCTAGCTCTCATCTCTGTAGTTATCGCCTTGATAGCACAGCCCGGTTATGCCCGAGGAGGCAGGAAACTGGATGTTAAGGACGAGATAGTTCTCAAGAAAGGCCCCGGAACTTACATGCAGGTTCGCCATATCACGATCAAGGGTACGAACGAAGAAATTGGCAAGGCTTTGGCCGATATCGCGCGAAAGGGATACGATACGAAACTTGTTAAATACGCTGATCCAGTCTACGCTAAGGCCCGCCTTGAATACATGAAAAAGAATTATCCTTTCATGCATGACCGGATGAAAGGTGTGGCGAAGTCATACGGAGTTTCCCTGGATGATACCGACCTGGACACATCGGCACTCTATTACTGGCGTCTCGCTCCGGAATGTTCCGCCATTTTCTTTCCCGCGGACGTGTCCGCGGATGGACATGACTTTTTTGTCTCGAACAGAGATTATTACACGGCCAGCATGTCTGAGGTCATGGGGAAAAAGCGTAAGCCCGGCGAGGAGGACTTTTCGTCACGCGTATTTGTCGTCGAACTTTATCCGGATAAGGGATATTCTTCTATTGGCGTAGGATTTCTGGATCTCATGAGCATAAATATTGACGGTATCAACTCCGCGGGCCTTGCAGTGGCCATGCTTGAGGATGATACCTTTGGCATAGACCACTCGAGCAAGGACCTTTCGCGCATGTCGGGGTTATACATCTACCAGACCATCAGGCTCATACTGGATACCTGCGCTACGGTAGAGGAGGCCAAAATAGCCATACTCACCAACGATATAACAATGGCGCTTCTCCCGGCACATTTCATGGTGATAGACGCGACTGGCAAGTCTTTTGTTTACGAGCGCTCCTCGAAAGACTTTACGGATCGGATCATCGGCAGCGTGCCGGGTAAGCCGGTTCCCATAACCAACCACTCTCTCTACGATTATCCTACGGTCGACAAATTCCCGAAAGCGGGCGCGGATGATTACGACACTTTTAACCGTTATCGCAGGCTGGAGAAATACCTGTTGTCCCATTCCGGTAAATATTCCGTCAAGGACGGCCAGGAGGCGATGAGTCTGGTGTACGGGCGCGTTGAAGAAGCGTCGGAGGGAGGGCATCACGACCTGCCGCTCAGGACCCTGTACACAGCTGTATGCGATATCAACGACCGTTCGATAGCGGTAAGGTTCTATCTTCGGGATGGAAAAGCGGATCCGGAGACAGGACTCGCCGCCCTGCTATTTTCCGAACCGATAGAATTCAAGTTAAAGCCCGGCAGGAAGAGATAAGACAGATCACGGTGCTTGCCGCTGCGCCAGTACATATTCAATTTATGATTGCAGGTTCGTCCTACAACATGATTCATGTATCCTTCTTGAGCAAATAAGCTTATAATGATAGTAAGTCGTAGATGTTATATTAACTTTGCGATGCCCTCATTCAAATAACAGCGATTAGAACCTGGAAAAGGACCACTCTATGCAGACAAAAACTTCACCCCTAGATCGGAAATGTAAGTATCCTCTCTGCGAAAATATTCTCAGCATTTATAATCATGAACTCTATTGCAATGTTCATCTTAAAGCGCATTGCTGGGAAGACAGGGTTGACGGTGTTCCTGTTAAGAATATCAAACTTGATATCGTTGAGAGCTATTGACTTTGGTTAGAAAGGGGAACCTTGTTTCCCTATAAATAAGACAGTGTAGAGAGCACAAGTTTTATACGGAAGAAACTGGTATGAAAAGAAGGAGGATCACTAATGGGTGATAAAGGACGGAAAGATAAGAATAAGCATGACAAACAAGCAAACAAAGCAAAAAACACAAAAGCTGAAGCAAAAAAGAATAAACAAGGAAAAGCATAACAGAAAAAGTGACAGGGAATCCTATGGCAAGATCTAGTCCAAAAAGGTTCCGAGATGTCTCAAGGAGATGTTGCCTGTCGATCCAACCTTTCTATGGAAATAATGTAAGCAGTTAATTTCTTTTAATTTATGCCTAACGGATGTAAAATGAAGAGGTTAACTGTTTTTTTTGTTTGGATAAGATTCGAAGGATGAGATAAACTTCAAACGTGATGAAACGGTAATAACGGTCAAGTGAAGAGGAGATAGCGAAACATTTTGTTTATCCCCACGCGCAACAGGTAGCGCTGGATGGGAAAAGACTTTTACATTCATTATGAAGTAACTTTGAGTAATGTGGAGGAAGGGAAGGAAATAGTCCACAGACGACGGACCACTTGGATAAAGGCCGACTAATACAGTCGGCCTTATTATGTTGACGAGCAAAGGAAAATAGGATATAATTGATAATGGGAATCATTTTCAATAAGAGAAGGAGCTAACATGGTGGGCAGAAGGGGGCCGATGTCTTCAGGATGGCCCGGAAAGTTCAGGGGGTGCGGATACAGGATGACCGTACCCAGGCAAGCCATTATCGAGGTTCTGCAAAAAACAAAAAAACATCTCAGTGCTGAAGATATATACATGGAGGTGCATAAGATATTTCCACAAGTCGGGCTGACCACTGTTTACAGAACTTTGGAACTGTTAACCGATATGGGAATGATATATAAGTTCGATTTTAGAGAAGGCAGGGCTCGTTATGAGATGGTAGAAGGTTTAAAAAAAGAGCATCACCATCATCTGGTATGCACGAAGTGTAAAAGGGTGATCAATTATACTGAGTTTATTGATGAAGAAATAGATTTTTTAAAGCGGGCGGAAAAAGAGTTATCAAAGAAATATAACTTTGAAATAAACGATCACATAATCCAATTTTATGGCTTATGTGATAAGTGTCGAGTGAGCAAGTGAGAGAAAAAATAAGGAGGAAAAGACTTCTCGAAACCTCACCGGTTCGGTTTCTCGAAGTGATTTTTCCCTTCGGGAAAAATTAGGAGGTGTATTATGCCAGGATATGATGGAACAGGTCCAAGAGGGATGGGTTCAATGACTGGAGGCGGTAGGGGATATTGTGCTGTTCCGGAGGGTAGTTTTGCCGGACGTCCGCGTACAGGAAGGGTTTTTGGGCGAGGTGGAGGCCGAGGCGCGAGAAACCGGTTTTATGCGATAGGGATGCCTCGGTGGCAGAGAGCCGTGTATGGGTACCCTGTTTATGGTGAAGCGCATCCTTATTCTTCCGCGCCGACGGTTGAAGAGGAAAGGGATATGTTAAAAGGGGAAGCCGAAGCTCTTAAACAGGAACTGGAAAATATCCAGAGTTGCATCAGTACGTTGGAGAAGGACGAAGAAAAGAAGAAAAATTAACAAAAAAGGGAGAAAAAAATGCGTATAGCGATTTCCACAGAGGGGGACAATGTGTCTGCTCATTTTGGGCGGTGTCCTTTGTTTACGATAATTGATATTGAAGAAGGCAAGGTAACAGGTAAAGAGGAATTGTCTAATCCGGGGCATGATCCCGGGTTTTTGCCCCGATTTTTGCATGATAAAGGGGTTAATTGCATTATTGCCGGAGGAATGGGGCAAAGAGCCGTTCAGCTTTTTTCTGATCAGGGGATCGAGAGAGTGGTTGGCGTTAGCGGTCCGATAGATGATGTGGTGGACAAAATAGCAAACGGAACTCTTGTGGGCGGCGAGAGCTTGTGTAAGCCTGGCGCTGGAAAAGGATACGGTCTTGATAAGACTGAATGTGATCACCCCAATGATGAACATCATAAAGAAGGAGAGTGCTAAAAATGAAAATATGCATAACATCACAAGGCAATAATCTTGAAGCACAGTTAGATCCGCGTTTTGGAAGATGTCAGTATTTTGTTATTGTTGATACCGACACGGATGCGATAGATGTTCTGGAAAATCCGAATAAGGATGGTATGGGCGGAGTAGGAGTTCAGTCAGGCCAGTCAATGGCTGAAAAACAAGTCAAGGTGGTTCTGACCGGAAATGTTGGCCCCAACGCGTACCAGACTTTGAACGCCGCGGGCATTGAAGTGATAACAGGAGTCACCGGTACGATAAAAGAAGTTTTAGATAAATACAAAAAAGGTGAGTTTAAATCAACTCAAGGTCCTAGTGTCGATTCTCATTTTGGGACCGAGTAAAAAAAGACCGTTAACAAGCGAACAGGAGGAGACAATTATGGCGGTTAAAATTGATAATGAAAAATGCACAGGGTGTGCGGCTTGTATAGACATATGTCCGGTTAACGTGATCAAGATCGAGAATGGGAAAGCAGTTGTCAGTGAAGAATGTTTAGGTTGTGGCGTTTGTATCAGCCAGTGTTCGGTTGAAGCAATTACTTTTCTAGAACTCTAATAAAAATGGGGGGAAAGACTTCTCGAAACCTCGCCGATCCGGTTTCTCGAAGTAATTTTTTTCTTTCAGAAAAAATTAGGAGGTGTATTATGCCAGGTGGAAATGGAACAGGCCTTTTGGGGCAAGGCCCGGTTGCAGGTATCTGGACCCGGTGGTAACTGTGTGTGTCCAAAATACGGGGCTAAAGCGCCGCATAAAGCGGGGACCCCTTGTACTTTTGTCGAATGTCCTGAGTGCGGAACCAAAATGGTCAGAGGATAAGCAGAATGATAATATCTGTAGCAAGCGGTAAAGGTGGAACAGGAAAAACAACGGTTTCTACAAACCTCGCGTTTTCTCTTGAAGAAGACGTGCAATTCCTGGATTGTGACGTCGAAGAACCGAATGCGCATATTTTTATAAAACCCGATATCGAGAAAACTGAGGTTGTATCTATTCTTGTACCTGAAGTTGATGAGAGTAAATGTACTTTTTGCGGGAAATGCCAGCAGGTTTGTGCTTACAATGCGATAGCAGTCCTTCCACCCGGGGACAATTCTAAGGGGAAGATCCTTGTTTTTCCGGAGCTTTGTCACGGATGCGGAGCATGCTCCTATCTCTGCCCTGAAAATTGTATTAAAGAAGTGCCTCGGGATGTTGGAGTAGTAGAAATAGGCAAAAGGGGATATATAGAATTTATTCATGGGAAGCTTAATATTGGGGAAGCAATGGCCCCTCCGGTCATACGAGCAGTTAAAAAGCATATAGATCCGGGGAAAACGGTTATCATTGACGCTCCTCCGGGAACGTCCTGTCCGGTTATTTCATCTATTCAGGGAGCGGATTTTTGTCTGCTTGTTACTGAGCCAACTCCGTTTGGATTGAACGATCTTATTTTAGCGGTAGAGGTTTTGCGCAAAATGGACATTTCTTTTGGTGTTGTCATTAATCGTTCCGATCTTGGAAATGATGAAACAGATAAATATTGTGAAAGAGAAAATATACCGATATTAATGAAAATACCTTTTAAGAGAGAAATAGCCAGCGCTTATTCCGAAGGTGTTCCAATTGTGGAAGCTTTCCCGGAATATATGAAAGAGTTTCAGGAGTTATTTGGGAAGATAAAAAAGATAACATAAAAAGGAGAAGATCTTTAATGAGCAATAAAAGTGATATTTTAATTTTTCGATCCGGGGGCCCTGCCGGGGACAAGCAACTTGAAGGTAAAGCTGATCTTTTCCAAATAGTCCGGGATATTGATGGGAGGTCAGGTTTCCGGGGGGATGTCAGCGGGGGAGATCATTAACATAATAGGCATGGCAGTTCAACAAAGGGTTTCCTTTACAGAATTGGAAACATTACAGATAGCTACACATCCCTGTTTGACACCGGCACCTACGAAATACGCGATAGTAGTAGCGGCTCAGGATGCCTCGAGTAAGCTGAATTAAGGAAAAGCAAATATGAAACAAATTGTTGTTATAAGCGGAAAAGGCGGCACAGGCAAGACGATATTAACCGCGTCTTTTGCCGCGATCGCGGATAGCAAGGTGATGGTGGATTGTGACGTTGACGCGGCGGATCTGCATTTATTGCTTACTCCGGATGTAAAGGAAAGTCATTCGTTTAAAAGCGGCAAGACCGCTGTGATCAATAACGACATGTGCACATCCTGCGGGAAGTGCAGAGAATTGTGCCGATTTGATGCTATAAGCGGGGATTTTGTAGTAGATCCTGTTTCATGCGAGGGATGCGCGTTTTGCGGCTTTGCCTGTCCGGAAGGCGCTATAAAAATGGAAGAGAACGCGACCGGGGAGTGGTTTATCTCAAACACAAGATTCGGACCCATGGTTCACGCGAAGCTGGGGATCGCCGAAGAAAATTCCGGAAAACTCGTAAGCTTGGTAAGGAATAAAGCAAAGGAACTGGCCGAAGAGAATAATTTTGAGTGGGTTATTATTGACGGGTCCCCGGGGATAGGGTGCCCGGTCATAGCTTCTATTTCAGGAGTGGATACCGCTCTTGTCGTGACAGAGCCCACCCTATCCGGGTTGCATGACGCGGATAGGGTTATACAGGTCGCGGAACATTTTGGTGTACCGGTTAAAATGGTGATCAATAAGTATGACCTTAATCTGGAGATGACCGGGAAGATCGAGGAGTATTGCCTGAAGAACGATATTAAAATTATAGGCAAGATAGGTTTTGATAAGCAAATAGTTAAAGCCATGGTCAAAGGCAAGACAATAGTGGAACATGTAAATAACGAAACGACAGAAACAATAAAGGAAATATGGCATGATCTTAAAGAGGAAATAGGATAAACAAGCGGGGGATAAGTGAAAAACATAGCCGGAAGAGATGTGTCTGATGATGAAAGTTTATATCCGGAACACCTTGTAGGAATGGCCAAAGAGCCAAAACATTTTGGAAGGATGAACGACCCCACATCCAGCGCGTGGGTAAGAGGCCCTTGCGGAGACGAGATGGAATTTTATCTTGTTATCAAGAGGGACGTTATTGACGATATTAAGTTTTATACTGAAGGATGTATCGCTACACGTGTTTGTGGCGTCGTTACGGCACAGTTAGTGCTGGGAAAAAGTATTAATGAAGCTCTTGGCGTTTCGCCTAAAAAAGTCATAGCGTTGTTAGATGGGTTGTCTGAAAACCATTACCATTGCTCCATACTTGCGGTGAGTACTTTATACAAAGCTATTGCGGACTATTTGCTGAAACCATAAGGAACTGTAATGGAAATTAAAATTCTCTACGACAACAACGCGGGAGATAGCAATATTCTGGCAGGATGGGGATTTTCATGTTTGGTCGATGGTAGTGTATTGTTTGATACTGGAGAAGATGGGACAAGTTTACTTCAAAACATGAAAGAGATGGCGATAGATGTTTCGTATGTGAAGGATGTTGTGATCTCGCATGATCACGCGGACCATACAGGCGGATTGAAAAAAATACTTGAGCGTAATAAGGGAGTAAGAGTTCATGCCTGTCGGGGGTTCAGTGAAGGGTTTAAGAAGAACGTTAAAGCTCTGGGGGGAGTGCTTGTAGAGCATGACAATTTTGCCGAAATAGGAAAAAATATATTAGTGACAGGGGAGATCGAAGGCAGGTATAAAGAGCGGGAGATAGCGGAGCAAGCTTTAATAGCTAAAACCTCCAAAGGTGTTAGCGTTGTGACGGGGTGTGCTCATCCGGGGATCGTAACGATCACGAAGAAAGTCAGAGAGCGATTTCCCGACGAAAAAATATATTGTATTTTTGGAGGCTTTCACTTAAAGGGCAAACAAACTGAAGAAATAATATATGTAATCGATAAATTAAAAAACTTGGGGGCGGGAAAAGCCGGCCCTGCTCATTGCAGCGGCGAGAAAGCTATAAATGTTTTCAAGGAAAGATTCGGCCGGGATTTTATTCATGTAGCAGCGGGTAAAAAGTTTGAGGTATAGCTAATATGGAATTTACAACGAAGGCAACCGAGAAAGAAATAGAAGATAACCATAAGCTTTTTGAAGAAAGACAGACTTTTTATAAAAAAAAAGGCCTGGATTTTCAAAAGAGCAGGGAATTCCTTCTTGAGAAAACAGGGCGCTTGGAGGGAAGTATCCTGGAAATAGGTTCAGGCAAGGGAAAGACAGCTATTACTTTAGTGCGGGCAGGGTATGATATTGTTTCGGTAGATATGAATGAGGAGATGTTAAGGGGAACGGCGCTAAATCTTGCTTATGAAAAGTTGCTTTCGAAAGTGAAATTGTATATGATGGACGCATACTCCCTCGAATTCAAAGAAAACAGTTTTAATAACGTTTTTATAATAGAGGCTTTACATCACATCGAGGATATTAGCGGGGTTTTTCTGGAAACCGACAGGGTTTTGGTAAAAGGGGGCACTCTTATTTTGTCTGATTTCAATGAAAATGGAATGGAAATTATAGATCAAGCGCATAGGCAAGAAGGGAACGTGCATGAGAATTCATTCGTTGGCAAAGAGGCGGCAAGTAGCTGGTTGTCTTCTTGCGGATACAAAATAAGAAGTTATGAAGATAAGTGTCATTGGATCCTGATCGCCGGCAAGGAAGAATAAAATGGTCAAAAAGAAGTACAAATATATTTACGGGCCTGTGTCTTTCTGGAGGCTGGGAAGTTCACTTGGTGTCGATCCTATTCCGGGCAAAAATAAAATATGCAGTTTTGACTGCAATTATTGTTAGCTGGGTAAAACTGAGATCCTCACTAGGAATAGGGAAGTATTTATTCCCACGGAAAAAGTTCTTGAAGAGATAAGATCTCTGTCGCCGCTGCAGATAGACTATATTACGTTTTTAGGAAGAGGAGAGTCGACGTTAGCTAAAAACCTGGGGGAATTGATAACCGGAGTGAAGGGAATAAGAAAAGAACCGGTAGCGGTTTTAACCAACGCTTCCCTCATGTACGACAAGAAAGTGAGAGAAGACCTTTCCCTTGCTGATTTTGTAGTTGCAAAGCTTGACGCTTCTTCTGAGGCGGGATTCAGAAACATTAACGGTCCAGCTCAGGGAATCACTCTGTCAAAAGTTACAGAAAGCATTAAGAAGTTTTTAAGTAAGTATACCGGAAAACTTGTCCTTCAGATCATGTTCACAAAAGAAAACGAAAAAAAGGCAGAAGAGATATCGTGGCTAGCTAGGAAGATCGGAGCTGATGAGATTCAACTGAATATGCCATTGAGACCTTGTGCGGCGAAGCCTTTGTCTAAAAGTAAAATGAGAGAGATTGAGAAGCATTTTGAGGGATTAAATGTATTTTCAGTTTATAAAAGTGTGCGGAAAAAGGTTGAACCTGTAAGTGAAAAAGATACCCTTAAGAGAAGGGGGAAAGTTTAGATGGAGGCTATTGCTAGTAAAGATGATTTCAACTTGTACGAAGGGGTTCTGTCTCGCCAAAAAGGCGATTTTGAAAATGCAATTAAATCATATAAAAATGGGGGAAGGTCAATCCCCGAAATCTTGTTGTACTTTACGAAATAGGCCTAGCGTATTCTAAGCTACAAAAAGAGAAGAAAGCTTTTAAATATTGGAAGAAATTATTGAGAATTGCTCCACACAGTTATCTTGGTGTTAAAGTAAAAGAGGGATTCAACGTGCCTAGTCAAAAAATATATTGGTGGAACATAGTGAATAAATGGGGGGAATAAAATGGCTGAATATAAACAAATAGATAAAGCTAGAAAAGCGTTAAAACTTGGCGAGAGTGCTACCATCCCAGAGATAAAAAAGGCTTTCAGGAAACTTTCTATAAAGTATCATCCTGATAAGTGTGAGGATAAAGATAAAAAGAAATGTGAAGAGAAGTTTAAACAAATTAACAATGCTAATGAAGTGTTAATTGAGTATTGTCTGGATTATAAATTTTCGTTTAAAAAAATAGAAGAGGCGGAAAGCCTGGAAGATAAAGCAATGAAGGATCATATGAAAAGGTTTTATGACGGGTGGTGGGGCGACCTGGATCAGTAAAAAGAGCTTTTTCAAGGGAATAATATGAGAAAAAATGTTTTAATTTTAACAGGTATTATGTTGTTCGTACTTATCGCGAGTGTTTTTTTATTGCGCGACTCTCGAGTTGATCCGGGAGCATGTGTCGTTTTACCGGAGATGACTTTAAAAGAAATAGCGAATGAAAACAGTGTCCCGGTTAAGGAAATATTGCATATTCTGGGACATGAAGATCGATCGGTTTGGGATATCTCGCGGAACAAACCGATCGCGAGCCTGGGCATTCGTAAAGAAGTGGTAGAAGAAGCTATTGAACACATAAAAGAAGAGAGAAACCCGTTACGGGATAGCTTGAAATATATTCTATGGGGGGTGTTGCTTGGGTTTGTAATGCTGTTCGTGTTGAAGGGTAAAAATATCGGAAGGATACGACTAGTGATTTTGCTTTTTGTTATTATCGTATTCGGGGTGTTTCTCGGGGCGACCCCGAATCCGATGGAATCGATAGTAAAGGTTTTTAAACTACTAAACAACATGGAAAGTAATGCGGTGGGAATTTGGATAAGCTTTATAGTTTTTACTTTATTTTCACTGCTCGGGGCTAAATTTATTTGCAGCTGGGGATGTCAACTGGGCGCAGTACAGGAAAGTTTGTTTAACATTCCCTTGTTTAAGAAAAAATATTCGTGGAAAGTTCCGTTTGCGGTGAGTTTAGGTGTCCGGATACTTGTGTTCGTCATATTTAGCATACTTTTTTTTGGCCTGGGGACTGGCATCACCCACGGCATAAAGAACTATGTAGTTTATCATCATGCTAATTTCTTTAAAATATTTGAGTTTCACGATATAGCAAAAATCGCTTTGTTTTGTCTGCCCCTTTTTGCTATCGTAAGTTTTTTTGTGTTTAGACCTTTCTGCCAGTTTATTTGTCCGTTCGGGTTATATAGTTGGGTCTTAGAAAACTTTGCGGCAAACAGGATCAGGATAAATGATAATAAGTGCACGCTATGTCAGCGGTGCGTCAAGGTGTGTCCGACTGAGGCGATGAAAGATATTCTGGCAAAAAGAAGAAAATATTTTTTACCAGATTGTTGGTCATGCGGGAAGTGTCTTGAGGAATGTCCGACAAAGGCAATAGAGTACAAGTAAAGGGGATAATATGAGTACTGTTTTTGATGAACTTTATAAGCGATATGACGCGTGGTATGATGAAAACCGGTTTGCTTATTTGTCCGAACTGGAAGCTGTAAGAAAAGTTCTTCCGGAAGAAGGGTATGGCTTGGAGATCGGTGTTGGTTCAGGAAGGTTCGCCGCCCCCCTGGGCATTGCTAAGGGGATTGACCCGTCAAAGAAAATGGTTGAACTCGCCAGAGAAAGAGGGGT
>JAVCCB010000056.1 GCA_030765685.1 Candidatus Tantalella remota | reverse complement strand
TTGGATAATTTAACGCCAATGGAATATGCTGAAAAATGCGAGATTTTTCAGGGGTTACCCCCTGAAAGGCTCTTAAAAACTACGTAATACTCTATTTGGGAGTGGTACTACAAATGGGGTAAGGTCAGACCCAATACCTGAGTTATGCCATTTTTCTTAGAATACCTTTGCCATACGTAAATAATAGTAATATAATATTAAAATATTTCCTAATGAATCACGGATGGTTAAATATGATAATAAAAATATCCAGCATTATATTCCTTTTCACTTTTATTTTTTCGACAAATACTATAGTATCCGCCCAAATTATTGACCCTAATCGTCGGAGGGATACGCCTGTCCGTACTACTCAGGAGGGCGATACGACTTACTATTTCGACGCGGAGGGGCGCAAGAGAGGTTATTCGCGCACCGAAGGGGACTTAACATACGATTTCGGCCCCAAGGGACAGCAGCGGGGATATTCGCGTAGGGAAGGCGGCATAACGTACAAGTCCGGGAATCAGGGGCAGCAGAGAGGGACTTTCCTCGAGGTGCCGGAAGAGGAAGAAGTGCCGCAGCCGGAATCAAGCGGCAGTCCCAAAGAAGCTCAGGCAGGAGGGTTTCCGATGGAAGCCGAAGGCAGGTTCTGGGGGTTCGCGGGACCGGAACCTGCAGCCAATGACAATGAGAGCTCGTCATCAGGAATGGAGGAGTAATGAAAGGTAAAGGCGCGTTTTTTAATCTTCTTATTTCACTTCTGCTCATACTTGTTGTGTATCCTGAAGTCCAGGGGAAAATATGGGCCGGAAAACTTTTTGCCGTTTTCTTTTCCTGGGTCTTGGTGTCGGCAGTATATCTTGTCAGTAGGGAGCGCAAAAGTAACTTTATTATATCTCTTATTTTAGGCATACCCACTCTGGTGTTTATGTGGCTGGAACAGTTTATTGATGGTTCTTTTCTGGATGTGGTGATGTTCATCCTGATGACAGTGTTTACATTTTTTGTTTTCTGGTGTGTTATTTCCCATATAATGCGGTCGGAAAAGGTCACAGCGAATACGCTCGCGGGAGCGGCAAGCGCGTATCTTCTTCTGGGAATAAGCTGGGGGTTTGTATATGCTTTGCTTGAGTTTGTGACGCTCGGAGCGTCTTTCTCTATACCGGAGGCGTTAAAGACTACCAATGCTCTTAACGTAGTAGTTGCAGACTGGGACTGGGCGGTCCTGCATTACTTCAGTTTTTCGACTCTTACTACCCTAGGGTACGGGGACATCACTCCGATAACTTCGCGTGCTCAATCGCTTGCCCTTTTAGAGGCAGTATCGGGAGTATTGTTCACGGCGCTTCTGGTATCCCGGCTGGTGGGGATGTACATTTACGGTTTGCGGGAAGGAAAGTAAAGGCCATATTCTCCGGAAAAAAAGATCTTTTCGCGGCTTCAACCCAGCACTCATGTCAAGCAATCATTTTTTAAAAGGGCGCGTAAAAAACAAAAAATATTAGGTCGTATTTATTGACAGTGATATTCAAATAATATAATATGGTCTTCGCGTCACAACAGAGTTTATTTTAATCATTATTTATATACAGGCGGGTCGGAGGCAGTACAAAAGTTTTTTATATATATCCTCACGCGCGCCGGCGGAAAGCATCATAGAATATTATGTTCATCGAACCAGTCTTCGGTAAGAAATTTTTCGGACGGGAAGAAGTCCTTGGCACTTTGCAGAAGCGCGTGACCGCGCTTAAAGGCGGGTACAGGCAGAACCTTGCTCTGGCCGGGCCCATGCTTGCCGGTAAATCATCCATTCTGAGACACTTCCTCAAGAACATTAAAGATTCCGATGTCATTCCTCTCTACATAGAGCTTGACGGAGGGAACTTTCACGTCTTCTGCCGCAGGTTCATGGCCACGCTTCTTTACCGGTATCTGAAGGCCTCCGGACGTCTGGCCGAAATGAACCGCATGGCGGAGTTCAGGGGCGTCAAGCGCACACAGGGCGATGACAAGGAATTCGCTATGCTTAAAGAGGAATGCCGCTCTCTCATCCCCGACACGGTCAAGTGTGTGGACCGTATAGAAAAGAGTCTCAAACAGAAAAAAGATAATTCCGCGTATGAGCAGCTCTTGTCGCTCACGTCTGTTTTTAAGGCGGAGACGGGCAAGGGATGTATAGTGATATTTGATGAGTTCCAGAACCTTGCCGATTTTCCCCTCAAGAAGCCTTTTCAGGTGTTCGGGAAGTTTATAATGGTCCAGAAGAACACTATGTATATAGTTTCCAGTTCCCAGAAAACTCTTCTTAGAGATATCCTGGCGAGAAAACTCTCCCTGCTTTTCGGGAATTTTGAGGTCATCGAGATTAACGGGTTCGACAACCAGACTTCCAGGTCCTTTATCGCGGATAAGGTAAAAGGGACCGCCGCCTCAGAAGGCATGATCAATTATATTATCCAGGTGTCCCAGGGCAGCCCTTTCTATATCGAGGTGCTTTCGAAAAGGTTTTCAGACCTGCTTAAACATGCCCAGGCTCTCCGGGGGGAAGAAGAATGTCTTCTGGACACTTTCGCGGAACTTTTGTATGGATCGGACGGTGTGCTGAACCAGTATTTCACCAACAATATAAACTTTTTTCTCGAGAAAAAGAACAGGAAAAAGTTCATACCTGTCCTGGAATCCCTAGCGCGCGGCAACAGCACTATCAAAGAGATACAGAAAGACATGGGTAAGCAGGACAAGGAACTGGGCAACAGGTTGCAGAAACTCCAGGAAATGGATCTTGTCCTGAATAGCGGGACTTTTTATACAATATCGGACAAGCTCTTTGAGTACTGGATACGGCACGTATTTACACTGAAGGCACAGTCTATGATAGACGATATGGATATAAAATATCTGGAATTCAAGAATGCCGTCCTTGAGGATCTCAGGAACTATCGGGAGTTTTCTTCGAAGAGCGTCGAGACCGTGGTGTCGGAACTCTTCTCCGCTTTCGGCGGAGAGAAAGTGAAGATCGACATTAACTGTCGAAAGATGCCGAAATTTGATTCCGTAAAAAGACGGTCGTTGTCGGATAACGTTTTCCAGATTACAGGCATGACCGGAGGACGGAAATGGATATGCCATGTGAAGAAGGGCGATATCGTCGACGAGCGTGATGTATCGAACCTGGCCCGGATCAAGGATGGCAAAGACGATCCGAAGATATCCAGGAAAATATTCATTTCCCTCAAAGGGATAGAGCAGAACGCGTACCTTCTGGCCAAGGATCAGAACCTGTGGGTGTGGGACGCAAATAAACTTAATTCTATTCTCCGTTTATTCGGAAAATTCGAGCTGGTATCATGAAAATAGGTGTCATCTCCGACACACACATACCTGTTTCCGCCATTGATATTCCCGAGAAAGTCCGTGAATATTTTAAAGGATGCGACCTGATCATTCACGCAGGGGATATAGTCGAGGGATCTGTCCTAAAAAAACTCGGAAAGATAGCTGAAACGCGCGCCGTTTGCGGTAATATGGACAGTGCCGAACTCAGGCAGATACTTCCGGATAAGCTCCTGCTGGATGTCGAAGGGAAGAAGGTCGGCGTCACACACGGAAGCGGGCCTCATTTCAAAGTAATGGAGTCAGCCAGAAAATCTTTCAAAAACAAACCGGATGTTATCATATTCGGTCATTCTCACGGCCCGGTCAATGAGATGAGGGATGGAACGCTCTTTTTCAACCCCGGCAGCGCTACTGACAGGGTATTTGCCAAATATCGTTCTTTCGGCATTATCGAGATCAACGGCGACGATATACGCGGTGAGATAATCCGTATCGACGATTAAAAGAGAGAAACAAATGGTCTGGATAGAATTTGCTGTCTGCGGAGCATTGCTGACAGTCTTCGCTTATAATCTTTGCAAGGAAGGCGTTATCCTTTCAGAGAAGACGCATCTCGAAGAAGGGGTGATAGGGATGTTCTTCCTGGCCGCGGCGACGTCTTTCCCGGAAATAGCGACAGGGGCCACCGCGGTATTTTCCCTGGACATGATAGGTCTCGGTTACGGTGATCTGGCCGGGTCGATCATAGTTAACCTCATGATACTGTTTGCTCTTGACGTTTATTGCGGAAGAGGGCGGATCCTTCTCAAAGTGAGCAGGCTTAACAGATTGACCGGCATTTTCGTTCTGGTCGCGGCATCGGTGGTCTTAAGTGCCGCGCTGCTACGTACCCTGGGGATATCTCTTTCCGTTATAGGGATGGTGGGCGTCGAGAGTATTGTTCTTGTTGGCGTTTATTTCGCGTATCTTAAGGTGATATCGCGCAAAGGCCCGCCGAAACATAAGGAGATCCACGGGGGAGTCAACGAGCCGTTCTGGCGCATCTGGTCAAAATTTATACTTCTCCTTGTGATCGTAATGTTCCTCGGGATGTGGATGGCCAAAATAGGAGAGAAGATAGTCTTAAGCACCACTCTCTCTCAGACTTTTACCGGCACACTTCTTCTGGGTTTCGCGACGTCGCTTCCGGAGATAATAGTTTCTTTTGCTGCGATCAGGGCCTCGTCGGTAGACATGGCCGTCGGCAATATCCTCGGCAGTAACCTTTTCGACATATGCGTCGTAGCTTTACTGGATATTTTGACCAAGGTGCCGATCCTGGGGGCGCTAACATCGGGGCAGGTGCTTTCAACCGTTGTTGTCCTGGTCCTCTCGGGAATAGCGGTAGCGGGGCTTTTTAGCAGGAGAGATAATAACCGTCGCGTGAGCTGGGATACCTCTTTAATTTTTGCTGTAGGTTTAGCCGGCTTTGTGATACTATATTTTATCAAATAGGGAACCGGCTGAGAGTGCCGGATCCCGGAAAAAATCTTGTTTTTTACGCTTCAAAGGTGCTGAATGAGCGCAATTCTTACCAGGGAAGAGATAGAGAAAAGAGAATACGAGTGGCTTGCCCCGTACGCGATGAAAAGTGCCGAAACGGGCGGTCGCCAGTATGATGAGCCGGAGCACCCCTACCGCGCGGTTTACCAGAGAGATAAAGACCGGATAATATATTCCACAGCTTTTCGGAGACTTGAGTATAAGACGCAGGTCTTCGTCAATCACGAAGGGGATTACTACAGGACCCGTCTGACGCATACTATAGAAGTAGCACAGATCGCGAGGTCTCTGGCCAGAGCTCTTCGCCTTAATGAAGACCTTGTTGAGGCCATAGCTTTGGCGCATGATCTCGGGCACACGCCTTTCGGCCACGCGGGAGAGGATGCTCTCGCGGAGCTCATGAGTGATCACGGAGGTTTCGACCATAACTCGAACGGATTGCGGGTAGTTGACCATCTGGAGCAAAGGTACCCCGACTTTCCCGGATTGAATCTTACGAGTGAAGTAAGAAGGGGAATAATCTGCCATTCCACGCCGTACGATGACAGGCGCGCGAAAGGGACTCTCCAGATCCCTGGGCCGTGGATTCTTGAAATACAGGTCGTTGATATAGCCGACGAGATAGCTTATGATAACCACGACCTGGACGACGGTTTAAAAAGCGGACTCCTTGACGAGAAGGATCTCGCTGGGGTGGATCTGTGGGATAGGTCCGTAGCGGGCATGAAAGAGCGCTATCTCGGGATAGAGATCGGCAGAGCTAGGCCTATGATAGTGAGGGACCTTATCAACAGGCAAGTGTCCGACGTTATAGACAGCACTCTGGTGAGGTTGGAGGGGTTTGATCTGAAAAGTACGTCGGATCTCGAAGGACGTAAGGAAAAAATTGTAGATTTCAGCGATGAGCTTAGGAAGGGCCGTGCTCCTTACAGAGCGGTGCTTGCCGATAAGCTCTACAGCCACTATCGTGTTGTCCGGATGTCAAACAAAGCGTCACGGTTCCTGAAGGAGCTGTTCAATGTTTATTGCGACGATCCGCGGCAGCTTCCTCCGAGTGCCAGGGAGGGGATCGAGAGCAAAGGTAAACACAGGGTTATTTGTGATTATATCTCGGGGATGACAGACCGTTATGCGCTGGATCAGTATAAGAAGTTTTTCGAACCCTATGAGCGGGTGTAGGAGATATGGAACGTTTATTTTTAAAGCTAAAAGAGAACTGGGACCTTCATCGGGAGATAAAGGCGTTTGGCGCATATCTTAAGAACCCGATATGGGACATGATACTTGAGATCCCTTCCGCTCCAAAGGACCTGGATGGTACCGAAATAGCCAGGTACGTCAGAGAAAAAGCCCCGACTAAAAAGGATGTTCGCGGCGAACTGTCGCAGGTCATAAAGGCCATGAAGGATTCCCGGCAGCAGAGGGGTCTCTGCAGGATGAAATGCGCCTGTGGGATGCAAGGCCTCGTATATCCGCTGATGGCGGACGCTAATATTTTTGGCTATATAGTACTCTGCGGGCTGAAAAAAAATATGTCTCCTGAATTGGAAGAGATATTCACAGCTTTTACTGACGCCGTTATAAGAGAGTCGAGAAAAGAACTTGAACTTGAGGACATGAACAAGACCATAAGGCCCAGAGCCATAGCGCTTTCTACCGTCCATACCGTACACCGGCTTATGACTTCGACTTTGGATCCCGCGGAACTTCTTCCGAGGATAGCCCGGCTGTCTCTCCAGATCATAAGGGCCAACCGTTGTTCGATAAAACTCGTGGATAACAGGCGAAAAAGCCTGATCCCGAAAGTCACGGTGGACCTCAGGAAGAAAAAAACAAAATTAAAAAAAGTGGAGATAGGCAAATACGCGCCGGGCAAAGCTGTAAAAAAAGAGACGCCGATCAGGGGTGCCAACTATCTGGCGACGCCCATGATCGACGAGGATGTGGTAGGAGTGATCACCGTTTATGACAAACTCGATGGGAAACCGTTCACTCCTTTTGATGAAGAGATAATGAGGACCCTTTCGGAACAGGCGGGTATCGCTATTAAAAACGCGCAGCTGTTTAAGGAACAGGAAGATATAACACTAAGCAGTATAAAATGTATCGCGCGCCTTCTTGAGAACAGGCCGCACGGTAGCCGGCGTGCTGAAGCGTCATACCTGAAGCTGATAAGCATTATTGGCCCTAAGTTCAACATGAACGAGAGCGAGATAAAGATGCTGCAGTACGCGGCGATGCTTCACGACGCGGGGCAGATAAGTATTCCCGAAAAACTGCTGATGAAAAAAGGCGGTCTCACCGGAAGCGAATTCGATATAGTGAAGATGCATCCGATGAAAGGGGCTTCTGTCCTTTCAAAGTTCAAGCCCCTTAAGCCAATAGTGCCGATTATGCTGTATCATCACGAGAACTTTGATGGGACGGGGTATCCCGAAGGGCTGAAGGGAAATGAGATACCTCTTTCGGCTCGGATACTCGGTATTGTCGGGGCCTTTGAAGCCATGATCACGGAGAAGCCATACAGGAAAGCCCTGTCGATAAAAGACGCTATTAAAGAGGTAGAGAAGAACTCGGGAGTGCAGTTCGCGCCGGATATTGTTAAAGTCTTTACCGAGGCAGTACAGCGCAGGGATGTGATGAGGCTTTTGGAGAAGGAGCTTGGGAAGAAATGAAAAAGGACTTGAAAAAACTTCTAAAAGATGACTTGGCCGGAAAGATACTGGTATTTTTTTACCAGAACCAGGCCAGTGTGGATTCAGTAGGAGGCGTCTCGACCTGGGTCAATGATGATAGAAAAAAGGTACTGGCGGTCCTGGATGAGCTTGTTCGTCTGGGCGTTCTCGATGAAGATTCTACCGGAGCTATCAAAGGTTACTGTTATACTCGGGATAAAAAGGTTATGAAAACAGTGGAAGAGCTGGTGCAGGATGTCTGATCTTAAGAGTCTGTCCGGCTCGATAATCATACGTATTGTGATACTGCTGGCGGTGATCGCTCTTCTTTGCGTTCTGCTTCTCGCGAATTTCGGTCTTGTAGCGGAGTTTGCGGTCGACAGATTCTCAGATTTCAGGCTTTCTTCAGACAAATGGTCGGGTGCTCCAGGATCCGGATATGTCTTGGAGGGGCTGAGAGTCGAGTCGAAAACAAGCGACATAGCCGTGATGTCCAAAAAGGCGACAGTGAAAATACTGTCCTACAGCGCTCTGCTGGAAAAGAGTCTTGAGGCGGATATTGACCTTAAAGGTGTTGAGTTCTCGTATGGTAACAGTCCTGGCGCGGCAGATGTGGACCCCGAAAACATACTGGAAGCGGCTTTCGCTGCAGCCCTAGAATACAGGGAAATAGCTTTTAAGTTATCGCTTGACGGTGACAACATACGGGTATCGGATTTTGAGGCGGATTCGGAGAATATCCGGGTAAAGGGTGATTTCTCACTTTTTAAAGATACCGGCAGAGCGGTGCTGGAAGTGGAGATATCGTTTTCCCCGGCGATGTCG
This sequence comes from Candidatus Tantalella remota, assembly GCA_030765685.1. GTDB lineage: Bacteria > Omnitrophota > Gorgyraeia > Tantalellales > Tantalellaceae > Tantalella > Tantalella remota. The sequence goes on along the minus strand of JAVCCB010000056.1, from coordinate 2,673 downwards.
GAACATTTCGCTGATTTTGTAAAACAGGGCGCGTTGACCACGGGCAGCGACGGATGGTACAGCACCGTCATAAGCTATACCGGTCCTACGGTCCTTCTCAAGGCCTTATATTCAATAACTTCAGGGTAGCGCGCTCGTAGAAGACCCCCTTGAAATCCAAATGTCAAAATCCAAAACCCAAATGAAATCCAAATGACAAAACCCAAAAGTAGCGTTCTTTTTGGATTTGGGATTTTAATGATTCTTTTGGATTTTGGGCTTAGGATTTTGGATTTATGTTAGGAAGCGCGCGTAAGCTGTACCCACTACCCCTTACCACCGCACGCTTTACGCAAATTTCTCCCACTAAACCCCTTGCTATTTAAGATTTATATGCTACAATATAGCCCAAATGTCAGACGGCAGTTTTCAGAATGATTTTTTTGGGGAGAATTTAAGCGAAAAAAGAGGACGCAGATCGCCTCTTTTTGCGAGGATATCTGAACAGAGGTCTTTGCCCCATCTAAGGATACCGATAGAATACACCGTGATCATCGCGGTGGGGGTCCTTGTTCTTCTGGTAATTGCCTATGCCGCTGGCATTGAGAGGGGCAGGGGGCTGAGTGGATATCTGTCCGAAGAGGAACATATCGCCGCGGAAGAGTTGGGAGAAGGTACTGAAGTTGTAGCATTTGTTCCAGAGAGACCCGATGATGCTGAAATAGAACAGACTTCCGGATATGAAGATGACGCTCGAGTCACGGGTTCGGAGATAACTGCGGTGGAGGAAGAACCTTTATCGGATCTTGAGACAGTTTCCGGTTCCGGGATCAAGGATACAGTATACATAGTCCAGCTTGCCAGTTTCAAGAGCAGACGGGCGGCGGCGGACGCCATAGAAAAACTTCGAGATAACGGGTTCGAGACGGATGTCACCAGGCGCGGGGAATGGTATCAGGTCTACGCTACAGGGTATCAGACCATAGGGGAAGCCAGGAAAGCCCAAGAGAGGCTTGGCGAAGAATATATTGACTGTTACATCAGGAAAGTAAAATGAAAGATGGAAAATTTGGACTCTCGGAGCAGGTTAAAAACAGGTTGCGGAGATTGAAAATCGTTAAGGAGGAAGTGAGATGACACAACACCCGAGTTTAAAAGGAAGTAAAGAAGGCGGAGTCTTCAGGTCGGTCCTGAAACGTTTTGAGAAGATAAAAGAACTTTCGGAAAAAGATAAATGGGACGAGGAAAAAGATTCGGTTTATCATTTGCCCAAAGTAAGACGTATTAAGTTCAAGATCAAGAAGACCAAGTCGGCAGAAGAAGGCGAGGAAGGCGTGGCACCCGTAGAAGGCGCGGCACCTGTAGAAGGCGCGGCCCCCGTAGAAGGCGCTGCACCCGCAGAAGGCGCTGCCAAAAAAGACGCAAAAAAATAATAATGTTGATGTGAACATGGTAGAGGGGCGGCTGATGCCGCCCCTTGCTATTTAAAGCAAGGAGAACTTATGCTTTCTTTTGAGGATTTCAAACAGATAGATCTTCGTGTCGCGGAAATACTGGAGGTCAAAGACCATCCGGATGCTGACAGGCTTTATGTACTACGGATAGCAGTAGGTGACGAGGAGAAACAGATCGTCGCCGGAGTGCGTGAGCAGTATTCCTCTGAGGATCTTGTAGGTCGGAAAATAATAATAGTTAATAATCTTGAGCCCGTTACAATAAGAGGGGAAGAGTCTAACGGCATGCTTCTCGCGGCAAAGGATGACGGCGCGCCGGTTATACTCATGCCCGAAAGAGATGTCCCTTCCGGATCAGTTATATCGTAATTCTTTTCAGAGATAGAGTGCTATTTTTGTATTTAGTATTCAGTATATAGTTTGCTGATGACGGACCCGTATTTCCTCCAAATCAAATAATTTAAAAAAAAGTGCAAGAAAATACCCCAAAAATCTGTCTATAATAGTAGGGGCGTGTTGATAGTTTGTAGTTCATTGTTCGTTGATCCAGACTATGAACTATGAACAAGAAACAATGAACACGTTTTTTTAAGGCAACCTGGCATAACCTAACCTGGTTATAAATGACGGCTTAAACTCCCGCCAGGCTGTTTTGATTTAGCCCAGTTTTGGTGATAGTATGTAGTAATTGAGGACAGATTTTATTGAAACTCATTTTTCTGAATGCTTCTGTATGATATAATGCTCCTGTTCTTCTAAAAGAATATTTGCGACAAGAATGGTAGCGTGTTGTTAAAGGGGACTGTTAATCAAAAAACAAAGAGAACAATGGACGAACAAATCAAAAAACATCTCATATTTACAGTAGTTATTTTTGTTGTATTTTTCTTTAGTTTAGAGGGCTTGTTCCGATTAATCGAGGTAGCCTCCCCGCCCAGGGATGTCGATTATGGGTTAGGGTTTAATGCGGAAAGCAGGGTTTTTGTAGAAGATCCGAATAATGATCTTTATCGGATCACTAACCCAAAAAAACTTATCTGTTTTGAAGATCAGAAGTTTACAGAGATAAAAAGTTTGGGCAGTTTAAGGATAGTTGCCCTGGGGGGATCTTCTGTTCAATTTTTGGGTTTGGGTTGACCTTACCCCATTTGTAGTACCACTCCCAAATAGAGTATTACGTAGTTTTTAAGAGCCTTTCAGGGGGTAACCCCTGAAAAATCTCGCATTTTTCAGCATATTC
>JAVCCB010000014.1 GCA_030765685.1 Candidatus Tantalella remota | reverse complement strand
TAATAGAACGATTATTCACCCTATTATTATGGAACATTATTTACAGACCAAGTTAATAGTGGAACATATCCCACAGGTATTTTTAAAAATATTAGTGCTGAGGATTTATTAGAAATAAATAAACCTGTTTATTTTCAGAGAAATATAGAAAACATTGTCGCCATAGCAAACTATCGGAATATTAAAGTTGTTTTGGCAAGTTTTGCTTATTCAGATTTCGGACAAGAAGAGGCAGAAAAATTATTTAAACAATCAATTGATGAAACTAATCAAATTCTTCAAGATGTATCTAAATCTACAAATGCTTACTTTTTTGATTTTGCTGAATATTTTCCTCGGGATGATAATTATTTTACAGATGGTATACATGTTAATGAAGAGGGTGCGGAATTAAAAGCAGAACTATTTGCTAATTTCTTAGTGAAAAATAATTTACTGTGATATTCCGAACAGGGAATGGAGAAAATATAATGGCTAAAATGGAACTATTAAAAGAGCTGTGGGAATTCATGAAGGTCAGGAAGAAATGGTGGCTGCTGCCGATAATCGTGATGCTGCTGCTCCTGGGGCTTTTGATACTTTTTACGGAATCTTCAGCCATAGCTCCGTTCATTTATACGTTATTTTGAGATTAAGGACTTAAAAAAAATCACAAAGGAAAGAGAGAGATAAAATGAGGATATTATTGACAGGGGGAGCGGGGTTTCTGGGATCACATCTGGCCGAAAGGCTTCTCAGTGACGGGCATGAGGTCGTATGTATGGATAACTTCATCACCGGCAGGCGCGAAAATATCGCCCATATAGCTGGGGACCCTGGTTTCGAGTTTATAAAGCATGATGTTTCAAAATATATAGTCGTGAAAGGTAAAATAGATTTTGTCCTCCATTTCGCGTCGCCGGCAAGCCCCGAGGATTACCTGAAGCATCCTATCAAGACGCTCAAAGTGGGATCTCTGGGGACGCACAATTCTCTTGGTGTGGCGAAGGCCCACGGCGCCGGTTTTCTTCTCGCGTCGACGTCGGAAGTGTACGGCGACCCGCTGGTGAACCCGCAGCCGGAGACGTATTGGGGAAACGTGAACCCCGTCGGGCCGCGCGGCGTTTATGACGAGGCAAAAAGGTTCTCAGAGGCGCTCACTCTCGCGTATCACAGGACCCATGGAATAGATGCCAAGATAGTGAGGATATTCAATACATACGGTGAGAGAATGAGGCATCGCGATGGGAGGGTAGTCCCGAATTTTATAGATCAGGCCCTTAAAGAGGAGCCCCTCACGATATACGGTGACGGTTCCCAGACGAGAAGTTTCTGTTACGTATCGGATCTTATAGATGGCATAGTACGCCTTATGGGGTCGTCTTTGAACGAACCCGTTAATATCGGCAACCCCGGTGAGCTAAGCATAATGCAGTTTGCCGAGAAGATAAAAGAGATAACAGGATGCGGCAGCGAGATGGTATACGAAGACCTTCCGGTGAACGATCCTAAAGTGAGAAGGCCGGACATAACAAAAGCAAAAAAAGAGCTGGGATGGGAACCTGTGGTCTCTCTCGAAGAAGGGCTCACTAGGACGATAGAATGGGCAAAGGCGAATCCCGAACTTTAAAAGGAAAACGATATGGCAAAAAAGAAAGCTTTGATAACCGGTATAACCGGTCAGGACGGCAGCTATCTTGCCGAATACCTTATTGGACTGGGGTATGAGGTCCATGGGTTGGTCATGGAGGCGGACTTAGCTGATCCCGAGAATCTTATGTGGAGGGTGAACGGCTTTCGCGATGAACTGAACCTCCATTGCGGTTCTTTAGAAAGCTATACCGATATCTTCAAGATCGTAGATGAGGTCAAACCGGATGAACTATATCATCTGGCGGCTTTCAGCTTTGTCTCGTATAACTTCGACGACGAGTTCTCCATAATGAACGTCAATGTTAATGGGACTCATTATGTGCTTTCGGCGCTGCACAATATATGTCCTGACTGCAGGGTTTATTTCGCGTCTTCAAGTGAGATGTTCGGTAGGGCGGAAGAGACTCCCCAGCGGGAGACGACAACGTTCCATCCTAGGTCGATTTACGGTATATCGAAGGTGGCGGGTTTTCACCTGGCGAGGAATTACCGGGAAGCATATAATATGTTCGCTTTAAGCGGGATATTGTACAATCACGAGTCGCCCCGGAGAGGCATCGAGTACGTTACCAGGAAAATAACTTCCTCCGCGGTCCGGATCAAGCTGGGGTTGCAGGATAAGCTGTGTTTGGGCAACCTGGATGCCAGGAGGGACTGGGGACATGCCGCCGAGTACGTAAAGGTCATGCACATGATGCTTCAGCAGCCGGAATGCGATGATTATGTCGTTGGAACGGGTAAAACACATTCTGTTAGGGAGTTCGCGGACCTGGCCTTCAAGGTGCTGGATATGAAATATAAGGATCATGTGGAGGTAGACCAGGAATTTCACAGGAAAGCGGAAACAGAGCTATTAGTGGCTGATGCCGGAAAAATAAAGAAGAAACTCGGTTGGGAATACACGTTGCCCTTCGAGGACCTTGTAACTGAGATGGTAGAAGCTGACTATGAGTTTTTCAGCAAAAAGAAATAGTAAATCGACGGGCTATTAGGGGGGTTGGATATTTCAAGCAGGCAAATAACGACTTTTAAGCGAGCGCTAAAGTAACACTTTGCCCTTGCCCCTTAGCCCTTAACACAAACAGGAGGAATAAAATGCAGGTACCTTTGTTAGATCTAAAAGCCCAGTATCAGTCAATAAAACAAGAGATGGACGAGGCGGTAAGGAACGTCATAGAAAGCCAGTATTTCATACTTTCACCCGAAGTAGCGTCTCTGGAAGAGGAAATAGCGGCTTATTGCGGAGTTGATTATACTGTCGGTGTCGCTTCGGGAACGGATGCTATTATCCTGTCGCTGAGGGCTGCCGGTATAGGCAGGGGGGATATCGTCATCACGACGCCGTTCACGTTTTTCGCGACCGCAGAATCAATATCGATTTTGGGAGCTACGCCGGCTTTTGTCGATATAGATCCGGAAACATATAATATCGATCCCGAAAAAATAGAAGAATATATACAGGAAGCTGATAGCGAAAAGCGAAGTAAGATAAAAGCTGTTGTTCCCGTACACCTTTACGGCCAATGTGCCGATATGACACGTATTATGGATATATCCCAAAAATATGATCTAAAGGTGGTGGAAGATTGCGCGCAGGCTATAGGAGCGGAGCATAACGGTAAAATAGCCGGCAGTTTTGGAACGGCCGGAACATTAAGCTTTTTCCCCAGCAAGAATCTTGGCGGATTTGGTGACGGAGGTATGGTCATCTCAAACGATAAGGACGTCATGGATAAGATCAAAAAGCTCAGAGTTCATGGAAGCTCCAAGCAGTATATCCATGATGAAATAGGCTACAACTCCAGGCTTGACAGTCTCCAGGCGGCATTGTTGAGGGTTAAATTAAGAAATCTTGATAAGTGGATAGAGGGGAGGCAAAAAATAGCCTCAAAATACAATGAAGCTCTTCCTTCTCTGGGTGTAACGGTGCCTAAGATAGTCGAAGGGAACAATCACACGTATCATCAATATACGATAGCGGTTGACGACAGGGATGGGTTACTCAAATATTTGAATGAAGAGGGCGTCGCGGCCCGTGTGTATTACCCGGTGCCGCTGCATCTCCAGCCGTGCTATAAGGACTTGGGATATTCGACTGGCAGTTTTCCTGTGTCGGAGAAAAAGACCGAGGATGTCCTTTCTCTGCCGGTCTATCCGGAGCTTTCTAAAGAACAGGTAGAACATGTTATTGATACGGTGAAAAAGTTTTATAAGAAGTAAAGCGTAGAGGACCTTTATGGAGAATGTATTTTTATCGATACTGATCCCCTCGTATAACGAGCAGCAAAACCTGGGGAATACTTTGGAAGAGATATCTGATTATCTCAAGGGTAACAGTTTCACTTCCGAAGTCCTCGTGGTCGATGATGGATCAGGCGATGATACTGTCGGTGTCGCGGAATCTTGCAAGGGCCTGTTCCCGGATCTTCGATTGATCAGGAACGAGGTGAATCGGGGGAAAGGCTTTGCGGTCAACAGGGGGGTATCCGAGGCGAAGGGTGAATATATTCTTTTCATGGACGCGGATAATTCCACATCCATACATGAGCTGGATAAGTTCATACCGCATCTCGAGGACGGGTATGACGCCGTTATCGGTTCCAGGCGACTTGAGGGAGCTGATATCGTGGTCTCGGAGCCGGCAAGAAGAGTGATAATGGGTGATTTTTATATCTTCCTGTCCAGGATACTTTTCGGCCTCAAGCTTTCCGATTTTAACTGCGGGTTCAAGGTCTTCAAAAACAGCGCCGCGAAAAAAGTGTTCAGCCTTCAGCGGATGTACGACTGGAGCTTTGACGTGGAGATATTGTTCATACTCGATAAGCTGGGTATGAAGATAAAGGAAGTCCCCGTGAGGTGGGCGCACAAGGATAACACATCTAAGGTGAGGCCGCTCAGGGACGGGATCAAAAGTTTTATAAGCCTGCTTACAATAAGGTGTAACGGGTTCAAAAGAAAGTATAGGTAGGAGAGTATATGTTGCTGTCAATAGTCATACCGGCGTATAACGAGGAAAAGAGGATAACCAGGACTTTGGACCGGGTATATGACTTTATGAAGGAAAAGGATTACGATTATGAGGTCATCGTAGTGGATGACGGCAGCAGCGACGATACGCTTATAAAAGTCGCGGAGAGCTGTTTTTCCGCGGATAACAGGCTGAGGGTGATACGTAACGGAGAGAACCGGGGCAAAGGGTTTTCCGTTAAAAAAGGAGTTTTGGGATCGAAAGGGGAGTACGTACTTTTTAGCGATGCCGACATGTCCACCCCAATAGAAGAAGTGGACAAACTTTTTGAGGTGATTAAAGAGGGGTATGACATAGCGATAGGTTCCCGGAGCATCAGCGGATCGGACGTAAAGGTCAGGCAGCCCTGGTATCGGGAGAAGATGGGCAGGGTCTTTAACTGTTTTGTCAGGTTGTTTTTGCTCTCGGGGTTCAACGATACGCAATGCGGGTTCAAGCTGTTCAAGGGCGACGTGATCCGTTCCATAGCCGAAGACCTCAAGATCGACGGGTTCTGTTTTGACGTGGAAATACTCTACCTCGTGGGAAAGAAAAAATACGGGATAAAAGAAGTTGGTATAGTGTGGAATGATTCGCCCGACACCAGAGTGCAGGTGCTGGGGAGTTCTTTGGACATGTTTTTGGATCTCCTGCGTATCGGAAGATTGCATAGATAAGTTCAGCATAAGAAAGCGTATGAAGAAAAGCAGCCTGATATTTTGCGCGACAACGGTCCTGGTATTCGTCATAAAGCTGTCCAACGGGATAAAAGTGAAAGAGGCCACGGACGCGTAACGTGGCCGGATATCGGATACTTTTGGTGAAATAATGAGGGAGAACAGGACAAGGTACTTATTGTTTTTGGTTATCCTGGTCGGATTTATCCTGAGGATATGGGGGATAAATTTCGGTCTGCCGGATCAGATCCATCAGGATGAGCCCATAGTCGTCAACCATGCTTTAGCCTACGGTACGGGGGACCTGAATCCCCATTTCTTCGCTATTCCGCCTTTCGCGTCATACCTGTTGTTCATTGTTTACGGTATTTTATTCGCCGCCGGGAAACTGCTTGGGTCATGGCACGGAGCGGAGGATTTCGCGGTCTACTTTTTCAGAGATCCTTCCATTTTTTACCTGACCGGTCGTTTTTTTATAGGCGCTCTGCCCGGGGTAGGGTGCGTGATACTGACCTATTTTCTCGGCAAAAAGATCTCCTCAAAAAGATCTTCATTATACGCGGCCGCCGTTATGGCCGTCGCGTATCTCAATGTGGTAAATTCTCACTATATCTATACAGACATGCTTCTTGTGGCGTTCATAGTGTTCTTTTACATTAGGCTGTTTTGTCTGTATGAGCGGCCCTCATTCGCTAATTACATAGCGGCGGGATGCCTTATGGGGCTGGCCGTCGGAACAAAATATAACGGTCTATTCCTTTTTGTGCCCCTTTTGATCACTCATCTGGGTGCTGTGAGGTCCTTCGCGGGGAAAGCGGGCTCACATGCCGGATACGGGACGATAGTGTTTTCCCTTATAGCCGCGGCATTGGTCTTCATGATAGTAAATCCGTTCGCTTTTATCGACTATAAGGGGTTCCTGGATTCTTCATTATCCCAGACCGGAGCTTTTTCGTACACAGGATGGTCGCATCATATTGTCTATTCACTTTTTGAAGGACTGTCTATATTTGTCACGCTGGCCGGCGTGATCGGTCTGCTGTTTTTCCTGAGGAAAGGCGTGGCGGGGCTCATCCTTTTGTCTTTTCCGGCGGTTTTTTATTGCATTCTTGCGCTGAAGAGCCAGCATTTTGCCAGGTATGTCCTGCCGCTTATACCGTTCCTGTCTATAGGTTGCGCGTATTTGATCTATGATGTGTTGTACGGGAGACTGTGTTCCAGGTGGACGCGTATGGCCCTGGCCGTCATCTCTATTGCCGTATTATTGCCCATGCTGGGTAAATCGGTCAAAGCCGACATGCTCCTGGCGGGGGACGATACCAGGGTGATATCCGCTGAGTGGATAATGGCTAACATCCCCGAGGGGACGGCAATAGCTTGTGATAGCACTGTTTTTAGACCTTTTTTAAAACAGCCATATTCCCAATTGGTTCTTAAGCAGGAGTTTCTAAACAGGCAAGAAGGGCTTGGTAGACTTAAGGAAAAGAAACTTACGATGGAGATGAAAGCTTCAGACAAAGAAAAGGAAGGTTATCCCGTCTATTTCTTATATGAGGATCCCCGGGGGCAGGGGCAGTTCTTAGATACCATACCGGCTTTGGCCTATGACCTGGACGAGATGAAGGCCGAGGGGGTAGAATACGTGAGTGTGAATATGCAGGACCTTGGCGGCGGTAAAAAAGCTTTTCTGAAGGAGCTTGAAGTGAAGGCGAAACCTGTAAAAAGTTTCAGCCCCTATGCTTCCGGTGGATATGAAGAGAATAAAGACCCCGTGGCCAGCACGTGTATGCCGGTTGCCGACAATGAGCTGTATTCCAGGAACAAGAAGGGGCCTTATCTTAGGTTGTACAGGATCAAATGAAGAAACATAGAATATTCCTTATAATTTTTTCTGCCGCGATTGTTATTTTTTTGTGGAAGATGATCATAATGCGCTCTGGGTTCATATACGGGGACTATTCTGACCAGTTCTATCCCTGGAGCATGATCTACGCTAAAGCATTGAAGATGTTCAGTATGCCTTTCTGGACAAGGTATGTCCAGAGTGGTTTTCCATTGATGGCGGAAGGCCAAGTAGGAGGGTTTTACCCGTTCAATATCGCTTTTTTCTTTTCTTTGCCGTTCAACATAGCGTACAACTATGTGACTATCATACATTTTGTCCTGGCCGGAATTTTTACGTATGCCTACACGCGAAAACTCGGCGGCTGCCAGCTGGGAGCGACGGTTGCCGCGCTGGTATTTTGTTTCGGCAGCGCGTATGCCGGATGTATGATAAATACGGCCACGTTAAAGACGCTTGCGTGGCTGCCACTGATACTTTTGCTTTTTGAAGAGTATTTTGACAGAAGGAACTTTATCCTTATGGTCGCGGCCGGACTCGCTCTGGGAGTCCAGTTTCTCGCGGGGGCGACACAGGCTTCGGTCTATCTTGCTTTTCTATGTGTCCTGTATTTTTTTTACGGCCTGCTTATCCGCAAGGGTTCGAGGATCCGGGCGCTTTTTCACCTGCTGGCGGCGCTTGTCATCGCGGGCAGTATGTTCCTTCCCCAGTACATGTTGAGCCGGGAGATAGCGGAGCATTCATGGAGGGCCGGAGCGACCCTGGAATTCGCCCTGTCAGGATCTCTTGTGCCGTTGAACATTATCAGCATGGTCATCCCGTACCCGGTAACCGGGGTGAGGCTCTATCTGGGCGTATTGACCTTATTGTTCTTAATAACGCTGTTTCTGGACTTTAGAAAACTTCCCCGAGCGATACACTCGCTGGTTTTTTTGCTGGGGGCCTCATTTTTTCTGGCGCTTGGAAGGTTTAATCCTATTTTTGTATTCCTGGTAAAGATAACCGGGTTTTACAATTTTCGCAGTCCCTCGAAATTCGCGCTTTTCGCGATCTTTGCCCTGTCGGTGATGTCGGGGATAGGGATGACGATGTTTTTCAGGGAGACCTTCGAGGAGGGAAGGGAAAAGGCGTTAAAAGTAACGGCTATTTTCTTAAGCTTTATGACCGCAACGTTCTTTATAGGCAAAGCCGTCCTGGGTATATTTAAACCACAGATCATACGGATGGGGGAATTGCTTGTCAAAAAATACATCTATGGGAAAGGGTTTCACAGATACGACCTGGATGTCTATACGCAGAAGGTCACAGGCTTTTATGAGAGCATGGTGACAAGCTCTTCTATGAAGAACCCCTTTATCGTTTTTTCCCTGCTTTTGACGGTTTTCGTTATTCTTTTGTGCGTCTATATGATAAGGAAGAGAGAAGTAGGGAACCTGGCGAAGTATTGCTGTGTTATTTTTATAGTGGGTGATCTTTTTGTGTTCAGTCTTTACGGCACGGGGTTTCGCGGCAATATCCTCGATCTCAGTGAATTGACTCCTCCAAATTCTTCCGTTTTCAGGACGGTCGAAGGAGATAAAGGATTGTTCCGGGTACTGCCGTATGACCTGGCTTCTGCCAAGCTTCCCAGATGGATAGATCCTAGCTTCAACGCGGTATATGGGATAGACAGCGTCGCGCTTTACACGCCGCTGGTAAACGATTATTACAGGGAAGAGCTTGAAAGCCTGGAGGTGGCAGATAACGCTCTTGGGCTGGAAAAACCGGTGGCGGATTCTCTGGATAAGAAAGCTGATCTATTGAGGATGCTTAATGTGAAATATGTGGTCAGTGCCGAAAAACTGGAAAAACCATTTCTATCTTTCACTGTGGCCGAAGGTGATGTCTATCTTTATACCCTTCGGGACTCTCTGCCGAGAGCCTACGTAAGCTGCCAGCTCGCGTATGAACATATAGACCGGGATGTGGCGGTAGAGTTCGTTAAGTATGTTTCGGGAGAGGCGGTTTTGAGGGTCAATATGCCCTATGAGGGATTTCTTGTGTTTTCGGAGAATAGATATCCCGGCTGGGAGGTATATGTGGACGGAAAGAAAGGTGTTATTTCGGGATTCTCCGTCATCCAGGCCGTTAAACTCGCGAAAGGAGAGCATGAGGTCAGATTTATTTACAGGCCCAGATGGTCTTTGAAATAAAAACATGAAAAGAATTGTCTTAAAAAATATAGTGGCCCTGGTACTCATCGGGCTGTTCGTGTCGATCGGGGTAAGTAGTATGCTGCAAAAAGCCCCGACCTGCGATGAAGCGTCCCATCATATAGCGTCCGGGTATGTGTATCTCACAAAAGGAGATATCCGGTTTTCCACCGAAGTTCCGCCTTTGTCGAGATATATTGTCGCGCTTCCTCTTTTGGCGCTGGACATGGATCTTCCCGAAGACAGCAGTTTCTGGCGTAGGGATGACAGGGGCGCGTTTTCGAGAGAGTTTCTTTATAAACTGAACGATAATTCCGGCCAGGTTGTCTTTTTGTCACGGCTCATGATACTGCTGGTAGCACTTTTTGGCGGGGTGTTTCTTTTTCTTTGGACAAAAAGGAGGCTGTCGACGGAAGTCGCCCTCATGTCACTGTTTTTTTACTGTTTGTCGCCTAATATTATCGCGCATTCGGTTTTGGCGACTACCGACATGACCGCTGCCGTATTTATTATGTGCGCCGTTTTGACTTTCTGGGATTTCCTGAGGTCTCTCCGGGCGGGAACGGTTATTTTTTCCGGTGTTTTTCTCGCGTTGGCTTTATTGTCTAAATTTTCAGCGCTGCTTCTGGTACCGCTGTTTTTTCTGCTATACCTGGGTATGCCGGCAATAAGCCCAACGGAGCGGAGGAAAGCGAATCTCTTGATGCTGCTGGGAGTAATGGGAATAGCTGTTTTTGTTGTGTGGGCGGGATACGGTTTCGAGATGAAACCCGTACTTGAAGACACTTTGAGGTCTGGAGAAAAAGTCGCTTTAGCAAGGAAGGCTCTTTCCGTTTTTGGTACAGAGCTGCAGGGTAAAGGAATAGCTGTCCTTGAGAGTGTGCCGCTGCCTTTGAGTTCATTTTTGCTGGGCATACTTGGTATTATAAAACATGGCGCGGAGGGATCGCGGGTGTTTTTTGCTGGCCAATGGTCGGATTCGGGGAATCCGTTCTACTATATCCTGGCAATGGGGATAAAGACCCCGATACCATTGATCATTTTGTTTCTGGGTGGTATAGTCGCGGCTGTAAGAGGGACATATAAAGTTCTTGTGCGGTATCTGATGCTCATTATCATCGTTTTTGTCGCGGCGGCTTCTTTTTCGGACCTGCAGTTAGGCCTTAGGTATATACTGCCGGTATATCCTCTGGCTTTTATCGTTATTTCCATAGGGATAAAGGAAATGGTCACGCGTTTTCGGGCGTCAAAGGTCATTGTCGGGGGGCTCATGGCATGGTATCTGGTAGGCAGCATACTTGTTTGGCCGCATTATCTTAGTTATTTTAATGAAGTCATTGGCGGGCCGGATAACGGGTACAAATACCTGAGGGATTCGAATATCGACTGGGGCCAGGATCTGCCGGCCTTAAAGAGTTATATGGATGACAATAATCTCGAAAGTATTACCATGAGTTATTTTGGCAGCGCGGATCCCGGGTACTACGGAATAAAGTATGATGAGATAAACGCAGAAGAAAGAGTCTCTCCGGGCAACAAGGTCTACGCCGTAAGCGCGCAATATCTTGAGGGCGTGGAGTGGGCGACAGATAGAGAACCTTCCGCGAAAGCGGGATACTCGATCTTTATTTACGATCTTAGGGAAGTGAGAGAATGAAAAAAGTCATAGGAAATATTATTCTGCTGGTGTTCACGATATGTTTTTGTTTTTTTGTCATAGAGATGTTTCTTCGTTTGTTCGCGCCGCAGATCATAGAGCTTAACATCAAATACGACTGGCGGGCCGAGGATGATACCCTGCCGTATGTTCCGAAAACTGATTATGAGGGACGCATGTTCCTGAAAGATCAGTTCGATGTCGCGTTCAGTACTAATTCCGCGGGTTTTCGCGGTGATGAGGATGTCATCTTATCCCCTGGCGACGGGGCTTTCAGGATACTTTTTATCGGTGATTCTTTCACGTTCGGATGGGGCGTAAGCGATGAAGAAACGTATGCTTACCGGCTGTCGGAGAGCCTGAAAAAGTTATATCCCGACAAAAATATAGAGATGCTGAATGCCGCCGTGTACGGATATGATATAGTCCAGTACCGGGAGGTGCTAAAGAGGTATCTCCAATATTCCCCCGATGTCATTTTTCTTGGGTTCTGTCTTGAAAATGATTTTAACATAACGCCTCTTAAGTCGGATACCGGTGACGTTGAAGACAGCATAAGGGTGGAGAAAAATGATATCGCGTACCACGTTAGGGAATTTATCAATCATCTCCATCTCGTAGCTATGGTAAGAGACAGGCTGTACATAACGTTCCCCAAAATACGGAATCTGATGCTTTCAATGGGAATAAATAACAAGAGGGATATTTTTCTCAAAAAATATACACCCGCGCTTGAGAAGTCTTTAAACAAGACAGAAAAGATCCTTATCGAGATGAACAGCGCGGCGAAAGAGCGGGGGGCGGAATTTATAGTAGTGCTTATTCCCCTGAAAGAACAGATATACTGCCGGGAAGAGATAAACGCCTCTGCCGAGTACGATGTAGACAGGCCCAACGCGGCGCTGAAAGAGATACTCGAGAGAAACAATATAAGATTCGCGGATACGCTGCCTGGACTTTTGAAAAAGAGCGTCATCACCGGTGACAGGCTCTATTTTGATATAGACCCTCATTGGACAAAGCACGGGCACGCGGAAGCGGCTGAGATCCTGCATAAAGCGTATATTGATGAAAGGGAACCGTATGACAAGAACGCGAAATAACAGCATTAAAGAAATAATATTAATAGTATGGATGCTCATAGTCTTGTCCTTCTACGTCAAGCTATACCTGCTCCCCAAGCTGGTAGAATCGATGGCTAAATAGCCATATTTCCTCATACCCATCCACGTACAATGACTACCAATGACTACTAATGAATGTTATTGACATATTTTATATAATATGTTAATTTACTTCAAAGTACTAAAATAAAGCGAATACTTCGAAAACGAAGGAGATATAATGAGGGAAATAAAGGAAAACGTCGTATACACGGTCAAGGAAACCGAAGAGATATTACAAATAAGTCCCAGTACCATGCAGAGACTTATGAAGAAGGGGTTGATCCGCGCCGCGAAGGTCGGAAAACAATACCGGATCTTAGGTAAGGAGATACTTAGAGTCGTTTCCCCTGAGCTTGAAGATGTCGTGGGGAAGGCGTATAGCAAGGCTCGCAATTGGGCACATGAGGGTGAAGAGGATAATTCTGATAAATAGTATACTAACCACAATATAGGGGAGAAGTTATGTTCAATATTTTTAAAGGAAAAAACGTACTGGTAACCGGAGGGACTGGGTCTTTCGGTAAAATGTTCACGGAAATGGTCCTTGCCGAGAGTGATCCCAAAAGACTGATTATTTTCAGCAGAGATGAAATGAAACAATGGGAGATGCGTAAACGTTTCAACCAGCCGAATATCCGGTATTTTATAGGTGATATCCGGGATAAGGAGCGTCTTCACAGGGCCTTTAAAGATGTGGATATCATTATTCACGCAGCAGCAGTAAAGATCGTACCTTCAGCGGAATATAATCCATTTGAAGCGGTAAAAACAAACGTGATCGGTGCGGAAAACATTATAAACGTAGCCATAGACAATGGCGTTGAGAAGGTTCTGGCACTAAGTACGGATAAAGCGGCCAATCCCATAAACCTTTACGGGGCCACAAAGCTTTGTTCAGAAAAGATGTTTGTTGCTGCGAATAACTATTCGGCTGGGGTGACAAAATTTAGTGTTGTGAGATACGGTAATGTGCTCGGTTCAAGGGGGAGTGTAGTGCCGTTTTTTCGCGAATGCGCGTCTAAAGGAAAAGTGCCTATAACCGACGAGCGCATGACGCGTTTCTGGATCACGCTGCCTGAAGGTGTAAAGTTCGTCATACAGAGTCTGACGGACATGAAAGGCGGGGAACTTTTTATCCCGAAGATCAAGAGCATGCGTATAGTGGACTTGGCCGAAGCGATATGCCCGGGCTGTGAGCATGAGGTGGTCGGGATACGCGCGGGTGAAAAACTTCATGAGGTACTGGTCCCGTCGGACGACGGCATAAACACTTATGAGTACCCGGACCGGTTTATTACATACTCCGAAGTGGTCTCTCACATAAAGAAGATCGACGGGGGAAAACTTACGGGCCTGGGTTTCGACGGATACAGGAGTGATAATAATACGGACTGGCTGGGCATAGAAGAACTTCAGAAAATGGCAAAGGAAATCGGATAACAAAACAAGGAATAGAAAGGTCTCTGATGAAATATATTCCGTATGGAAAACAATACATAGAGGAGGACGACATAAAACAAGTTGTCAAAGTCCTTCGGTCTGACTGGATAACACAGGGCAAAATGGTTGGCGATTTCGAAAAAGCTATTGCGCGGTACTGTGGATCTAAATATGCTGTAGTTGTTTCTAGCGGGACAGCCGCGCTTCATATAGCTTGCCTGGCAGGCGGCCTTGCTCAAGGTGATGAAGCGATTACGACTCCGATCACTTTTCTAGCTACGCCTAACGCGGTTCTTTATACCGGGGCGAGACCTGTTTTCGCGGATGTCGACCCGGTATTCTCAAATATCGATCCGGCGGGAATAGAGAAGAAAATAACGTCAAGGACCAAAGCGGTCCTTCCTGTTCATTTCGCGGGCATGCCATGTGATATGCCTAGAATTTCAAGTATAGCGAAGAAGAATAGTCTTCTTATTATTGAGGACGCATGTCATGCCTTAGGCGCTGAGTATTTCTGGAGGGGTAAAAAGATTATGGTGGGCAGCTGCGAACATTCAGATATGACGGTTTTTAGTTTTCATCCAGTAAAACACATAACTACTGGAGAAGGCGGAGCCATTACGACTAATAACAGGAAAATATACGAGAAGTTAAAGGCATTAAGGTCCCACGGTACCTATAAGACTGAGGGGATGACCAAAAAGAAAGGACCGTGGTATTACGAGATGAGGGATCTTGGGTTTAATTACAGGATCACGGATTTTCAATGCGCGCTTGGTTTGAGCCAGATAAAAAAGCTTAAAGGTTTCCTCAAGAAAAGGCGGGACATCGCGAAGGTCTATGACAGGAGTTTCGGGACGTATGAGGGGATATCGATTCCGGGGAAAAGCGGGGACAGGAGTGGAGCTTATCATCTTTACATACTTAAGATAGATTTCGATAGCTTTAATCTAGACCGAAAAACTTTCTTTAAAAGGATGAAGGACCTGGGCGTTGCCTGCCAGGTACATTATATTCCCGTATATCTGCAGCCCTATTATAGGGAGCTGGGGTACAGTAAAGGGCTTTGCCCTAACGCGGAGAAAGTGTACAAAGAGGAGGTCAGTATACCTTTATTTCCTGCGATGAAAGATGATGAAGTTTTAAGGGTGGTCGAAAGTGTTCAAAAAACACTAAACATATAATGGGGGAAAAATGCGATACACTACGGAGCAGGAAAAAAAGTGGAGCGGAGATTTTGGGGAAAAATATATCAGGCGAAATGAGTTTGATACAGCTGCTCTCGATAGAGAATACAAAAAAATGTACGGTGTTACCGCGCGGTCTTTGGGGGAAGAATTTTTGGGTGAATTAGACAGAGATATCAAGATACTAGAGGTAGGTTCAAACATCGGGAACCAGCTTTTGTTGCTTCAGAAAATGGGGTTTAAGAATCTTTACGGTATTGAGATTAATCCTACTGCGGTTGAGAAAGCGAAAGAAAGAACAAAGGGAGTGAATCTTATTCAAGGGTCAGCTTTTGATATTCCCTTTAAGGATAAATATTTTGATATGGTCTTTACTGCCGGCGTTCTTATTCATATAAGCCCAGCGGATATCCAAAAGGCACTAAAAGAGATATATAGGTGTAGCTCAAAATATATATGGGGGTATGAGTATTATTCCGATAAACATGAAGAGATAGGATATAGGGGGAGTGGGGAAATGATGTGGAAGGGTGATTTTCCCGGAATGTATACTAAGATGTTCCCAGGAACCAAACTGGTGAAGAAAAGATTTTTGGACTATCTGGATTATGACAACACGGATGTTATGTATATGTTGAAACGGGGGAGCAGATGAGTGACAGGACGATAAGTGTTATTAATGAACCTGTTCTTGAGGGTGTTTCTATTCGTCTTGAGAGCCTGTCCGATAAACACGTGAGCGAAAAATACGCGAATTGGCTGAATGATAAAGAGGTGTGCAGGGAGAACAGTCATGGAGGAGTGGTTAATACCGTTGAGATGACAAGGACTTATGTCCAGTCAGTTGATAAGTCCGAGAATATAGCTGCCTTCGCCATTATCGCTAAAGCAGAAGAAAAGCATATTGGCAACATAAGCCTTGGTAACATATCCTGGAAGAATAACTCCGGGGAGATATCAATTCTTATTGGAGATAAAAATTACTGGGGTAAGGGGGTTGGATTGGAAGCATATGAGATGATTATCGCTTATGCTTTCGGTGTTCTTGGTCTCTATAGGTTGTATTCAGGCATGACCGTACGGAACAAAGCTATGATAAAAGTGGCGGAGAAAGCAGGCATGGTGTATGAAGGTATTTCAAAGGCGACACTTTTTAAAAACGGAAAATATGTTGATATTGTAAGATACGCTATTGTTAAATCTAATCACGAAAATGAGCAAAAGGAAAGGGAAGATGGGGATGAGTAGAGCAGATAAGGGAAAGATAGTGGCTACGATAGAAGCGAGGTTTGCTTCGAGTAGATTGTCTGGAAAAACACTTCTGGAGATTTGCGGAAAGTCTACACTCGAGCTGATTATTGAAAGGCTTAAGATGAGCGAGTTTATTGACCAGATAGTTGTTGCGACCACGGTAAATAAGGATTGTGATGCCATAGAAGAGCTTGCGAAACGCAACGGTGTTGGATGTTTTCGTGGAAGTGAAGATGATGTCCTGGAAAGGGTGCTGCAGGCGGCTAAGACCTATCAGGCGGACGTTATAGTCGAAATAACGGGAGATGAGACACTTATAGATCCTGAGATAGTTGATGAGACGATCCGGTTCTATCTTGATAACAATTTTGATTATGTCAGCAATATACTGGACAGGCGGTATCCGAGAGGACTTGACACCCAGGTGTTCGCCACGAAGGTCCTTGAAGAGGTAGCGGGACTCACAAATGACCCGGCGGACCGGGAGAACGTATCACTGTACATATATGAACATCCGGAAAAATATAGTCTGGGAAGCGTTAAAGCCCCGGATGAGTTCAATCGCCCGGAGTGGAGATGGACATTGGATACCAAAGAAGATTTCGAATTCTTGAAAACTGTTTATGAGGCGCTATATCTCGAGAACAAGGTTTTTAGTGTGCGTGATATATTCAGTTTTCTTGCAAAGAACCCGGATGTTCTTGAGATCAACAAAGAAATAAAACAGAAGGCGGTTAGGTAGATATGGCAAATACATTAAAGGCGGTGGTAATAGGCTGTGGACGTATTGGTGCTGAATTTGACAATGATCCCAAACGTAGATATGTGTCAACGCATGTGGGAGCTTATGCCACGCTTAAAAGCACAGAGCTCGTGGCGGTATGTGACATGGATAAAAAGAAGGCTCAAAAGTGCGCGGCCAGATGGGGGGTAAAGAATGTGTATACTGATTTCAAGAAAATGATGTCAGATTGCGCTCCCGAAGTTGTGAGCATATGTACTCCGCCGGCCACGCATTATTCGGTTTTGAAAGAAGTAGTTAAGTTTCAACCTAAAGCTGTTTTTTGTGAAAAACCCATAGCTTCAAGTGTGACGGAAGCCAGAAAAATGATCGAGCTTTGTAAAAAGAAGAACATTGTTCTTCAGATCGATCACCAGAGGAGATTTGATAAACTGCACGCGTATATCAAGAACATGATAGATAGAAAAAAGTTCGGGAATGTCCAGCATGTTAATTTTTATTACACGGCGGGGATCAAGAATACCGGATCTCACATGTTAGATCTTATGCGCTTCTTTTTTGGAGACGCGAAGTGGATAGAGGCGTTTTATTCAAAAACCGCAGAGAAAAAGAAAGATGATCCGGACCTTGATGGCATAATAAGATTTAAAAATGGTTTATTCGCTACTTTTCAAGGGTGTGATGTCAAAAATTATCTTATATTTGAGATGAACATAATTTTTGATAAGGCTCGTATAATGCTTAAGAATAGCGGTTTTAACATGGAATGTTACATAGTTAAGAACAGCAAATATTTCTTAGGTTATAAAGAGTTGGACAAAGATGAAAAGTTCTTCGACACGAGATATAAACGTAATTTTATGATAAATGCTGTAATGGAGATAGTGAGCTGCGTAAAGAAAAAGAAAAGATCAGTTTCATCCGGCGAAGATGGGTTGGCAGCATTGCAATTGATCGAAGCTGCCGTAAGATCCGCTAAAAATGAGGGAAAAAGAATATCAATTAAATAGGAGAAAATATGGGTAAGCTAGCTGTTCGCGGGGAGAGAAAACAAGAGTAGAACCGTTTGTGGGTCATGCCATAATCGGCGAGGAAGAGAAGAAAAGGGTGAACGATGTTCTTGAAAGCGGTATGCTTTCGGGTTTTATAGCAAAAGCCGGGGATAATTTTCTGGGAGGGAAGCAGGTTCGAGAGTTGGAAGGACTAGTTAAAGATTATTTCGAAGTAAAGCACGCAATTAGTGTTAACTCGGCTACAGCAGGCCTACATGCCGCTTTGGCAGCATCTGGGGTAGGACCTGGTGACGAGGTTATCGTTACTCCCTATACGATGAGTGCGTCTGCGACAGCTATTGTTATGACTAATGCGGTTCCGGTTTTCGCGGATATCGATGAGAACAATTTTTGTCTCGATCCAGTAAGCGTAGAGGAGAGGATTAGCCCAAGAACAAAAGCCATTGTAGTAGTTCATCTTTTTGGGGGAGCTGCTGATATGAATGCCATAATGGCTATTGCGAAGAAACACGATCTCAAGGTTATAGAAGATGCCGCGCAGGCTCCCGGGGGAGTATATAGAGGTAGGTGCGTTGGCACTATGGGGGACGCCGGTGTTTTTAGTTTGAACCAGCACAAGACTATAACTTCAGGTGAAGGGGGTTTTGTTGTGACCAATAATGATGATCTTGCTCTGAGAATGCAGCTTGTTAGAAACCATGGAGAAGTTATCGTAGATGACCTTAATCTAGAAAATATCGAAGGTATAATTGGGTATAACTATAGAATGACCGAGTTGGAGGCTGCTGTAAGTGTAGGGCAGTTTAAAAGACTGGATGATCTTAACGGGTACAGAATAGAGCTAGCGGAATATCTAACTGATAAGTTATCTCGTTTTGAAGGCTTAACTTTGCCGGATAAAAACGCCTGTGATAAACATGTCTATTTTGTATACCCAATAAAGTTTGATGAGAAGCAAATAGGTGTAAAAAGAGATGTCTTCGTTAAGGTGCTTTTAGCTGAAGGAATACCGTTCGGAGCTGGATATGTAAGGCCTATTTATATGGAGCCTATGTACCAGAAAAAGATAGCTTATGGGCCGAATGGCTGGCCATTTAGTTCAGTTGATACGGCAAGCTACGATAAAGGTATTTGTCCGGTATGTGAAAGGATGCATTTTGATGAGCTTATGCTTACAGGTGTGTGCCGGCATCCACACACTAAAGAAGATATGGATGACGTGGTAAAAGCGTTTGAAAAGATATTTAAAAATTTGGAGGAACTAAAAAACTGATATGAGGCTATTGTTCTTAACTGAAGGAGGCGAACAAAAAGGGCTAGGACATATCGCGCGGTGCAGTGCGTTGGCTGAAGCTGCTAAACGGCTTTATCCTGGCACGAGCAGTAGATTTGTAATTGATTTGGATCCGGGAGCCAAGGAACTATTGCCTGAAAATCTTGAAGGGGACGTTGATGTCTTGTGCTGGTGGAATGTTTTAGAGGAAGTGCTTAAGCTTGCACGCGAAAGCGACATAACTGTAATAGATTCATATCTTGCAGGAGGTGAAGTGTATGAGTCTATTTCCGCTGTTACGGGTGGCCGCACTATAATGATCGATGACTACAGCCGACTTGACTATCCTGCCGGCATAGTGGTAAATCCATCCGCGTTTGTTGATAAAGAAAAGTATTTACCAAGGGATGGTGTTGTGTATTTTCTCGGTAGCGATTTCATTGTGCTGAGAAAAGAATTTTGCGATGTACCCATAAAAAAAATACGGAATGTTGCTAAAAAAGTGCTGATCACGTTTGGAGGGACAGCGAAAAAAACATTTATAAGGGATGTTGAAAAGGAGCTGGAGGCCAGGTTCGGAGACAAAATTACTATTTATGCGCTGGGCGGTAGAAAGGTTAATGCCGCGGGTATGTTAGAG
>JAVCCB010000019.1 GCA_030765685.1 Candidatus Tantalella remota | reverse complement strand
TTATCGATCTCTCCCTTTTCCGCGTAAAACGTACCAAGGTTGTTGTAAGCGATAGACGCGGTGGGATATTTGCTTACAACGTCGGAGAACAGCGTCGAGCTGTCTTTCCATATGAGACACCTTTGCCAGGTCATCCCCGTCAAAGAAACTACCATAACGGCTAAAATAACGTAAACGCCTATCCTTCGTACCTGACGTTGACAAAATTCACTCTTAAGTATCCAGTTCACAAAAACGGCAAAGATGTAGAACAGTCCTATCGACGGAAGATACATATACCTGTCCGCGGCGAACGCGTCTCCCACAGGGATGATCTTCAGTACCGGCAATACAGTTATCAGGAAAAAAGCGCTGCCGAAAACTGTCTTTTTCGACCACCTCGCCGACGCTGCTACCAGGGCGATAAGGACCAGCACCGCCGCCAGGTAATACTTTATCTGCACTATGTGTGTCGGATCGACGCTATGATACGGATATATCGCGGACAGGTTCAGCGGCACCAGTATTTTGTATAAGTAGAACAGTATTACTTTCGACAGGAAATAAAGTTTCACTTCCAGGCTAGCCACAAGCTCGGTAGCCCCTGAAAGTTTCTGGAAATATATATTTACAAGCCCAAAAATAAGGGCGATCCCGAAAAAAGGGATCTTCTCAAGAAAAAGCACTTTGTCTATTTTCCTGCCGCGATAATAGTCTATCAAGAGAAACACTAAAGGTATCGTAACCGCCATCGCCTTCGAAAAAAGAGCCAGAACGGCCGCTATAAAACAGAATAAATACCATTTTACTTTTTTATCTTTCAGGTACACCAAATACACTGTTACCGCGATCATATAGAAGAGCGCGCATAAAAGATCTTTCCTCTCCGCTATCCAGGCGACAGATTCCACATGAACGGGATGCACTCCGAAGATAAGAGCCGTAATAAAAGCCACCTTGTGGTTCCGCGACAGCATATAGATAAAAACAAACACCAGCAAGGTTATGCATATGTTCAGCAGATAATTTGTCAGATGATAGACAAAAGGGTTGGGCCCAAAAATACTGTATTCCGCCGCGTAACTTAACATCACCAGCGGACAGTAGCTTGCTACATAACTCCGGGTAAAGAACTTTTTCACATTGTCCGCGGAAAGGACCTGCACGGACTCATTCTCGGTAACATACGCCGGATCGTCCCAGTCTACGAACTGGTTAGATAGTGCCGGCAAAAACGCGACCGCCGTAACGATAGCTATGCCGAGAATATAGAATATCAGTATTTTATTCTTCACGTTCGGTTTCTTTCTATGATAATTTACGTCCGTCCGGATCGAACAACGGGAACTTTGCCAGTCTAAGTTTTTGAAGCACGAACCTGAGCGCCGTATAAAGAACACCGAACCCATAGGTCACGCTGCGCGAGAAACTTATGGACGATGAGTCTTTCTCATATCGACATGGCGCTGTTATCTCACCTATCCTGCATCCAAAATACGCGGCCTGAGCCAGCAACTCGTTATCAAAAACAAAATCATCGGAATTCTCCAGCATAGGCAGCTTAAAAAGCGCTTCCTTCGAGAACGCCCTGTAACCGGTATGATATTCCGAGAGTTTTTCTCCCAGCATCAGGTTCTCAACTAAAGTCAGTATCCTGTTGGAAACATACTTATAGTAGGGCATTCCGCCCCTAAGGGCTCCCCCACCAAGTATTCTCGACCCCAAAACTACGTCGAACATACCGGAGACAAGAAGACCCGCCATAGCGGTTATCAGTTTCGGCGGATACTGGTAATCCGGATGCAGCATCACCACTACATCCGCTCCTCTTTTAAGGGCTTCTTCATAGCACGTTTTCTGATTCGCGCCGTACCCCCTATTCTTTTCATGCACATAAACATCTATGCCGATATTCCTGGCGACCTCGACGGTTCTGTCCGAGCTATGGTCATCGGTAAGAATGATCTCATCTACTATATCTTTAGGTATGTCATCATATGTCTTTTGCAATGTCTCAGCGGCATTGTACGCGGGCATCACAACAATGATTTTCTTGCCTTCAAGCATATTCCCCCCTCATTTATATATAACAAACATACCACAGATGCCAAAAACTGCAAGCCACCCCCCTCATTTATAACCTGGTTAATTTTATTGAGCACATGATTTACGAACATGTAATGTGAGTAAATCGTAGGTGCGAAATAATCCGCCGTCCTGTCCGCCATAGCCAGATAAATAATAAATGGATCGGCGACGGCGGAAGCCAGATAATATGAAATAGGTTGGCGTAGGCGGATCTGCCAGGTTACCCCACGCCTGACACAGACAAAATTTTATGATATACTTTCTATATGGATATTTTAAGCGTAACAGTAGCAGTGCTCGCGGGGTTCTTTCTCATTGCTCTTCCCCTGTTTGTAGTAGCACACCTTTTCAAAGATCTGCGCAGAGGCTAACACCCCCGCATTTATAACCTGGTTAGTTTCTGCCAGGTTACCCCTTTGAACTCCAGCTTATTTTTTTAAGCAATCATAATACGCGCACGATATGCCCCCATATATATCCCTTCTCGACTTCATATCGTTCCCGAGATTTAAATATATATCCGGCGGATCTATCAAATCGTTCTCTTCTCCTTCTATGTAATATCCGGCGCCGGAATATTCCCATTCGGTCGGCGAATCGCACATCCCCGCCCTCACCGGGTTCATATCCGAATAGATACTTACTGTCAGCAGCCTAAGATCTGTCTCGATAAGATCACCGAAAAACCTGTTTTCCCAAAAGTGTCCTTTTCGCTCATATATACAGTTATACCACTGCGCATATCTCCGGTTAATAGAGTGCATTATCAACGATATGTTAGCATCTTCCCCCAAACGTATGAGCAGATGCACATGATTGTTCATAACAATGTAGTTATGCAATTTAAAGTCATATAGCTCTTTACTCTTTCTGACTACATTCAGATACTCTTCAAAGTGCCTCTGGTCCTTGAAGAGGTGTTCTTGATTGTTGCATCTGCACGTTATATGATATGTGGCGCCTTCGAAGTTTCTCCTGTCCCTTTTACCCTTTACAATGACCAATGCCATTTCTACTCCTCCGCTTTAAATCTGGTTAAGTTCTGCCATATTAACTCAGGCCCATAAGTTCCTGTCCAGACATCTGTATCCGACCGCCTCGGAAATATGATGCGACTCAATCGTCTGCTCCCCGTCCATATCAGCTATTGTAAGGGATATCTTAAGTATCTTGTCATATGCTCTCGCGCTTATGCCAAGCTCCAGAATGGCCGACTTCAAAAGCTCCTCGGCCTCTTGCGAAAGGTCACAAATATTCTCTACCTCTTTAGTGTCCAGATACGCGTTACATGCGGCCCTCGAAAGCTTATCCTTCTGCCTTTTTTTCTGTATATTTTTCGTGTTTATGACCCTCTTTTTGATCGTGCTTGAATGTTCTCCGGTCCTGCGGGTTGAAAGCTGCTCATATGCCAGGCGTGGCACCTCAAGGTGTATATCTATCCTGTCAAGAAGCGGACCCGATATCTTCGAAAGATACCTCTGTATCTGGTGAGGAGAACACTGACATCTTTTA
>JAVCCB010000006.1 GCA_030765685.1 Candidatus Tantalella remota | reverse complement strand
TCGAGAAATCTAATACTGCACCTTATGGTTCAGCCCCAACCGTAAACCCTCTAACGATTCCATAGACGCAACCGATCAACGATTGACGGGATCAGTGACCAGTCATCAGTCATCAGGTCTAGATTCTGGATGCTGGATTCTAGGTGCCCGAAAACTATAAATCCAAAATCCTAAGCCCAAAATCCAAAGGAATCATTAAAATCCAAAATCCTAAAGAAACGCTACTTTTGGGTTTTGTCATTTGGATTTCATTTGTCATTTGGATTTTGACATTTGGATTTGATCTGATGGTGGTCCGTCGTCTATGGCCTGAGGACTAACTGGCGAGCAGGTTAACTGAATACTAAATACTGAATACTGAATACTAAATACTATCCGGTCCCGCCGCTTTTCTCAGCCGGTTCATAACAGCAAGGCCCAGCCCCTTTTTGGGGATACCTTCGGCTATTATCATATTGACGTTATCGGCATCGAATTCGCGCAGCATGTGAAAAAGCCTTGAGGCGCATATCCTGCTATCGTCTCCCGGTCCCAGCATCTTGACATTATAATCCTTAAAAAGGTCAGAATGTTCCTGCCTTGCCAGTATCCCTGTCTTCTTTCCGTCGGCGACCATCCGGGATGCTTTCTCCAGGACCTCATCCACCTGGCGCGGGGTATCTTCGACGACGACCACCTTCGCACGGGGAGAATAATGCTGCGGGTATTTACCGGGAGTATGTTCTGCCGTGGGATCTTCCCCTGAAGATAGTACTTCTACATCGCCTATAATACCGCGCAATTCTTCCAGATCGATACCTCCGGGACGCAAGACCACGATACGGTCATCTACACACTCGACGACCGTAGACTCTATGCCTATCTCAGTGCTTCCCCCATCAAGAACCACGTCTATTCTCCCTTCAAGATCGTCTATGACGTGTTTAGCCGTCGTCGGCGATGGTCTGCCGAAAAGATTAGCCGACGGCGCTGCTATAGGGGTTTTCGCGATCTCTATGAACTTCCTGGCAATGACTCCCGAAGGCATCCGCACAGCCACAGTATCAAGCCCGGTAGTAACAAGATCCGGCACAAGGTTAGTCTTTTTGAGGACGATCGTCAGGGGACCCGGCCAGAACCGGTGAACGAGCTTGTGGATCTTAAGAGGAACGTCGAGAACCATATTGAACAGATCGTTTATGTCAGATATGTGGACTATAAGCGGATCGTCAAGAGGCCTTTTTTTCGCTTCAAATATTTTAGCCACGGCTTTAGGGTCAAGCGCGTTCGCGCCAAGTCCGTAAACAGTCTCAGTCGGAAAAGCTACCAGACCCCTGTTGTGTATGACCTCCGCCGACCTCTTAAGGGCCCTAAGGTCTATATTAACCGGATCTATATTGAATACACGTGGTTTCATGGCTTTATATAGCGGATAGCTCACAGCGCTTTTTCCTATTGCGCTATACGCTAACCGCTAAACGCTTTCTTTTAAATTTCTTTACCGGTAAGTATCTGATATGCCTGAAGATATTTTTCCCTGGTCTTCTCTATTATATCTTCGGGGAGTTCCGGTCCCGGAGATGTCTTGTCCCAGTCAAGGGTCTCAAGATAATCCCTCACGAACTGTTTATCGTAACTTTTCTGCGGACGTCCCGGAGCGTAATCATCTTCCGGCCAGAACCTTGAAGAATCAGGCGTCAATATCTCGTCGATAAGTACGATCTTATCTCCGATCTTGCCGAATTCGAACTTAGTATCGGCGATGATTATGCCCTTGGTCGCGGCATAGTCCCTTGCCTTCGAGTAGATCTTAACGCTCGTCTCTTTTATAAAATCGAACGTTTCCTGACCCAGTTCTTTCACCGCTTCTTCCTGCGTGATATTTACGTCATGTCCCTCATCCGCTTTGGTAGACGGCGTAAAGATGGGGTCTTCCAGTTTGTCTGACAGTTTCAACTCTTCAGGAAGCTTTATCCCGCATATCATACCAGTCTTCTGATAATCTTTCCAACCGGATCCTGATATATACCCGCGCACTATACATTCCACGGTCAGCGGCGTCGCCTTTTCAACCATCATAGACCTCTTGTCGAGCAAGTCTCTGTAAGACAAAAGGCGAGCGTCAGCGGCTATTATCTCGTCTATATCGGTAGTTATGACGTGGTTCTCAACCACATCCCCCATAAACTCGAACCAGAACGCCGAGATGAGATTAAGTATCTTCCCTTTGTCCGAAATACCATTGGACATTATGACGTCGAACGCCGAGATCCTGTCTGATACGACAAAAAGCAGCTTATCACCGAGGTCGTAGACGTTCCTTACTTTCCCCTGCCTGAGAAGAGGCACTCCCGCGATATCCAAAATTAATAAAGTAGTGGTATTCCCCATTCTTGCCTCCCCTTAGTTTATCCCTGCTTAGCAAGGTCCAACGGTGATATGTAATCTCCGCTCTTCTTGCGCAATTCTTCAAGTCTGGCCTTCTGGTCTTCCATGGCCTTGACAAAAACTGTCGGAGTATCTGTAACCTTTGTCTCGTAAACTTTTTTTATCCTGTCTATCTTAGCCAGCAGCTCCGGAATACGTAAAGTGAACTGTTCCACATATTCTTCAACAGCATACTCTTTATCCAACACTTCCTTAAACAGTCTTTTAAGATCATCATACTGGGGGATGTTCCCTACCGGGGTCTCTCTCGAGTCGGCCTCGCCATTAACCCTCAGTTCCATCCATTTCACCCAAACATGCTTATCTTTTATCCCGTTGAGATATTTTCCGTTTTTACCTTTCAGAAAATAGTTAACGTGGAATATAAGCGGCGGATTATCCATCCCTTTTACTATATCCAGATTACTCTGTATGTATTGCCCTATAGGTATGGATAAAAAGTCCAGATTCGCCATGGGATTGAACTTCCTCACGCCTTCCTGACCCAAAGTAGCGGCGGTCGTCTCCGATTCTATCGCAGACGCCTGCGTAAGGATACCGTGTTCCCAATCGAAGGACTGGACGACAGGCATATTCGTATCAGAATCCCTGCCCCCGTAAATTATGCCTCCGACCTCGACCCCTTCCGGATTCTCAATGTTATCGTCACAATTCTTAAGATCGCTTATCTGGATAGTGTACCGCGCGTTCTTATGGGCATGCGGCACTTCATTATCATCGGGCCCTTTGATGTCCGGTTCCCACTCTCCGACAAAATTGACGCCTTTCTCAGGCACAGACCTTCCGTCGCCAAGCCACCTGGGATTATTGTCTCCATCCACCAGAATATTCGAAAAAATAACTTCACCCGGAGTGGTAAGCGCTTCAAATATGGCGGGATCGCTCTCTTCGCTGACATCCTGTATTATGCCGAATATCCCCTTTTCCACGTTTACTGTCCGGATCTTATCGTCGACCTTACGCAAGTACGCTATGTCATCACCAATTATTTTTTCACCTGAGAGCATAGCTGTCGCTGTCTTTCCACAAGCGCTCGGGAAAGAACCCGTAAAATATGTCACCCTTTTCTTGTCCGGACCATGCACTCCCATAA
This sequence comes from Candidatus Tantalella remota, assembly GCA_030765685.1. Classification (GTDB taxonomy): domain Bacteria; phylum Omnitrophota; class Gorgyraeia; order Tantalellales; family Tantalellaceae; genus Tantalella; species Tantalella remota. The sequence continues at coordinate 37,284 of JAVCCB010000006.1, read as the reverse complement.
CAAACATGTGCTCGGTAAGCCAGCCTTCCTGAGAAGCTCTTCTTATAGCAAGGCGCATAGAAAGCTTCTTAAGGCCTACCGTGTTACCGGCGTATTGGGTGTTGGTGCTGAAAACCCGCTCTTTTTCAAGATCTATGTAGACACGGCGATCATACACTTCTTTACTGATACCATCCTCAAGATCTCCGGCTGTATGCACAAACTGGAAAAACCTCTCAGACTGTCCAAGTTTCCTGAATTGCTCGTATCCTGACCTATAAAGTATCCCCTCAGAGTGAGCTACATAGCAGGAGTCCGTTATCTGCACCGCGGATATTGAGAAGGATGAATCCGTCGGGCCCAGGCAGAAAAAGCATATGTACATCTCTTTTCCTACCATTGAATCTTTCAAAAGATTATGGATCTCATTAAGACCTTCCTCACGGTCTTCCGAATTGATATCCGACCCCAACTCTACACCCGGTTCCAGCAAATATTTCGTATGGGATTTATCTCTTGCCTGGTCGTAATATCCGTCAAAATGGATAGTATGTCCTTCTGTAGTCAAAGCTTTCTCTTCCCCATTTTCCTTTGCCTTTTCCCTTATATACGAAGCGTCTTCAGCAGAGTCAGTTCTGACAAAAACTGAATCAGGATTGCATATCTCCACGTATCTTGTTATAAACTCGCGTAATTTTGGATTATCAAGTTCAAGTATCTTCTTATAATTTTCCTCACCAAACTTATGTTTCAATAATTCCATCGATCCTCTCCTATTCTTGTTAAGACCCTATATAATATTACAATATACTGTTCTAGAAAGCATATATGTTATAATAATACTCTTTTGCTGTCAAATACTTATCCCTGGGACGCAATAAGGACCGCATAACCCATGGTCCTCGGACGACAGACGACGGTCCACCTGTCAGATTAAACCCAAATGACAAAACACAAAAGTAGCGTTCCTTTTGGATTTGGGATTTTTGAGATTCCCTTGGATTTTGGGCTTAGGGTTTTGGGTTTACATTCCTACTAGAATCTAGCATCGAACATCTAACATGGCGTATAAACGCTTAGTTCCCCTTGACCCCCTCGCCCTTTAATTATATAATCAAGTGTATTATGAAGCATTTATCAGCGTATATCAGCATTGTACTTCTCACAGCACTGTCCGTTTCGAGCTGTGCTTCTTCAATCCCCGCCTCTCTGGTGGGAATAAATATACGGGACCTCGAGAGCGCCCGTGCCGACGGCAGGATAGAAACCGTCTCTCTCTCTTACAATGACGCTTACAATAAGGTCATGGATATCATCAAAGACAATAAGCTCGTAGTCTTCCGATCCAGCAAAAAAGCTAAATATATCGTCTTTATAGGCCTTCCTAACCAGACGAATACCACCAGGGTGGGTGTTTTCTTTGAATCTATCTCAGATAACAACACTGAAATAACCGTAAGCTCTTTAAGCGATACGGCTCTGGAGAAGGCTGCCGCTATTATCTTCGGCCAAATATAGTTCCGTAACATAGTCCTTATAAACAAGATCCCGTTTGAACCCAGGAGGCATCATGAAAGAAGCTATTGATGTTCGTGTCGGAAACCTTCTCCTTATAGATGGCAAAATATTTAAAGTGGATGAAGTGGAAGTAAAAGGATCCGCGAAAGTCCACAAGACAGTATTCATAAAAATGCGGGATATTGTAGACGGCAAGGACCTTGAACATACTTATCAGCAGGACGATAAATTCGACGAAGCCGAGGTGCAACACAGAAAAGCCACATACTCATATAAAGACAGTGATTCGTTCTTTTTCATAGACGAGGAGACTTTTGAAAACTACGATGTAAATAAGAGTATCGTCGGTAACAAGGAAGTATTCCTAAAAGAAAATGAAAAATACACCGTTGAGATCTATGAATCAATGCCCATCGAGGTCATTTTTCCTCCGCGCATACGCCTGAAGGTCACCGTCTCCCCTCCCGGGATAAAACAGCATGATTCCGTAACAGCCAAACAGATAACCCTCGAAAACGGTATGGAGGTAGACGCGCCTCAGTTCATCGAGGAAGGTGATGTTGTCGAAGTGGACTCGACTACGGAGAAGTATATAGATAGGATACAAACATAGAGGGATATCGGATTATCAGGTGATCGGGATATCAGGGACAAAATCCGATACTGGCCCAAAAAATAAATCCAAAATCCTAAGCCCAAAATCCAAAGGAATCTCAAAAATCCTAAAACCAAAAAGAACGCTACTTTTTGGTTTTGTCATTTGGATTTCATTTGTCATTTGGATTTTGACATTTGGGTTTAATCTGACAGTTGGACCGTACCTGTCACGCTACTGCGCATATACCACCCAGAACTCTTCCAGTAGACCTTTCATATTATCCACATAAATACTATCAGTCGTCTGTTTTGACTTCATTACATTGACCATCAGTCCATGCAAAAGCTCCAGTTCATTCGCATACACCGCATAAGAGGCGACATCTGACGGATCTACGGGTTTGACTCTTTGCGCCATAAAATAATAAGTAACAGTGTGACTTATATTGTCGGCATGCTTCTCTTTGGTTTCGACCCACCTAACGATCTGATTGTAGTTCTTATCTGTTTCCTGTGAAAATTTATTTATCTCATCCATCGCTTTGCCAATAGTGGTTATGTCTTCAGCTATCATGTCGAACCTCATATCATCATCATATATGCCGCATGGCACCTGACAATGAGGATGCGCGGTCGTCCCCAGAGCGAAACTCATCATCATCAAAAATATAACTACTTTCTTCATAGCACACTCCTTAACTATTGTATACGCTGTGTTAGATGCTAGATTCTAGATGCTGGATGCTCGTTTTATTCTATAACCAAAGAACTGAATACTAAATACTAAATACTGAATACTAAAATAGCGCGCAAAGCTCCGCTAAAAAACCAGATTCCAATCGTCTTTTGAATACTTATCCGCTATAAGTGTATCCAGCTCCCGCAAAGTCTCCTCGTCCGGAAACCATTCATCCGGAGTGAACGACAACACTTGTTTTACGGAATCTTCCAGGGCGTCTTTAGTCATGGAGATATTAGTCACAAAACTCTCATGCGGCCTTCCAGAACGGTACTCCGGTTCCTTCGGCGGCATCTTCAAATATCGGGATATCTTTTTCAGGTCGAAGTCATACAGGAATGTGCCGTGGTGAAGAAAATATTTCCTCTTTCTGGCCTGGGCGTTGCCGGAGATCTTCCTGCCACCCACTGCCAGGTCACACACGGGGAAAAATTCCACATCCGGGCCCTTTGCGGAAAAAACCGACGCTATCTCACCGAGAACACATTCATAAGAAGAGATTATATTCGAATATCTTTCATCACAGTCATACGAAAGTACCACGGAATAGTTCAGGCACCCTGGTCCCTGAAGGACGGTCCCTCCGCCGGAAACCCTACGCGCAACCTTAACACCGTCATCAGCGCATTTGTCCTGAAAACATTCCTCTTCCGCTCTGCCAGCGCGTCCCAGTACCACGCTATACTCTGCTGATTCCCAGAAACGCAAAGTCTCACCAACCTCACCTTTTTCAGCTTTCATAAGCAAAAGCTCATCGAGGGCGATGTTTTCTTCGATCGTTTCGGGATAATATTTTACAAGCATCATGGGCTCTGCAGGGTGGAGCTCCACGGTTTTTCACCCGTGACACCTCCGAGTTTATACCCCTTTTTTTTTGGCAGAAGTTCAAAGACTATCGTCGTTGAGACAGGCGACGTCCATATCCTTCGCGGCCTTGACCTCGTCGACACGTCCTACCGGCGCGGTCTTCGGAAAATCCTTAAACAACTCCGGCTCTTTCTCCGCCAGTTCCGCCAGGTATTTCATGACGTCTATGAAGTGATCCAGGGTCTCCCTGGATTCGGTCTCGGTAGGTTCCACCATCATGGCTTCTTTCACTATCATGGGAAAATATATGGTGGGTGGATGTATCCCTTTGTCTATAAGGGCTTTGGCCATATCCACCGCTCTCACGCCCTTCTCGGCCTGCCTGGACACGGACAAAACAAATTCATGAAGACAGTTCTTGTCGTACGGCAGGTCGTAATATTTACTCAGAGCTACCTTTAGATAATTAGCGTTCAGTACCGCGTTCTCGCTAACTTCTATAAGTCCTTCCTTGCCCAGAAGAAGTATATACGCGTACGCTTTTAGAAGAACCCCGAAATTTCCGTAAAAAGGAGCTATGTACCCTATCGAAAGCGGCTCATCATAATCAAGCTCAAAAGTACCGTCATCTTTTTTTACTACTCTGGATACGGGAAGAAACGGCGCGAGTTCTTTTGTGACACCTACCGGTCCCGCCCCCGGACCGCCGCCGCCGTGAGGAGTGGCGAACGTCTTGTGCAGGTTTAGATGGACCACATCGAACCCCAGATCTCCGGGGCGTGTTTTCCCCATTATGGCGTTTAGGTTGGCACCGTCGTAATACATAAGTGCGCCGACTTCATGCGTGAGATCAGCTATATCCTTTATATGCGGGTTAAAAACTCCGAGCGTGTTCGGACAGGTCAGCATCACAGCCGCCACTTCCTCGTTCAGGGTTTTTTTGAACTCTTCAAGGTCCATGACACCGTCCGCGTTCGACGGTATTGCCTTAACCTCGTACCCGGCGATCGACGCGGACGCGGGGTTCGTCCCGTGCCCTGAATCAGGTATAAGTATGTGTTTCCTTACATTGCCTTTATGCCTGTGATACGCGGCTATCATCATAACTCCCGTGAGTTCCCCGTGCGCGCCCGCCATGGGATGCGTTGAATATTCCGCCATCCCTGTTATCTCGCTCAAGACCGCTTCAAGATTATAGATTATCTCAAGAGCGCCCTGGGTAAGCTTCGCGCCTTTCAAAAGCTGCGGCTGCAGGGGATGCAACGCGGTAAATTCTTCAAGTAACGCTATTTTTTCGGTAAACTTGGGATTATACTTCATGGTACATGAACCCAGCGGATAAAAATGCGAATCCACCCCGAAGTTCATGTTTGAAAGCCTGGTAAAGTGCCTGACTACCTCCGGCTCCGAAACGCACGGGAGCTGGGCGTCCCGGCTTCTCAGATACGCGGGATCCACCTTGACCTCTTCGTTTACATCCTTAAGAGGCAACGTGCCACCTATCTTCCCTTTCCTGGATCTTTCGAATATCAATTCCACAGTACTTCCTCCAGAGCTTCGGCAAAACGGTCTATATCTTCCTTGGTCCTTTTCTCCGTTACCGCGATAAGCATGTAATCTTCCATATCCGGATAGTACCTGCCCAGCGGAAACCCCGCCGCGAAACCCTTGTCTATAAGCTTGCCTATTATTTCGTTCGGATCCTTCGGAAGCCTTATAACAAATTCGTTAAATGTGGGCGAGGAGGTCTTGACTTCCACCCCTTTTACTTTACTGAGTTTCTTCTTCGCGTATTCGGTCTTTTCCATACAAAGTCGCGCGACCATTTTTATGCCGCCCCTGCCGGTAAGACACATGTAAACCAGCGCCCTCAGCGCGCATAACGCCTCATTGGAACATATATTAGACGTGGCTTTTTCCCGGCGGATGTGCTGTTCTCTTGTCTGCAGCGTAAGGACAAAAGCCCTTCGCCCTTCATTGTCCACCGTAGCTCCTACTATACGGCCGGGCATCTTCCTGGCATATTCTTTTTTCGTCGCGATAAAACCCAGATAAGGTCCGCCGAAAGATAAGGGTATCCCCAGACTCTGGCCTTCGCCCGTAGTTATATCCGCCCCCATCTCGCGCGGCGTCTTCAACATCCCCAGCGAGACCGGATAAACGCTTTCTATGACGAGCGCGCCTTTAGCGTGGCACATCTCAGAAATATCCGTGTGGTCATCTATTACTCCGAAAAAATTGGGGTTCTGCAGAATTATTGCCGCCGTTTTATCATCTAGATATTTTTCGATCTCGTCACGGTGGCTCTGACCGTGACAGACCGGTATTTCGACGAACTCTATGGAAAGATTACTCGTGTACGATTCCAGCATCTTACGATATATCGGGTTTACCCCTCCATCCATCAATATCTTGTTCCTGCCGGTAATACGCATAGCCATCATAGCGGCTTCGTAAAGGGCTGTTCCCCCGTCATAAAGCGAAGCGTTCGAAACTTCCATCTCCGTCAGATGGCATATGCAGCTCTGGTATTCATATATAGCCTGCAGCGTGCCCTGGGAAGCTTCAGGCTGGTAAGGTGTATATGCCGTATAAAACTCCGACCGGGACACTACCGCGTCCACCGCCGCCGGTGTGTAATGATCATAAAACCCTCCGCCCACGAAAGTGATAAGATCCGTCGCATTCTTCTTCGCCAGGCGCCGGAGGGTCTTGTCGACCTCCAGCTCTGACATACCTGAAGGCAGGTCAAAAGATCTGGCTCTCAATTTTTCGGGTATGCATTTAAAAAGATCCGCCATATCGGTAGACTTGATGCCGATAGCCTTAAGCATCTCCGTGCGGTCTTCTTTAGAATGCGGTATATAGCTCATTTTGCCGACTCCGTGTACTACTTTCAGTTCATTGTTCATTGTTCGTTGTTCATAGTTCATTGACTTGAAAACAACAAACTACAAACTATCAACTATGAACTTGTTCCTTTAATAAACTCCTCGTATGCCGCGGCGTCCATCAGTCCATCCAACTCAGTTTTATCCCCGACATCGACCCGGCATACCCACCCGTCGCCATAGGGAGACTGGTTTATCATCTCAGGGGTATCCTGCAAGCTGGTATTGACCTCGGTCACTTTGCCGGAAAGAGGCGCATAAATATCGCTGGCCGCTTTCACCGACTCCACCGTGGCAAGGCTATCAGACTGTTTAACGTCCTTACCCGCGTCCGGCAGCTCCACAAATGTTATATCTCCAAGCTGCGACTGGGCGTGATCTGTTATCCCTATCACTACTTCGTTCTCTTCCATCCTGACCCATTCATGTTCTTTAGTATATTTCAGTTCTCCGGGTATCATTTTGCCTCCATTCAATTGAAAATAAAATTCAACGTTAGATTACAAATGTCAGATTACAGATGTCAGATATCTGAAATCGCCAATCTGAAATCCTATTGTCGTACTTCTCCCAATCTCTCAATGCTCATAAATAGGCAGACTCTTTACTTTTGCTTCGATCTGCACTTTTCCGTCCATAAGGGAAATTTCGCGATTCTCCACCGCGAGACCCTTATCAATATAACACAACCCTATACCTTTTTTCAAACAGGGAGAAAAAGCTCCGCTCGTGACTTCTCCGGCGTCACGAGATCCGTCCATTACGCGAAAATGGCTCCTAGCGCTTCTTCTTCCTTCACAGATAAAACCGGTCAAAACGCGGCTGACGCCTGAGGCTTCCTGTTCTTTGAGCGCGGCACGGCCTATAAAATCTTTTTCCATCGAAACGAACTTCGAAAGGCCCGCTTCGACGGGCGTATGATCTTCGTCTATGTCGCTGCCGTAAAGAGAATATCCCTCTTCCAGCCGGAGGGTATCCCTCGCTCCGAGCCCCACAGGTTTTACTTCGGGGAAAACTAACAGCTTATCCCACAGCTTCGAAGCGAATTCCGGAGAAAAAAATAATTCATACCCCAATTCCCCTGTATACCCCGTACGGCTGAGGATAACTTTCACCCCATCAATGGACACGTCGGTAAAAGAAAAACGCTTCAGCCCTTCGACAACCGCCGGATCGATACATTTTTTAAGCACGTCCGCCGATAACGGACCCTGCAAGTCCAACTTGGCGGTAGACTCGGAGATATCGGCGAAAACAGTGCTTTCTGAGATATTCTTTTTTATCCACTCGGCGTCTTTGTCTATCGTACCCGCGTTGACTACAAGCATGAACTCTTCGGGAGAGACCTTAAAGACAATAATGTCGTCAATTATAGTGCCTTTATCGTTCAGGAGAAACCCATAACGGCACTTTCCCGGAAGCATATCTCCGACCTTGCGAGAAAATAAATGTTCGAGATCTTTCTCCGCGCCAGCGCCTTTAAGGATAAATTCGCCCATATGACATATATCGAACAATCCCGTTTTCTCGCGCGTATGCATATGTTCGTCTATTATCCCGGTATACTGGACCGGCATCTCCCAGCCTGAAAAAGGAACTATCCTTCCTCCGGCACGGAGATGGCACTCGTAAAGAGGTGTACGTTTTGATCTGGTAACTGCATCTGTCATAAATATGTCTGAACTCAAGATCCCGTTAGATATGTCCGGTCAAAGACAGGGATCGGTTTTTGGACAAAAACCCAGGCGTGCGATTTTTGATTCTATGCTTCCTTGTGGTTATCCACTGGACTCCGCTTTGGGCGCGGGGTCCGCCAACGCCAGTAACACTCCACTATTATAAATCAAAAGACCGTCTTGTCAAGAGAGCCGACCGGTAAGACTCCTGCGCCTTATAAGAACTGCGTACCATGGGACCGGAACATACCGCCCAAAACCCCATTTTACGCGCGATATCGGCCAGTTCATCGAATTCCGACGGTTCATAGTATTTATCAAGATTCCAATGCCCGGTTGAAGGCGAAAGATACTGGCCGATATATACTATATCTACACCCGCGTCCTTAAGATCCTCTAACGTGCAGCCGATATCCGCTCTACTCTCACCCAACCCCAATATCATCGACGATTTTACAAAGATATCCGCACCACCTTCATCCCTGAATAAGCTTAGTTTTTTGAGAACATCCAAAGTCCGCAAATAATCCGACCTGGGCCTTACCTCTTTGTATAAGAATTCCGGCATCTCCACATTATGGCCGATGACTTCGGCCCCTGAAAAAGCTATTCTTTCTATAAGGTCCGCCTCCGCTCCCATATCGGGTATAAGAAGTTCCACGGTGACCTCGGGCGAGGTGTTCTTTATTTCTCTTACCACATCGACAAAATGCGCGGTCCCCTTATCTTCCAGATCGTCACGCGTTACAGAAGTTATCACCGCGTGCTTAATATCCAGCTCTTTTATCCCGGTGGCTATCCTTGAGGGTTCCCCCGCATCCGGTTCTGCCGGCGTGCCGAAATTCACATCACAAAACAGGCAGCCTCTGGTACATACATCGCCCAATATCATGAAGGTAACGTGACCGTCACTCCAACATTCTCCCCTGTTAGGGCAAGTCGCTTCCTCGCAAACACTGTTAAGACCCAGGTGGTTCATTGTTTCGGTGACCTTACGAGGCATATCCCCTGAAACAGCTTTGGCGCGGATCCAGGAGGGCTTTTTAGTATTCTCCTCCTTCGCCAAGGCTTCGGCGGACAGACGTATTTTGTATTCAGTATTTAGTTTCTTCATTGTGCTCGCAGAAAAAAAACGGGCCGAACTGCTCGGATACCTTCCGTGCTGTTCGACCCGTAATGTTTTTATTTCGCTACTTTAAGCTCTTCGACTTCACACGCGGTCGTCGTCCTTTCGGACAGATACTTATACAAAGCATAGTGGTCTTTTACCAGCTTCTGAGCTTTTTCAAGCAGGTCCTTCGCCCTTTCGGGATCGGCCTTCTTGAGGACGGCGTAGCGGTTCTCGTTATAGATGTAATCCTCAAGGCTTATCGACGGCTCTTTGCTGTCGAGGGTCAGAGGGTTATCGCCTTTCTCGCACAGATCAGGGTTATACCTAAAAAGCGGCCAATGACCCGAATTAACGGCCTTTTTCTGCTCATCTACACCGTGTATCAGATCAAATCCATGAGCGATACAATGCGAATAAGCGAGGATTATCGAAGGTCCGTCATACGACTCGGCTTCGATAAACGCCTTCATTGTCTGCATCGGATCCGCCCCAAGAGCGATCTTAGCCACGTAAACATAACCGTAGCTGAGTGCCATCAGCCCGAGATCTTTTTTCCCTATCGGCTTACCGCTTGCCGCGAACTTCGCTACCGCGCCCATCGGCGTGGCTTTTGAAGCCTGGCCTCCCGTATTGGAATAGACTTCCGTATCCAGTACGAGGATGTTCACGTTCCTGCCCGCCGCGAGTACGTGGTCAAGACCGCCATATCCTATATCGTACGCCCAGCCGTCTCCGCCTACTCCCCAGACTGAACGCTTGATAAAATAATCAGCGACACTTGAGAGTTCCCGGCAATCCGGGCAGTCACATTTCTCAAGCAGCGGCAAGAGTTCCTTGACCCGGTCTCTCTGAGCCTCTACACCTTCCTGCGTCGACTGGTCGGCGCCCTTAGCCTCCTCAAGCAGCTTCTTTATTCCAGAGCTACAGCTTCCGCCTTCGAGTATCCTGTCGGCAAGTTCACCGGCATATTCGGTATATTTGTCACACGTCAGCCTCATGCCATACGCTAATTCAGCCGCGTCCTCGAACAATGAATTGTTCCATGAAGGCCCGCGGCCGTCTTCGCGCTGACAATACGGTGTCGTGGGAAGATTCCCTCCATAGATCGAAGAACATCCTGTAGCGTTACCGATAAGAGCCCTGTCGCCAAAAAGCTGCGTTAACAGCTTCACGTACGAGGTCTCACCGCAACCCGCGCAGGCGCCGGAATACTCGAAAAGCGGCCTTGCAAACTGGACGCCGTTCATGATGTTCCGGTTGTAAAGCGCCGGATCGGTATCGGGTATGTTGAGGAAAAATTTATGGTTCACGCTTTCTTTTTCCCTCAAGGGTTCCTGCGACATCATCTTTATAGCTTCCTTGGCTTTCATCGGGCAGTACTCTACACATACCCCGCAGCCCGTACAATCTTCGGGAGCCACCTGAAGCGTATACACGTAGCCTTCTTTAGCTTTCGGCTTCGTCTGCGCGTGCTTGAAAGTCTCAGGCGCGTCTTTAAGAAGCTCTTCCTTATACATCTTAGCGCGTATCACGGCGTGCGGGCACAGCATCGTACATTTACCGCACTGTATACAGGTCTCTTCGTTCCATACCGGTATGTTAAGCGCTATATTACGTTTCTCGTACTGAGTTGTGGCAGTCATCCAGGTCCCGTCCGCCGGCATCTCGGACACGCTAACCGTCTCACCTTCGGCTTTAAGAAGCTTCGTAGTAGTCGTCTTTACAAATTCCGGCGCGTCGTCGGGAACTACTTTCCTGTCCTCAATCTTTCCTTCAAACTTCGCGGGAACGTCCACTTCCTCTGTCCTGCCGAGAGCGATGTCTACCGCGCGCATGTTCATATCTACGACCTTGTCGCCTTTTTTGCCATAAGTCTTTTTTATCGCTTCCTTGATAGCCTCAACAGCTACCTTCTCATCGATAACTTTTGATATCTTGAAGAAAGCCGTCTGCATAACAACGTTTATACGGCCTCCAAGCCCTACATCTTCGGCAATATCAACCGCTTTTATAACGTAGAACTTGAGCTTCTTCTCTATTATCTGTTTCTGCACCTTTGGCGGAAGAATGGCCCATACTTCTGTTTTGTCGTAAAGCGACGTCAACAGGAACGTTCCACCGTCCATTATGTTCTTCAGCATGTCATATTTTTCGAGGAACGAGAAATTGTGGCATGCGATAAAGTTAGCTTTTGTTATGAGATACGGACTCCTTATGGGTTTTTTCCCGAAACGAAGATGCGATATCGTTACCGCTCCCGCTTTTTTGGAGTCATATACGAAATACCCCTGAGCGTTGTTATCTGTCTTCTCAGCGATTATCTTTATGGAGTTCTTGTTGGCTCCCACCGTACCATCTGAGCCGAGGCCGTAGAACATGGCCCTGTAAGTCTCATCGCTCTCGGAACTGAACGAGGGATCGTAGTCAATGCTTGTACCCGTCACATCGTCGTTTATCCCTACTGTGAAATGGTTCTTCGGTTTCGCGACATCAAGAGAATCGAACACGCCCTTGATCATCGCCGGTGTAAACTCGGCCGAACCCAGGCCGTAACGGCCGCCTATGATAACCGGGTATTCCTTGAAGGGAGCGTACCCTTCGCCCATGGCCTCGCCCACTGCGGTCCTTACGTCTTCATACATCGGCTCGCCGAGACTGCCTGGCTCTTTTGTCCTGTCGAGAACCGCTATCTTTTTGACGGTCTTCGGCAACGCTTCGATGAAAGCTTTTGTGGCAAACGGACGATACAGCCTGATCCTCAGTACACCTATTTTCTCACCCTTGGCATTGAGGTAATCTACCGCCTCATGTACCGCTTCTCCTCCGGAACCCATAATAATGATGACTTTCTCAGCGTCTTTGGCTCCGATATAATCAAAAAGTTTGTACTTCCGACCGGTAAGCTTGGCAAACTTATCCATGTTCTTCTGCACTATGCCGGGACAGTCGTCGTAATATTTGTTTACCGTCTCACGTCCCTGAAAATACACGTCCGGGTTCTGTGAAGTACCGCGGATAACAGGATGTTCCGGGTTCATGCCCCATTTCCTGTGCGCGTGTATCAGTTTCGAGTCCATCATCGCTCTCATGTCGTCGAAGGTAAGCTCTTCAATCTTCTGTATCTCATGAGATACCCTGAAACCTTCAAAAAAGTGAAGGAACGGTAGCCTGGTCTCAAGCGTGGCCGCCTGTGCTATAAGAGCAAAATCCATCGCTTCCTGCACACTGGAAGAGGCGAGCATCGCCCATCCGGTGGCACGAGCGGCCATTACATCTGAATGGTCACCGAAGATCGACAATGCCTGGCATGCTAGAGAACGCGCCGCTATATGGAACACCGTCGGCGTAAGCTCTCCCGCTATTTTATACATGTTGGGTATCATCAGAAGCAGACCCTGCGAAGCCGTGAACGTCGTAGTCAAAGCACCGGTCGTAAGCGCACCGTGTACCGCGCCGGAAGCTCCACCTTCTGACTGCATCTCCACTACCGTGGGTACAGTACCCCAGATATTCTTTTCTCCCTTTGCCGACTTAGCGTCTGATATCTCGCCCATAGAAGAAGACGGAGTTATCGGATATATAGCGATGATCTCATTGGTGGCATGCGCCACATGAGCTACCGCGGAATTCCCATCATAAGGGACCATTTTACGCTTCATTACAAAACCTCCTGTTACTATCTTAAAGTTATTTTAGGATACAAAGATGAGGCCTGAAAAGCTCAGCCTCAAGTGGCATATTCTATCACAATAGATTGGACTTGTTAAGAGTTTATGTGGTAAAAAGACAAAAAAAACGGGCCTCGAAGGCCCGCTTTTTCCTAACTCGATATGTTTATTGTTCTTACATGTCGCCCATGACCGAAGATCCTTCCTGCTGAGAGACAGGAGCTCCTCCGGTTATTGACATATAGAAACTCATAAAAGCTACCATCATCACTATGGGAATGTATGACTGTACGGCAGCGTTCACTATGGCTATTATCACCTGGCTGATATTTATCGGCAACGGCACTGTTACCAGACCGATAATAAACCCGATCACCAGCGAGATCAACAGGCTTATTATAAGCATTGCCGCGAAAAGCCCGAGGGTACGCCAAAAATTGGCTTTTGCCATGGCCAGCCCCTTCTTGAGAGACGCGATGGCCCCCAGGTCATCCACGATAATAGAATATATCGGGTATACCAGAAGTGTTATAACTGCGACGGCTACAATAGTTATAAGAGTCGCGACTATGCTTCTTGTGGCTATATTATCCCCCAGAAGCAAAAGACCGGCGCTTATCAGGCTGAGTACAAGTACTATACCCACCGCTATCAGGATATAAAGCAACAAGAGGCCCAATATCCTTACGTAGTATTTCTTACCGTAATTGGTGAACTGCGCCATACTGGCCATTGCCGTCTTTATCTGATCCCTGACGAGCCCCAGCGCGCCTCCCTGAAGAAATATAAATATCAGGAAAAACAGGATGCTTGATATTATCGATACAGCCACGATCCCCGGATCCCCTACTCTTTCCGGATTGGCGAGGGGAAGACTTATCAGCCCTATGACCACGTTGAAGATGAAGAACACCAACACGACGTTCAACAGCTTCGAGGTCAGAGCAAAACCTTTCTTTACAGCTTCAAAAATACCCATACATAACCTCCTTAAAACAGGAATTAAAAAAATATCCTCATTTCTATACTCGACAGTAATATGCTAATTAAGAGTATAATGATATTGAATATAAAGTCAAACCCCGAGTGGCTAAATAACCGTTCCCTGCCGCTATACTGCCCTGCGGTCATCCAGAGCTCTTTCCAGCGTGGTCACGTCGGCATATTCAAGACTGCCTCCGGCGGGCACTCCCCGGGCCAGACGCGAGACCTTTACCTTAAAAGGTTTAAGGACTTCCGCGAGATATAACGCCGTGGTCTCCCCTTCTATGGTGAAATTCGTAGCTACGATGACCTCTTTTACCGTGCCTTTTTTCACCCGGGCAATAAGATCCTTTATTGTAAGTTCATCCGGGCCCACACCGTCTATCGGCGAGAGCTCCCCCAGAAGGACATGGTAAACTCCGTGATACGTACCGCTCTTCTCTATGGCTATGACGCCACTGGGCCCCTCCACCGCGCATACAAGCGAGGTGTCCCGTCCGGGATCGGAACATATAGAACATATCTCGCCGTCAGAAAGATTATTACACTTCGAACAGAACCTCACGTTCTGCTTTACTTCACGGATACATTTAAGGAGATCTTCGGCATCCTGCCTGGACGACTGAAGAATATGAAAGGTCAATCTTTGTGCGGAGCGCGTGCCAATACCCGGCATTTTTCGGAATGCTTCGATCAGCTGCGCCATGGGACGGGGAAACCCTTTGGACATTACTCACCCCCTGTGACATCCCGTACAACATGGCCACCGAAAACGTCCATGGCTTTTTCTATAACGGGTTTCATTTTTTCTTTTTCCTTTTCCTGCGTCTCTGTCCTGCGATCTTCTACCTGGCGGTCTTCTTCCGAGACATCAAGAAGAGTAAATTCGTATATCGGGGAGAACCCCGTCACCTTACTGACGGCTTCCTCCAGAATGCGCTTGTTGCTGTCTACCTCGATCGCTTCCTTCTGGAAAGAATGGTCCTGTGGAAACCCTATAATTATCCTGTCTTTCGTTAACTGTACGGGTTTTGCCGTGTGCAAATAAGTATGTACCGACATCTTCCTGCTCTTTATGTAACTGAGAATGGCCTTCCATTGGACCTGGGGTGAACTGGCTTCGGGATATATAACGTCGTGATTTCCGTCGCCGTTCTCTTCGGTATCCTCAAAAGACTCTGACTCGACCGGCGGTTCGTTCTCTGTAGGCGCGGAGGCCGTTACGTTCGGTTTCGCCGCGGGAGGATCCTTTTCCGGGACGGGCGCCGGCCTTGGCGCTGCCTGACGCGGAGGCAGAGCAAAAGATGTCTCGCTGTTCTCCGTGGTATCTCCGGCAAGCGATCTTTTATCCAGTTTTTCTATTATTTCCGGGAGAGAAAAGATACTCCCCCTGCGGGTAAGCCTTACAAGTGTTATCTCAAGCGGCGCCCTGGTAGATACCGTGCCCTTCATTAAAGTCACGCAATACAACAAATTCTGCAGTATATAAAGTATTTCTTCGATAGACAGCTGCTGGGCCTGGGCCTTTATCTCTGCCAGCTCATCGTTTGAAAGAGCCATGTCCGCGGTAGGCGCGCCGGTAGTATTGAGAACCATTATGTCCCTAAAATGACTGACCAGATTGTTCACTATAAAAACCGGGTCTTTACCGTCATCTATCATTTCCTCGAGCAAATTGATAACGCCGACCGGGTCGCTCCCTATCACGGCCTGAGAAAGCCCCATTATCCTGTCCCTGTGTACCATCCCCAGAAGCTCCACGACATCTTCCGGCATTATCTTTTCCCCCGAGAAAGACACCATCTGGTCCAGGATAACAAGCCCGTCACGAAGACTTCCGTCCGCGCCACGAGCGATAAGTAACGCCGCGTTCTCATCGATATCTATTTTTTCTTTTTTTGATATTTCGATGATACTGTCAAATGTAAGCTGCGGAGGGATCCTTTTAAAATCGAATCTCTGGCATCTGGACATTATAGTAGGAAGTACTTTATGCGGTTCGGTAGTGGCGAATATGAACTTCACGTGCGCGGGCGGCTCTTCCAAAGTCTTAAGAAGCGCGTTGAATGCTCCGGCCGAAAGCATGTGGACTTCGTCTATTATGTAGATCTTGTACTTGCTTTTTGACGGTGAGAACTGCACATTCTCAAGCAGGACTCTTACCTCTTCAACACGGTTGTTGGACGCTCCGTCTATCTCAAGAACGTCTATGTTATTACTCTGGGATATTTCCAGGCAGGAATCACATTTATTACAGGGACTCTTTTCCGGAGGAGCTTCGCAATTCAACGTTTTTGAAAGTATCCTGGCCACGGAAGTCTTCCCGACCCCCCTGGGGCCGCAGAATATATACGCGTTCGCGCTCCGATCCCGAAGAACAGAATTTTTTAGCGTCCTGGTCACCGTTTCCTGGCCTATAACATCCTCAAATGTCTGCGGCCGGTATTTCTGGGATAATACTTTATATGACATAAAACTCTTAGGGGTTGTTAAGGATAAAAATGAAGAACTGTTATTTTATAGCACAGGGCGGTTTAAATTACAAGGGCGCAGTTTTCGTATCTCGTATCTAGTATCTAGCATTTCGCATCCCCTCGAAAATCAAAAATCAAACATCAAAATGACATATAAAAACTTAAGCTTCTTTGCACGCCATGTTTGATATAGCGTCCCTTGTCAATATTTGCATTTTGATATTTGATATAACCTGCCCTGCTCTCCCGGTACCCGGTACCCGATACTCGGTCCTACTTCTCCCGCTCCTCGGAACGAAAATACTCCGCCATCTTTTTCTTCATAAGGTCGCCGCTAAAATACGCCCCTACGAGCTTCCCTTCGCGGCCCTTCGCGCCCCTCACCGGACCGGGCCCCTGCCCCAGGGGAGACGGCTGGGGTGCTATCCCGCCGCTGGCGAGGATACCCACTATAGAACAGGAGTTTTTCCATACTTCAAAACATTCAACTATGGCCTTCGCGGAAGCCTGAAATACCTCCAGGATCTCCTTTTCGTAGACAGGCGCCCTGTAGAGCATATAGTTATACAGCGCCTTTTTTGTCATTTTGGTGTCGCCGGAAGATCTCCCCGAAGCTATGCTTACCGGCACGTTGTTGCATGGCGGCATCGTGTATGTACATGAAGCCCCCTGGGAAAAAGGTATGTTCCTGTTCGAATACCCTTTCTGCCATAGCCTCATCCCGTCGGCAAGCGCTCCGGCAATAGCCCTTACTGAACTTATATATTCCTGGGACCTGCCCTTCCTGTCCAAGTATTCGATTATATCCGCGGAAGTAAGAACGGGGCCTCTCATATCTCCAGGAAACAGAAGCCCCTGAGATCCCTCCACATCCACTTCCTCTATCAAAACAGAATCCTGCCATCTTTTCCACGCTTTTTCAATGATAGAGGAAATATCCGCGGCAAACTCTTCCCGACTTTCGGTCGTAGCGAAGAGTTTCTGTTCTTCCCCTTGCGCCGGCACGGCGGTGAGCAGAAATGCTGCTACGATCGCCCCCGTTAACCTGATCCCCTGATATCCTGATATCCTCATTTCGCATCTCGTATTTCGTATATCGTTGTTCGGTTGCGTCTATGGAACCGCCAAAGCCCTGTCATTCCGAGTTAGGGCGAAGCCCGAGTCGAGGAATCTCTTTTTAGATCCTTCGACTCCCTTCCGCCTCCGCCAAGGCTTCGGCCTTTAAGCGGGTAATATTTAAATATGTCATCCCCGAATGTGACCGAGGGGCAAAGGGCCCCGAGGAAATGCCGAACGCCAGAGGGCTTCGGCCTCTAAGCGGGGATCTCGTAATAATTACTATTTTTATGTGATCCCGGATATTCGCCGTCGGCGAATTCCGAGATGACGTTACTATTCACTCTTCTTTACTATTATACCCCTACGCTCTCCACCCGGTAAATCTTTTAACCAGCCTGGCTATATCCGTTAATAAAATATTCGGATAATCCCAAACCGATACGTTTCGGCGGAACTCTTCGTATCTATGACCCTCCGGATAATCAAAATGCCAGGGCTTGCTTTCGGCAAGATAATGGACTATGGTCGGTTCATGGTCCCCTTCGTCATAAAGAGGAGAAAAATTATATTTACCGGAAAGCCGGAATGTGTTTCCGCTGAAAATAATATTGAGCAGCTGCTGGTCCTTTGTCTTGGAAAATACGTCTTCACCAAAACGTTCAACGAGTTTTAAGGCCTTTGACTTAATGTCCCTCCACTCTTGAGGCCTCAAGACAAAAAGGCCCGCGTTGAATCCGGGCGACTCCCAGTCAATATCTATCGCTTCGGCCAGCATACCCCTGTGCCTCGGGCGGAACATATTCTTGAGGGCGTTGACTTCATTAACGACAGCAACTGTTTCTGGCGGAAAAGAAAAAAGTTCATCTACTCTCTCCAGGACCACCATATCCACGTCCAGATAAAGCACAGTATCACAATCAAGTTCCGCGGCTTCAAATTTAAGAAGTGTAGTGTTGCCTATATAACCAAACTTACCTTTATTTGCCAGGTTCATGAACGGTTGTTTCTTTATTATCCGGGCATACCTCCCGGCTTTATTGACCTGACTCTTTGTGAGTCCGCCGTCAAAAACCGTAACAGGTATATCCGGATTCGTCTTTTTGAGACTGGCAAGAAGCGCTATAAGCGCGGGGAAATATTTGTGGTCAGAGCTTGTGGCAATACATCGTGCGGGACTCATCAGCTTTTAAACAGCTCCATATACTGCGCGGCTATACCTTCCCAGGTCCAGGTACTTCTTATCTTCTTGTTGAACGCGAGTACATGCGAAACACTCCTATCCCAGTTGACCACGGTCCAATCGATAGCTTTTCCTACGTTCTGTGAAAATTTCTTCGGCGGATCGTCTGTTATCCTGGCCAGTACACCGCGTTCGGTAATGACTCCCCAGGGGGTCACTTCCCCTTTGTCGCTATCGAACATGTACTTGGGGCCATTCGTGTCGGCGGAGACAGCCATGAGACCGCGGGCTGAAGCTTCTATCAGAGACATCCCGAAAGGCTCTTTCAGCGTCGGCAGAATGTATATGTGTTTGTCGTCAAGGATCTCTTTTTTCTCCTCGAGAGGACTTATAGCGTCGGTAAACCGAAACTCGACTTCCAGGTTTTTCGGCAAATCTGTCCGTTCCTGTTTTAATTTTTCCACGTATTCGTCGGAAGCCGGTATCCCCGCTATTGTAAGTCGGTAGTGCCTATCCGAAAGCAGCGCAGCTTCCTTCGCGCCCCTTATGGAATATTCCACACCCTTGCTCGGATCTACTCTGCAAAAAGTAAC
Organism: Candidatus Tantalella remota; assembly: GCA_030765685.1. GTDB lineage: Bacteria > Omnitrophota > Gorgyraeia > Tantalellales > Tantalellaceae > Tantalella > Tantalella remota. The sequence goes on along the minus strand of JAVCCB010000006.1, from coordinate 18,008 downwards.
CAGGTTTATCGTCTCAGGAACTTCCACGAGTTTGGCCCTTACGGTCTCATCGTCGAGAAGAAAATCCTCATCACAACCCGAGGCAACAAGCTTTATCCTGTCATAATATTTTTCCGGCTCGTCTTCATACTCGGCTATGATACCTTTGAATTCCTCATTCACGATCGGACTGTTACCTATAACAATATCGGCAAACCGGCACATGGATTCCCATTCCCGGATCTTTGACAATATTTCGGCTGTTCCGTCATAAGCGCCGACGAACTTTCCGTCCGCGGTCACATACGTCGTTTCCAAAGCGTGCAGGTATGATATGACCTTAGGCCCTATGCCCTGCAGCTCTTTGGCCATATACCCCGGCAAAATATGATGGCCCTGAAGATTTATAACATCGTACTCGGCGGGGTTCTTATGTATCCACACTATTGCCGCGGCAGCAAACCGCATTATCCTGTCCAATTCGGCCTCTTTACCTCCCACGTAAGGCTGGTCTATATCCCGATCTATCAGCAACCTTATTATCTTCAGGTCTCCACGTGTCTGTACGCTGTAAGGTACTTCCGCTTCCCGGATCTCACTGCCTATAAGGGTCCTGTCAGTATGTATGGAAATAATAGTAACATTGTGTCCCATTTTGAGAAACTGTTCACAAATATGTTTAACATGCACCCCGCCGCCACCGGTCGCGGTCTCCTCGAACTGCAAAGAGACAATAGCTATATTCATAGATCTTCTCCTGACTTTCTATTTAAGTTTAATACGCGCTTTTCTTAATAAGGACAGAAGCCGCGCCGAGTATACCTACATCTCTTTTCAGTTTGGCCTGCACAATAGGCGTGTTTTTAGCGAATATATTCAGAGTGTGCGCCAGCGTTGATCTTCTGATCTCCTTTAATATAAGGTTGCCCAGAAGCGACACACCTCCCCCTATAACAATTATCTCCGGATCTATCATGTTGATCATACTACCGAGCCAGATACCGATAAGTCTGCCCTCTTCTTCTATCGTCTCAAGAGCGACCTTGTCCCCCTCCCGGGCAGCCTCGCCGACAGTCACCATGGAGATATTCTCCAGTTCGCCGTCGACCATATCTATTATGCTGGTCTTGATAGAAGGATTCTTTTTCAACCTGCGCAACAGGCGCTTCACCGTATAAGGCCCGGAAGCAAGCGCTTCTACGCATCCGATATTGCCACAGTTACATTTGCCGTATTTGTCGTCATATTTTATCGTTACATGACCGCCCTCACCCGCCATACCGTTCTTGCCGTGGAATATCTTGCCGTTTATTATTATCGCCGTTCCTATACCCGTGCTTACGGTGACGTAGAAAACATGCTTATACCCCTTTGCCGCGCCCCACAGTTTTTCGGCCATACCGGCGGCATTGGCGTCGTTCTCCAGTTTTGTCTTTTTCTTGAATTTCTTACGCAAAAGTGAAGCAAGAGGCACTTCTTTCCACCCTTTAAGGTTCGGCGGATTATGGACAACCCCTTTAAGCGGATCAAGCGGTCCCGGCGCGCACACTCCGATACCTTCGACAGACTTCCAACCTACTTTGCTGAGTTTCATGAGGTTCTCTATAGAAACATATACCTGTTCAAGAGACGCCTCAAACCCTTTTGCCGAAAGCGTGGGAAGAACGACTTTCTGTTTGAGCTTGCCGTCTTTGTCAACCAGTCCCGTGGCTATCTTTGTGCCACCGATATCAACACCTATGACATATTTTTTCATAATATAAACCTCCGGTAAGAGTAAAAAGATCCTGAATAAAATATTATTACATAAATAGGTTAATTTGTGAACAGGGAACTGTCAACTGTGAACAACGCGAGATAGTGTTCCGTTTACTGTTTACCGTTTACAGTTCACTACTACGCTATTTCTTGCACTTACGATAGGCGATTGCGGTAGTCCTCATAGCTAAATTCACGGATGACGCGGAAATCGTCTTTGTCAGGATCGTATAGGGCTATCGAAGGCAGGCGGATACCGTTAAACGTGTTGTTCTTCACCATCGTATAATGGGCCATGTCCTCGAAGACAACGCGGCTGCCTATTTCAAGCGGTTCGGGAAAAGAATATTCCCCTATCTCGTCGCCGGCAAGACATGTCTGTCCGGCAAGCTTGTACGTATAGGCGTGTTCAGAGGGACGGCCGGCTCCGGTTACTTCCGGACGATACGGCATTTCCAGAACGTCCGGCATGTGGGCGGCAGCTGAAGTGTCGAGTATGGCTATGTTTCCGTCATTCGTGACGATATCTATTACTGTCGCGACAAGAACGCCCGTTCCGAGTGCTATAGCTTCGCCCGGTTCGAGGTACACTTTTACACCATACTTTTCTTTGAACTCGTTAATGAGACGGCATAACCTGTCCACATCATAATCTTCTCTGGTTATATGATGTCCGCCGCCAAAATTTACCCATTCCATTTTGTGGAGTATATTGGCAAATTTTTTCTCAACAGCGACAAGCGTACGCTGGAGAGAATCCGAGTTAAGTTCGCATAGAGTATGAAAATGAAGTCCCGAGATCCCCGAGAGGTCCTGTTCTTTAAATTCGTCCATACGCAGGCCGAGACGCGAGCCCGGGCGGCAGGGATCATACAACGGCACCTTCACTTCGGAATGTTCCGGGTTTATCCGAAGTCCGCATTTTACCAAAGCCGCGAGTGCCCTATTCTTATACCGCTGCCATTGCGAGAAAGAATTAAAAATAACGTGACTAGAGTATTTTAAAATATCGCCAAACTCATCGCCGGTGTACCCGGGAGCGCATATATGCACTTCGCCGCCGAACTCTTCGGCACCAAGACGGGCTTCGTCAAGAGAACTCGCGGAAGTCCCGGAAAGATATTCCCGTATGACCGGGAATGTGCTGAACATCGCGAACCCTTTAAGCGCAAGAAGTATCGTCACGCCTGTCTTCTTCTGCACGTCAGACAATATCTCGAGATTCTGTTTCAGGAGACTTTCGTCTACTACGTAACACGGCGTCTTGATTATCTTTTCTGAAATGCTTCCCATAGTCTTCATTGAAAATTAAAAATCAAAAGAAAAATCGTCATCCCCGCAAGTTCTAAGCGGGGATCCATTTAAAATGGTCACTTTTAAGTGATCCCGGATATTCGCCGTCCGCCTTCGCCAAGGCTATGGCGGACAGGTCGGCGAATTCCGGGATGACGTTGTGATTCCCGATCTCGCGGGCATTTCGCACCCGATACCCGGTACTCGATACACGGTACCCTCTTACCTCTCTTCTACGAACATCTGGAATCCTGCATCTAGTATCTAACATGTCTTTTTATCTTTGCTCTACGACCCACGGCAAGCCGTGTATATTCAGCGCGTCCATGAACGGGTCGGGATCGAACTCTTCCACGTTAAAAACACCTTCGGCCTTCCATTTACCTGACAGCATCATCATAGCGCCTATCATCGTCGGAACTCCCGTGGTATAGGATATAGCCTGTGACTTGACTTCCTCATAACACTCGGCGTGATCGCATACATTGTATATGTAGACCTTTTTCTTCTTTCCGCCCGCGACGCCTTCCATCATACAGCCTATATTGGTCTTTCCTTTATAGTTCTCCCCCAGAGACGACGGTTCAGGCAAAACAACTTTCAGGAACTGCAGCGGTACTATTTTCCGCCCCTGGTATTCCACTTCGTCTATGCGCGTCATACCTACGTTCTCCAGGACTTTCAGATGTGTTAGGTACTCTTCTCCGAAAGTCATCCAGAACCGTATCCTTTTAAGCCCTTTTATGTGTTTCACCAGCGATTCCAGTTCTTCGTGATACATAAGGTACATCTCGCGCGGGCCTACCTGTGGAAAATCAAAAGTCTCGTAGACCGATAAAGGATCCGTCTCTTTCCACTCGCCATTCTCCCAGTATTTACCGCGCTGTGTTATCTCTCTTATATTTATTTCCGGATTAAAATTAGTGGCGAACGGATGGCCGTGGTCTCCCGCGTTACAGTCCATGATGTCTACCGTATGTATCTCGTCAAAATAATGTTTCATACCGTACGCGCAGAAAATATTTGTGACTCCGGGATCGAACCCAGACCCGAGAAGCGCCATAAGGCCCTTCTCCTTAAAACGGTCCATATAATCCCACTGCCATTTATAACAGAACTTAGCTTCGTCTATAGGTTCATAATTAGCGGTATCCAGATAATCGACGCCGGTCTCAAGGCATGCGTCCATTATATTAAGATCCTGATAAGGAAGCGCGACGTTTATGACGAGGTCAGCGCCAAAGTCACGGATAAGAGCAGCAGTCTCAGCGATATTATCCGCATCCACCTGTTCTGTTCTTATCGGGCGGGATATCTCCGCTGCTATTTTTTCACATTTGGAGACCGTCCGGCTAGCCAGACAGATCTCTTTAAAGACCTCCGGCACCTGAACACATTTGTGCGTCACTACGGATCCTACTCCACCCGCGCCTATTATCAGAACTTTGCTCATGATTATCCTTTACAATTAAGATTGAAATACAGGATATCTGGTTATCAGGTCATTGGGAACTAGGCTATCGGGATATCGGGGACAGCGTCGTCCTCTTTCATTTGTCCCTAATATCCTGATCCCCCAATCTCCTGATATCCTTCTTTCGTTCCCTCCTCCCTCATTTTCTCGCCTGCTTAAACAAGGCAGGCTCCGGAACTGTTTTTGCCGATCCGAAACCTGCCCTTTTCAATTGTTGTACCTGCTATTCCTTAATAGGAATTATCATCGCTCCTGGGCGCCCTTGCCTCTTTGGGGCGAGCTACATCTATTCTCAGTGTGCGGCCCTCAAAATCCTGGCCGTCCAGCGCTTCCTTGGCTTTGCCGGCTTCGGAGGTATCGTTCATCTCAACGAAACCGAAACCCTTGTCCCCTATCACTGATACGTCTTTAACCGTACCGTACCCTCCGAACAGCTCCTGCAGCTGCCCCTCTGTAACAGAGTATTTCAAATTCCCCACATACAGTCTACTGCCTTCCATCCATTTCCTCCTTGTTGCTTTTCAGTTTTGCTCGTCCTATAATGTCCGGTTTGGAGGCAGGCACACAGTGACTATACGATCCTCTTTGTCGTCGACATTATCAAGTACGAGAACGCTTATCGCGGACTCTGCGAGAAGCTTGCAGCATAATAACTTTTATCACGCCCGATTTTCTCTGTCAATCCTTTTTGCCCGAAGATACGCGCGTTTCCTCGCGCACAGTTTTTACGCATATCGTTGTTCGGTTACAAAATTACAGGAGATCAGGTTATCAGGGACTAGGTTATCAGAACATCGGGACATCGGGGATAAACCCTCTCCGCGTACTCTTTCCCCGATCACCTGATTGCCTGATCCCCTGATATCCTCTTTCTATTTCCAATTCCCAATTCTCAATTCCCTGTTTACAGTTTACTGTTCCCTGTTTTCCTCTTCTTCTTCCCTCTTCCTGGCCTCGGTGGACCGGGACATCTCAAACTTGTCGAGAACATTTTCCTGAAATTGCTGCATATAGAGAAATATACCCGGCGTGACAAAAAGAGTCAGTACCTGCGCGCAAAGAAGCCCTCCTACGATTATAAGTCCGAGCGGCTGCCTCGAAGATCCGTCGGCACCAAATCCCAGAGCTATCGGTAATGCCCCGACTATAGTCGAGGCGCCCGTCATAAGTATCGGACGGAACCTCTCACGACAAGCCTCGTAAATAGCGTCAAAACTGCTAAGGCCGTCTTCCATCCTCTGCTTAGCGAAGTCAACCATAAGAATACCGTTCTTTGACACAATACCCAGAAGCATGAACATACCTATATAGGCGTAAAGCGAAAGTTCCTGCCCGAGAAGAAGCAGTGTCGCCAGACCCCCGACGGTCGCGACCGGCAAAGTCGTCAGTACCGTGAACGGATGGATATAACTCTCATAAAGTATTCCGAGTATCGCGTACATGAGAAAAACCGATATTAAAAGAAGTACTCCCAAACTCGCTACGGCAGCTTCAAATTCCTGCGCTTCACCCTGGAACGTCCCGGTAACCCCCTGGGGAATAATAGTTTCGGCTGCCTGCGAGAGAGCGTTAGTAGCAGTCCCCACCGGCATTCCAGGATCAAGATTGAAAGATATCGTAACTGAATTCAGCTGGTCGGAATGCGGGACGTTCTGGGGCCCCACGGTCTCGGTCCATTCGGCTACCGCACCCAGTGGTATAAGGTCATTTGTCGTCCTTGACCTTACATAGATCCGCGAAAGGTCTTCGGGATTATATTGATATTCCTTCGTAAGTTCGAGTATGACATAGTACTGGTCCACATCCGTTTTATACGTGGTTATTTTCCCGCCCGCGTATGCCAACAGCAGCGCCTGCTCTATATCTGCCGCCGTAAGACCAAATGTCGACGCCCTGTCTCTCAGTATCTTTATGGACAACTGGGGCATATTGAGTTTCACGTTGTTCTGGATGCCCGTGAACCCTTTCAACCCACTCATCACGTTTTCAAGTTTGGACGCGGTATCATACACATCATCCGAATCCTGCCCTTTGACTATGTACGAATACCGGCTTCCGGTAGCGGTACTTTCTCCTCCGGCACTTAACTGAAGAGCGGGTATAGGCTGAAGAAAGGTAAACCCCGCCGGAAGATACGCGACCCACTCCGTGATTTCCTGGGTTATTTTCTGTATGGTCGGACGGCGCCCGTCCTTAAGGATAAGTATGACCATACCCGAACTCTGGTCGGCGCCGGTGTTGGTGCCGGTGATCGTGAGTACCTTCTCGACGAATTTGTTCTTCCGGAACACGACGTTAAGCTGGTCCTGATATTTCCTGGCCTGCACCGTCGACGTCCCCTGAGGCATCAGCATCCCCCCCCGGATAGCGCCGGAATCCCCCTCCGGCATGAACGCTTTAGGAAGGATACTGAAAAGCCACATAGTACCCGCCAGACACAACACCCACGCGATAAGCGCTATGTACCTATGCGTAAGCGTCCAGTGCAGCGCGACCGCGTATTTTGTTATGAGTCCTCCTATGTACTTGTCTATAAAAACTTGCATCCGGGTCTTCTTGCCCTTGATCTCCTTAAGCATCCGGGAACACATCATAGGCGTCAGTGTAAGCGCCATTATAGTCGAACACGTGATCGCGATAATGACGGTAAGAGCGAACTCTTTGAAATTCCTCCCCACTACCCCGCCCATAAAAACGAGCGGCATAAAAACTATGATAAGAGCGACACTGGTAGAGATAACAGCGCCCGTTATCTCCCCCATACTGTCGATCGCCGCAAGAAGAGGTTTCCGCCCTTTTTCTATATGCCTCGTCGTATTCTCAAGAACGACTATAGCGTCATCGACAAGAAACCCCACCGATAAAGTAAGCGCCATAAGTGAAAGGTTATCGAGCGTGAAGTTGCATGCCAGCATGACACCGAACGTCGCAAATATAGTAAGCGGAAGCACCATGCTGGGGATGATGGTATCGTTCATACGCCCGAGAAAAAGGAAAATCACCAGGATGACCAGGATAAGCGCTATGACGATGGTCGTTTTAACATCATCGATGGATTTTACTATGGCAATCGATTTATCGTAGCAGATATCGACTTCCACCGATCCGGGTATCTCATCTTTGATCTCGTCAAGGGTACTCCTGACCCTGGCTGAAAGCGCCACCGTATTCGCGCCTGCGGCTCTGGATACCGCGACAACAACGCCGCCCGTCTGCATGGGATCTTTAGGATACCCGGAATACATGACATTGATATTATCGTTCTGCAGAGAGTCGACACATACTCCTATATCTTTCAGGTAAACGGGAGCTCCGTCTACATACTTTACGATAAGTTCTTCATATTCTTTCGCTTTAAAAAGCTGTCCGTCAGGCTGTATGGAAAAAGTCCGGCCCGGCCCGTTAAGGCACCCTCCGGGGATAGTGACCGTTCCTGCTTTGAGGACATCCGACACCTCGTTAAGGCCTATCTTGTAAGCGGCAAGCTTGTCCGGATCGACCTGCACGCGCACGGCGGTTTTAGCGCCGTATATCTGCACCTGCGAAACACCGTCAAGCATACTCATGCGTTTACCGATAGTCCTGTTTCCAAAATCGTAGAGGTCACCCGGAGTGAGAGTGTCGGAAGTGAGCATAATGTATATGATAGGAGCTTCCGAAGGGTTAGTCTTTTCATACGACGGTGGCTGCGGAAGATCTCCCGGAAGGTTAGCCTGGGCGCGGGATATCGCCGCCTGGACATCGGGTGCCGCAAGATCTACGTTCCGGTCAAGATTGAACGTAAGTGTCAGGGTACTCTGGCCGTCCACATTGTCGGAAATTATGGACTGCAGCCCCTGTATCTGCATACACTCATTCTCAAGCGGTGAAGCGACAGTGGACGCCATCGTCGTGGGACTTGACCCCGGATAGACAGCCGTTATCGTTATTACCGGATAATCCACTACCGGAAGATCGCTAACGGGCAGTTTAAAATACGCGGCTATCCCCATAAAAAGGACCGTGACCATGCAAAGCGTGGTCATAATGGGTTTGCGTATAAATTTTTCCGAAAATACAGCCATGGTTGCTACTTAAGCTCGCTATTTTTGTATTCAGTATTCAGTATATAGTATTTAGTTAATCGGTTGCGTCTATGGAATCGTTAAAGCCCTGTCATTCCGAGTGACCCCCGCGCTTTGCTGCACAAAGCAGCAGCGAGGGGAGTCGAGGAATCTCTTTTTAGATCCTTCGACTCACTTCGTTCGCTCAGGATGACAAATATGGGGATTGCTTACGCTCAGGACGACAAATATTTTGCCCAGCGCCCAGCCATTTATCTCCGTAATCTAAAATAATCTCTGCAATCCCTTATCTATTCCCAATTCACTGTTCACCGTTTACTGATCACTCTTTTTCTCTTTCTTCTTCTTATCCTTCTTCTCATACTTCGCCATGTCGACGACTGGTATACCATTACTCAGGCCCAACTGACCCTCGGTAACGACTTTTTCACCGTCTTCTACACCTTTTTCGATGACTATGCTGTCTCCCTGCCTGCTGCCAACGGTTACCAGGCGAAGGTCCGCTTTATTTTTCTTGCCTACCGCGAATACGTAATAACCGTTTTTACCTATCTGAGCCGCTTCATAAGGAACCAGTACCGCGGCCGTTTCAGACCCGAGTATGAGCCGCACATCAACGAACTGCCCCGACCACAAAGCTCTTCCCCCATTCTTGACTATAGCGCGAAGAGCAAACGTCCCGGTAGCGTCGTCGACGGTATTATCGATAAATTCGAGTTTACCCTCGTATTTTTTGTCTTTTTCGCCGGGGACTGTTATTTCGACAGTGAGAGTACCCTCTTTCATGGCTTTACGCACCTTGTCAAGATCCCGCTCGGGAAGGGTAAAGTCAAGATACAGCTCATCCACCCTTTTCACATTCACAAGCACCGGGCCGGTATTCGCGGGAACTATATTCCCCAGGTCCACCTGGCGTTTACCTGTAAGTCCATTGATGGGCGATGAAATATAGCAGTACTCGAGGTTTATCTTCGCCATCTCAAGTTCAGCGGCATTAAACTGCGTTGCCGCCGCGGCCGCGGACATATCGGTCTTGTACGTGTCAAAATCCTGCGCCGATATAAGCTCTTTCTCAAAAAGCTGTTTGTTCCGCTCAAAAGTGTCTGTCTTAAGCTTCAGGTCCTCGACGCTTTCGGCAAGCGCGCCTTCGGCTTTATCGACCTCAGCCTTGTACTCTTTAGGATCGATCGTAAAAAGAAGGTCTCCCTTCTTCACTTCCTGACCCTGCGTGAAGTTCACCTCAAGTATTTTTCCGGTCACCTGCGCTTTTATGTCGACGTTCTCCGGCGAAGATAATGTCCCGAAAGAATCAACGTATATCGGCACCGTCTTTTTAAAAGCGAGCGCAGTATGCACGGGCCGCGGCTGCACGGGAGCTTTGTGATTCCTTATCTGGCATCCGCGTATATGCGAGGTGATGATCATCACCAGCAGCAATGTACCAATGAGTTTCAAAATACGCTTGTTCGCTTTCGCGTATTTTAGTACCTTCTCCTGTAAGTTCTTCATATCATTATTACTGGCCATTTATTTTTCCTCCCCTGAAAGTATGGGTAATTACTACTGGTTATCTCCCCCTGTCGTGAGAGAACCCGTAGCATGAGCGAATTCCGCTATCGCCACAAAAAGATCTTCTCTTGACTGGATAAATTTCGTCCGCGCGTCGGAAAGCTGGCTCTGCGACTGCAGGAGGTCAAGTATGCTTTTAAGACCCACCTCATACCCTTCCATCGCAAGCGCGTGTGATTCTTCGGCTGAATCGAGGAACGCCCTGCTGAAAATAAATTTCTGTCTGGCAGTCTTGCGATTGTAATACTTCGACCATACGTCCGCGCTAGCCGCGATCTCCGACTGCACGAGTTTCTCCCTTTCGGCGGAGGCTAGTCGCTGGGCTTCCCGTTTTTTGAAAAGGTTATTAAACCCGTCAAAAATATCCCACCTAACCTCCAACCCGCCGGCGTACGAATAAGACTCTTTATAGTTCACATAGCCAGTCGTCGCGTGGCTCAAATCTCCGTAATATTTATACCAGTTGTAACCTGCCGCCCCTGTAGCATTCACCGTCGGCCAGAGATCTGAATTGGCGACTTTTACCGCGGCTTGTTTTGACTTAAGGCTGGCCCTGGCGGCGGAGATGTTGGGTCTTCTTTTAAGCGCTTCTTCTATAAAAACACTTACGTCACCCTCTTCCACCTCGGGCGGCGTCTCCTCGGCGGGGGCGACTATGTTAATAGTAGTGTCCGCGGGCACCCCTATAACCGTGGCAAGGTCAGCCCGCGCGTCCTCTAACTGCCCTTTAGCATCTTCAAGGTTGAACAAAGAATCATCATAACTTGACTTGGCCTGGAGGAGATCCAGTTTGGTCACAAGACCCACATCTAATTTTTCCTGCGCGGCCACGTACGTAGCCTTAGCGTCAGCGGCATCCGCCTCTCCGGCTTTAACAAGCGCTATCGCGGAATAAAAATTGTAATAAGCTTTTTCGGTATCAAGAAGGAGGTCCTGTATCGCCTGGTTGAACGCGAAGTTTGCGGCAAGAAGCGCCTGGCGAGCTTCCTGGTCGGACCCTGAGCGTCCTCCGAGGTCGAGCAGCAGCCACGTGACTTCCGCGCTGGGACCGTAGCTGGATTGATTGATAGTGCTTATACGTTTATTGGAGACTGTCCTTTGAAAGTTAGCGTCCATCTTAAGTGTAGCCTTAGGATACCACTGGCTGTTGGACTGCGTAGCTACCGCGTCCTGAGCTCTGGCTTTTTCCCACGCTTCGCGCGTAGAAGGATTATTAGTGAGTGCTTTATCGATAAGTTCATCGAGAGTATACGAAGAGGTCAGATCGACCTCTTTTGACCGGATAGAATCCCATACGGGATCATCAGCCATTATTTTCATGGTCTTTTGAGTGGGTTCCCATTCTTCGCCGGGTTCGCGGGGAGCCTTTATGGTTCGCCCCACCGCCGAAGAACATGTCATAAGTATCAGAAAAACAGACACCGACACGCATATTAAAGCTTTTTTCGCCATATTCATATCTTTCAGACAACGATTGTAAAGATAGAGCTGCAGCAGATATTATAATAACCTAAAACTATCATATTTCCAAGTAAATATGGTAGTGGTAATATTAATTATACCTGATATCGAGCGATTCCCGGATATTTTGGGCCGGATATCAGGTTCTCGGAATATCCGGGACTAGGTTATCAGGACATTGAGACATCAGGGACAAAACTGTTCCGTGCGCTTTTTTCCCGATCACCCGATTCGATGATCCCCTGATATCCCTCGGCTATTCCCTATTCCCTGCTCCTACGAGCATCTAGCATCCAGCATCGAGAATCTAACTCTGTTCACTGTTTACAGTTTCCTGTTTACTGTTTACCCTTTTAGGTTTAAAATTGAAGTATGAAAAAACTTGTCTTACTGCGTCACGGTGAAAGCGAATGGAACCTCGAGAACCGGTTCACGGGCTGGACCGACGTCGACCTCTCCCCCCGGGGAATTGAAGAAGCAAAAAAAGCCGGCGACATATTAAAAAAAGAAGGTTTTGCTTTTGACGTAGCTTTTACGTCGGTACTTAAAAGAGCCATACGGACGCTTTGGATAACCCTGGACCATATGGATCTTATGTGGATACCTGTCCACAGGTCGTGGCACCTGAACGAAAGGCATTACGGTGCGCTTCAGGGACTCAATAAAAAAGAGACCGCCAAGAAACACGGTGAAGACCAGGTACACATCTGGAGAAGAAGCTATGACGTCAGGCCGCCGGCACTCGAGATAACCGACGAAAGGTATCCGGGTAACGATCCGAAATACAAGAACCTTCCCCAGGACGAACTTCCTGTTACCGAATGTCTGAAGGATACCGTCGAAAGGGCCATGCCCTACTGGCACGACTCTATCTGCAAAGAGATAATAGCTGGTGGACATGTAATAATCGCCGCTCACGGCAATAGCTTGAGGGCGCTTGTCAAACATCTTGATAACGTCTCAGACCAAGAAATAGCGGCTCTTAACATACCGACGGGAATACCGCTCGTCTATGAACTTGATGATACCCTCAAACCAATAAAACATTATTATCTCGGCGACGCGGAAGAGATAAAGAAGGCGACTGATGCTGTTGAGAAACAAGGAAAGAAGTGACTAGTGAACTGTGAACAGAAGAAGGATATCAGGAGATCAGGAAATCGGGCGATCGGGGAAAAAGTACGCGGAGCAGTTTTGTCCCTGATATCCCAATATCCTGATAGCCTGCAATTTCGTAACTGAATACCGGATACTAAATACTTAATACTAAACCAAAGGAGGCCCTCCATGTCCGCACATATCCAGAATATTCTCGGGGAAAATTATGATTATCTCATGGACCACAAGTGCAATACCATACCTAAAGAAAATATACACTTACCCGGCCCCGGGTTTATCGACAAAATATTCTCGATATCCGACCGGTCGAACGAAGTAATAAAGAACTTGAACCGCATGTTCGACCACGGCCGCCTTAAAGGTTCCGGTTATCTTTCGATACTTCCGGTCGACCAGGGTATCGAACATTCGGCCGGCGCATCTTTCGCGCCGAACCCGATGTATTTCGATCCGGAAAACATCGTCAAGCTCGCCATCGAAGGCGGTTGTAATGCCGTGGCTTCCACGCTGGGTGTTCTCGGAATGGTATCAAAAAAATACGCTAAAAAAATACCGTTCATACTGAAACTGAACCATAACGAGCTTCTCACCTACCCCAACTCTTATGACCAGCGTCTTTTCGCGTCGGTCGACCAGGCTTATGAGATGGGCGCCGCGGGTGTGGGCGCGACAATATATTTCGGATCGGAAGAATCGCGCGATCAGATAGAAGAGATCTCTGAAGCTTTTGAATGCGCCCATGACCTCGGGCTATTCACGGTGCTGTGGTGTTACTTAAGAAACGACGCTTTCAAAAAAGATGGCGTCGATTATTCTGCGGCGGCGGACCTTACCGGCCAGGCGAACCATCTTGGCGTAACCATCGAGGCGGATATGATAAAACAGAAACAACCCACGAATAACGGCGGGTACACAGCGATAGGTTTCGGTAAAACAAGCCCGCTTGTCTATAACGAACTTACGACAGACCACCCGATAGACCTTACACGGTATCAGGTAGCGAACTGTTATATGGGACGCATCGGTCTGATAAATTCCGGCGGCGCTTCGGGGAAGAACGACCTCCAGCAGGCGGTCGAGACGGCAATCATCAACAAAAGAGCCGGCGGTACCGGTCTCATCTCCGGAAGAAAAGCGTTCCAAAAACCGATGGAAGACGGTATCGAACTTTTGAACGCTGTGCAGGATGTTTATCTGGATAAGAGTATTGGGATCGCATAGATTAAAAATCCAAAGGAATCTTTAAAATCCAAAAGAAACGCTACTCTTGCATTTTGACATTTGGATTTCATTTGTAATTTGGATTTTGTCATTTGCAATTTACTTAGCTTACTTTTTTCACACAATACTTATACTCCAAAAAAAAACCTGGTCAAAGACCGGGTTTTTTTGGCTTTCAAAAGAGTATTGTTGGCATTCCCGATCAGAACTACATACTAAATACTGCATACTAAATACTGACTAAGCTGTCATGATTTGCCAACAACATACTCCAGCACCACATCCGCTTGTTTAGCGGCGGCGATGTTGACACGCGGGGATACCGGAGGCGTGTCTTTGCTATCACTGGTCATGTCGCCGATGACTATAAGATTTTTTTTCAGCCTGTTCACCTTTATTTCGTCCGATCGGCCTATACCGACAAGACCGGAAGCCGACACAATAAGTTTATTTGTCACGAGAAAGGTCTCGACCAGCATACTTTTGTATTCAGCTTTATCAAAAGCTTCGACGACTATTTCACGGTCTTCAAATAGTCCGGCTATATTTTCTTTTTCTATACGTTCGACTCTAGCGTCGATATCAAGATCCGGGGTTATCCTTAAAAGGTTCTCCTTCAAGGCTTCGACCTTATCCTTCCCTACCTGATCGGCAAAATAGAACTGTCTGTTAAGGTTTGAATGGTCGATGATATCAAAATCTATTATTCTAATGTCCTTAAACCCGGACCTCACAAGATTGAACGCGCAGTTCGAACCAAGCCCGCCCGCACCGGCAATGCCGACCTTAGCGGCCTGGATCTTTTTGAGATCGTCTTCGCCGTACTGTTCCAATAAACTTTTTTCGAATTTATTCATAATTTCCCAACTTGTCTAACCTGGTATCCAAATACAGGATATCAGGTTATTGGGATATCAGGGACTAGGATATCGGGGCATCAGGACATCAGGACATCAGGGACCAACCATTTTTGATACTTTGTCCCTGGTCCCCCGATCCCCTGATAACCTTCTTAGCGCCAACTCCTAGTTCCCGCCGAGAATCGAAAATCGAGAATCAAACATCCCCCGTCTTCCTATTTTTTCGAAATTGTTCCGCTCCTCAGGAGCAATTTCGCATCACCAAAGGTCGGTGTTACACATGTTCCGTATTTAGTATTTAGTATTTAGTATGCAGTATTCAGTATTTAGTTTTTAAACTCGCCGTCTCTGATCTCCCGATACCCGGTACTCGATACCCAGGACATACATATATTTTTTACTTTTTACTTTTTACTTTTTCCTTAATTACCCGACCCAATCCTTGAGCACCGGCTGGTACCCTTTACTCGAGAGCATATCCATTATCTCCCTGACGTCGCGTTTATCAGATATCTCGAACTGCGCGGCATTACTGTCTGCTGCTGTATGGCCGCCGACTGCCGTTGTCGAACCGGCAGACATCCGGGTTATCCCTAAAGGAAGCATGTTCTCCCGAAAATCGGCATCTTCACGCGTGGACAAAGTCACACCGAGCCGCGGAAGAAAAAGCCTGAGAGCAAGTACCATCTGAACGACGTTCGCGTCTGTCACCGCGTATTTCGGGGCGAACCCTTCAGCATTCGGCTTTATTCGCGGTACTGAAACGCTTATCTCCGCCGACGGAAACTTATCCTGCATGTATTCCGCGTGCAAAGCCAGCATAAAAACGTCCCTGCGCCAGTGCGCAAGGCCAAGCAGAACTCCTAAATTAATAGTCCTCATACCGCGGATGCCGGCGCGTTCGGGGGCGTCCAGCCGGAACCTGAAATCTCTTTTCCGGCCCGAAAGATGCACCTTACCGTATACTTCCTCGTCATAAGTTTCCTGATATATCGTGAGGCCGTCGACACCTTCATCAATCAGCGCAGTGTATTCATCTTCCTCGAGCGCGTATATCTCAATAGATACTGAACTAAAATATTCTTTAAGCACTTTCACGCAATCTTTCAAATATGATACAGAAGCCTCCACCCGGCATCCGCCGGTAAGAAGAAGGACGTGTTTAAGCCCCGTGGACGCTATAAACTCCGCTTCTTCACGGACTTCGTCCAAGCTTAAAGTCTTCCGCTCAACGTCTCCCGATGAATTAAAGCCGCAGTAAACGCATTCGTTCGAGCAGTAATTGGAGACATAAAGCGGCGTATAAAGCTGGACGGCTTTGCCGAAATTCCGCAGTGTGATGTCCCGCGCTTTCCGCGCCATCTCTTCAAGATGGGGTTCCGCATCCGTTGACAAGAGAGCCACGAGATCTTTTGTCGAAAGTCTTCTCGAAGATATGGCCCTCGCCACATCCCGCGGGCGTATATTCTCGAAGATGGCCCTCGAGGCGTTATCGTATTTTTTATATGCTTTATAAAATCCTGTATCCATATCTTATCTCAGAAACCCCGTGAGCGGCGACGACGCGCTCGCTTCTTCTATTCTTTCAGGAATACCCGCGAGATACGCCGACCTGCCGGCTTCGACTGCTTTGCTGAAAGCCTCCGCCATTTTAACAGGATCGGCCGCCGCCGATAAAGCGGTGTTTACAAGGACCGCGTCCGCTCCTATCTCCATACATCTGGCAGCTTCCGACGGGGCGCCTATACCGGCGTCCACTATTACCGGAACTTTGATCTCATCAACCATTATCCTTACTATTTCTTCGGTCCTGAACCCCCTATTACTTCCTATGGGCGACCCTAGCGGCATAACGGCCGCGGCGCCGGCATCGACCATCCTTCTGGCGTCAACAAGGTCGGGATTCATGTACGGCAAGACCGTAAACCCTTCTTCCGCCAGGATCTCGATAGCTTTAATAGTCTCTTTATTGTCCGGAAGAAGATACTTATTGTCGTTGATAACCTCTATCTTTATCCAGTCGCCGCATCCGGCGGCTTTCGCCAGACGCGCTATCCTTACCGCTTCGGCGGCGTCCCTCGCGCCAGAAGTGTTGGTCATAAGAACACATCTTTCGGGAATATGGTCCAAGATGTTCTCGTCCGAAGAATCCGGATCCACTCTGCGGACTGCCACTGTTACGACTTCCGCGGCCGAAGCTTCCAGGACATCGCGCACAACAGCTTTATCCGGAAACTTTCCAGTACCCACAAAAAACCTGCTCTTTATTTCTTTCCCGCCTATTTTAAGGACATCTTCCATTTATCCACCTCCGGTAAAACTTATGATCTCTATACTGTCGCCATCTTTTACATCAACTTTGCCCCACGTCTGGCGCGGAACTATTTCAAGGTTACACTCTATTACTATGTTCCTACCATTAAGACCTTTGTCTTTGATAAGGCCCGTTAAAGTCATTTCCTTTTCCAATATCTCTTCTTTTCCGTTTATCTTAAGTGTCATCTCTTCCTCCGGACATTATGTCCTTTATCCGGCATGCGGCGGCGGTCACATCTTCCGCCTGGGCGACAGCCCTTATAACGGCTATATTTTTCGCTCCTTTATCAAGAACGGAACCGACATTGTCCGCGTTGATACCGCCTATAAAAACAACTGGTTTAGCCGCGACGCTCAACACCTCTTCAACATCGCCTATTCCTATGGTGTAATTTTTTGTCAGCGTATGAAATACCGGGCCAAAAGCGATATAGTCACAGTCTTTTTCGCATGCCGCGCGGAACTGTTCCACAGAATGCGTAGAAACGCCTATTATCTTATTCACGCCGACTATTTCCCGCGTCCTTTCCACCGAATACCTCAAAAGATCTTCCTGCCCCAAGTGAACGCCGTCGGCGTCCAGTTCTTTAGCCAAATGAGGGTCGTCATTAACGATAAAAGTGACATTGTTTTCGGAACACAACTTCTTAAGCGCCAACCCCAGATCCAACAGTTCCTCAGGGGACATGTCTTTCTCTCTCATCTGAAGGATATCTATCCCGCCGAGAACAGCTTTTTCGGTGACTTCAAGCGTATCCCGGCCTTTGGAATATTCGGTCCCGGTAACCAGATACAGGCTGTTATTTATTATTTTATCCATAAAAAAACCCCGCGCTGCCGCACAGGGTCCTCACCTCCCTACGCTGGCATTATCCAGCTGCCACAACAATGTTT